>CAJUFF010000007.1:0-18494 GCA_910585505.1 uncultured Ruminiclostridium sp. | reverse complement strand
TATTATCATATAAAGTCCGATTTCTTCGGCGATCTCTATAAAACGGCATATGTCCCTCATACCGTCCCAGTGAAATTCGCCTTTTTTCGGCTCGTGAAAATTCCATGGTATATAGGTTTCCACAGTGTTGCAACCCATTGCCTTAAGCTTTTTCAAGCGATCCTCCCAGTATCCGGGAAGAGTTCGAAAATAGTGAAGAGCGCCGGAAATTACCTTAAAGGGCTTATTATTCAGATAAAAACTGTCTTTTACTTCAAACATTTTTAAAAGTTCCTTTCACTCCTATGTATTGCCTAACATATATTTTTAAAATAAATTTAAATTTGTCTTTTATTTATTATTTTTTCTTATTATAAAATTTTAAAGGGATTTTTTGTGAATGAGAAATCCGCATTATGATAAAATTGCGGTCATAATGCGGATTTAGGTTTTTTGTTTTTGGAGCGGATTACGGGACTCGAACCCGCCCATTCGGCTTGGGAAGCCGATGCTCTACCGGATGAGCTAAATCCGCATAAATTTCAATGCAAGTATATTATATAATATTTTTATCGAAAAGTCAACAGTTTTTTTAAAACTTTACCAAAACTTTCCGCCTTAAAATATCAGGCATAAAAATACGTAAATATTTATTTAACTTCTATCCTCATACGGAAACAAAAAACAATATGCGATATTGCCAACATTTTTGACGCAGAGATTTTTTATTTGCGGCAAGTATTGCCGATAAAGCTTCATTGGTGGATTAATGAATATTATAACATAAAAGGAGCGACCGCAGGGAGCGATTCCTATAAAACGGTAAAATGTTCTCAGACGTTAAAAAAATTCTTCCTCTTTCCGCTATCTGGGGTTATTATAACATATTTTCCTGGTTTTGTAAAGTATTGTTCAAAATCCTTCCATATACATCTGTTTCATTTTCTTTATAAATTTGATCTGATAATATCCGATTGTAACAATACCTTTTCACAACAGCCTCTATAAAATTATGCCGAAGCTTATTACTCCGGCATAATATCAAAATTTAATTTGTAATAGTCGTCTGTGATATAGAACCATTCCTATGTGGACAGGCTCTTATTCCGAAAAAATATCAAGAGGCTATAGGATTATTTCTCTTTATCTCCTCCGCCTCCGGATTTTTCTTCTATCAGAGGTTTGTCATTTGCAGGTTTATTGGCGGTAGGATTTGCTACGGTATTTGTAATGGCGTCTATTATTCTTGAAAACGCTTCGGGAGTACCCTGCTTTCGGGCGGAAATGTTAAAGGTGTATTTCGCTCTTGTGTCGGTGCTCCTTGTCTGTTCACTGCTATGTGTAACGTTACCCGTGAATTTCGCGGTAACGGGGCTCCACCATGATTTATACTCTGTAGTTATATTGGCGTCTTCCTTATTTATGTTCTTATCTTCCTCCGCAGTGTTGACCTCAAGATCAAAGGAAATATCCGCACTTTCAACCGCCAGATTCGGAAGTCCGGTCATAGCGAGGAACGGAGCCTGAATATAACGGGTCTGACCAGGAGTTGAAGGATCGGACGATGATTCCTCATACTTCAGAGTAACCATACGCATGTTGCCGTCTTTGTCAATACCTACGTCCTGAATAAAATGAGCGAGCGACAGGCTCATTTCACTTTGGGCTTTTACGGCCGCAACTAAAGGCGCGGCAACCATCTTTTCGATGGGCAAAGAGTTTACGATTCCGCTTACGATTTCATGATTCATAGATTTCTTCCTTTCTTAAAGGGGCAAAACGCCGCTTTAATTCCGAGGATAAAAATAGCTTATGCCAATCTTTAATCAAGTTATAGACTCGATTAAAGATTGCATGCTAAGCACTAATCTTTGGTCATCCATATTATTTATCTATACATTAACCAAAGATTGTTAATCCTCGTTTTCTTTAATTTTGATCATATTATTGATATAATCAATAACCCTTGATAGTGCTTCGGGAGGATCGTTCCGCTTGAATACCATTTCAATTTCCGCCAACGACGCTTCGTTGTTGTCCTTATGTACACTCCCCAATGAAACCGAAAATGATCCGCGCGTAAATTCGCCATGCTCATCCGAAGCAGACATAAGTTCGTTTTCAACAGATTTTTCGCGTATATTGTCTATACTCATCTTTGTTTTTATCCGCATTTCCTCAAAATCGAGGCTTCCGTGATTACTTAAACAGATCAACGGCACTTCTATCTGTGAATTTTCGTTTATATTAATTGTCTTGGTAACCGGTGTTCCGTCATTATAAAAAAACTTTTCCATCGTTTTTATATAGTGCTGTTCGGCTATCTCAACGCTTGAATTTACACAGTGCTGTATACCTCTTATAACATCAGAAAGAGTAAATTCGTTTTTGTTTTCGTTATTTTTCCTCATTTCGAAACTTCCTTTCTTTTTACCGCAGATTGGTACAGAGCCTGTTTTAACAAGATTCCTTCATGAGTTTTCAATCAAATTTTGTCAATAACAAGTTATCGGCAAAGTTTTACGAAAAAGCTCATAGTATATGTATAAAAAACAGGCTCTTAATGATTGTCCTTTTTATTATGCTAATATATATGTAGGACAACTTCTGCATATTACAAAAATATTTTTCATATGCTTTAACAATAAAAATTCGAGCACAAAAAGTAAGAATCTATCTTCACAAAATGCGTGCAGTATCATGTGGAGGCAGATTCCAAAGCGAAAGGAGCTGTTAAAATGCCATATCCCAATTACGGTATAAAGGTTTACAAAAACGGTGATTATAAGGCTGTCAACCAATATCTCAGGAAAATAAAAGGAGTTCCGCCCACACATCTGCCTAACGGTATGGTTCTTACACATACCCAAATAGAAAAATTGGAAAATATCATAAGAAGTATTGACAGCAGAATGGTACCGGATGTATTAAGCCACTTTCCGGTGCTTTACCGTGGAACGGGACCGGACGAATTCGGCAAAAAAACCACAGATAGGCTTTCGTCTCTGATAGACGGGAAAACAAGAAGATGGAAAGCGTACACCTCAACATCCGATATAAAAAGATGCGCCGAAAATTACGCATCCGGCGGAAACAAAGGAATCCTTCTGGAAATAACGCCTTCTCCAAACGTTTCTTTTATCGACCTCAGGGGTTACTCAGAGCTGAAGCATACTCGAACCGAGCCGGAAATACTTTTGGCACGCGACACTTCATACAGAATCACCGGAACAAGAATCGTAAATGAGCCCGGAAAACACTATGTATGCTTAGAAGTCCAACTTATATAATGATTTTTCAGACAATGTAAGTGTTTAACAGCGCTCAACCGGCACTGCCTATATCCGATTCTTGAACAAATTGCAAAATTCTACTTGAAAACCTGCTTTATGCGTCATATTTACAATATCCTTTAACCTAATATTTTTGACAAAATTTCCGACTGCAAAGTAGAACGGCAAAAATTGAGCAGTGTTTTTTAAAAAATTTTATAAAATTGTAACCTTTTTGTAATTGACATAATATAAAATAAAAGGTATACTTTATTATGGAAAACAAAAAAGACAAAGGAGAAATAAAATGCCTTACATATCGGTTGAAAGCGGAATACTTACAGAACAGCAGAAAGAACTGCTTATTCAAAAGCTTACAGAAGTATCATCCGAAATAATGAATATACCGCAGAAATTTTTTTCCGTCACAATAAAGGAATTACCAGATAAGTGCTTTGGAATAGGCGGGAAAACCATTGATAAAGTTAAATTCGAATACGCCGAAAAGTTGTTTGAGCAAAAGGAAGGAAAAAACAAATGAAAATCAAACTCGCGGGCTTGGTAGCCGACTCCATAGTCGACGGACCGGGCTTTCGCTTTACGATATTTACACAAGGCTGTCCTCATCACTGCGAAGGCTGCCACAATCCCCAGACACATGATTTCACTGGAGGAAGATACGCCGACTGTGACAAAATAATAGAAAAAATACGGAAAAACAAGCTCACCTCGGGAGTGACATTTTCGGGAGGAGAACCGTTTTGTCAGCCCGAACCCTGCGCTTATACGGCTAAAAAGCTCAAGGAACTCAACTATCATCTTATGGCGTTCACAGGCTATAAGTTTGAGACGCTTATTGAAATGTCGAAGAAGGATAAGTTTATCATGGACTTTTTATGCTGTCTCGATATATTGATTGACGGAAAATTCGACCTTAGCCTCCGCAGTCTTGAGCTTAAATATAAGGGAAGCTCAAACCAGCGCACAATAGATGTACAAGAAAGTCTTAAGCAAGGGAGTGCGGTGGAAATTGAAATTTAAAAAAACAGTTAAAAATGCGGCTTTGTTAATTGTCACGGTAATGCTGCCGCTGATTTCCTCATGCAAAAAGAATGACGGCAGAGGGTATATCTTTAAGTACGATATTGCCGCAAATCCCGTTACATTAGACCCTCAGACAGCAACCGACAGCGCCTCATATGAAATAATCGCAAATATGTTTGAGGGACTTTTAAGAGTGGACAACGAGGGAAATCTTCAAAGCGCAGCAGCGGAAAGTTATGCAGTAAGCGAGGACGGATTAACCTACACCTTTGATCTGCGAGACAATATATACTGGTATGACGGAGATGAATTTGAAGCTCCCTGCACTGCTCATGACTTTGTATTTGCTTTTCAGCGTCTTTTTCGTCCCTCCACCAAATCAAAAAACGCCAGCAGCTTCTTCTGTATAAAAAATTCGGAAAAAATCAACAAAGGAATTATTGAGGATTTATCGGAATTAGGCGTTAAAGCGCTTGACGACAAAACTTTGGAAATCACCCTGGATTCTCCCAATCCATCATTTCCCGTAATGCTCACCACCGTCCCGGCTATGCCTTGCAACCGTGAGTTTTACGAAAATTCAAACGGAAAGTACGGACTCTACGGAGGCAGCGTAGCCTCCAACGGCGCTTTTTATCTTTATCGCTGGAGCTACGACCGCTGGAGCAGCGACAATAATAATATTATAATGAGAGCTAACATAAAAAATAACGAAAACGGCGCCATTTCCCCCCACGGACTTAATTTTTTCATTGAGGAAGACGACAGTTATCAGAATTTTTTGAATGAACAAAGTCATGTATACATCACATCCGGATCGGAAGCCATACAGCTTTTGAACTCAGGATATAAAAACACCGAAAGCGAAACACGTATTTGGGGCGTGCTTTTTAACACAAAAAGCGGTTCGTTTGCAAACGAAAACCTGAGACAGGCTTTAGCGTACAGTATTCAAAGAGAGCTTTCCGAAATAAGCACCGTCGGTTACCGCAAGGCAAAGGGAATCGTTCCCAACGCGATAAATATAGGCGAGGAATATTACCGAAAGCTCGCGGATAAGGAATGTTATCTGCCATATGACAGTAAGCTTGCTAAAAGCACTCTTGAAATGGCCTTGGAAAGCGTAAGCAAAAACTCATGGTCCGGACTTACCATATATGTTCCCGACGATGATGTAATTTTCGAATATATTTCCGACATATCGCAGATGTGGCAGTCGGAACTGAATTTTTACTGCAACATAAAACGCCTTTCCGACACGGATCATGACCGTGTGCTCCAAAGCGGTGATTTTGACTTTATTGTCGCCGATATATCGGGAAATTTCAACAGCCCCTATTCTTATCTGTCTTCTTTTTCTTCCTCCGGCGGATCCAATTACAGCGGATACAGCGATCCGAGCTTTAACGAATTGCTTTCAAAAGCGGAAATTTCGGCTTCAGAAAAAGAAAGCGCGGAGCTTTACTATCTGGCGGAACGGAAAATAATTGATTCGGCGGTATTTATTCCTTTGCTGAATCAAAGCGAATACGCCTTTTTCGGCGAAGACTGTAAAGGAATAGTGTACAATCCCTTTACAAAAACAGTGGTATTTAAGGAAGCGAAGAAATTTTAATATTAACGTTCGATTGCAAAATCGAAAATTTTGTATCAGTCGCTAACTGTGCTATGCTTCCAAGAATAAGAGCATATATTCAAAAACGGTACGGAAAAGCCAATTGCTGCTCCGTACCGTTTTTATTACTTTCCATCCCCCATTTTTATGTTATTTAAACCTGCGTTTAATTTTTTTACATTGCGTTTACCAGTAAAAAATTGGAAAATCCATATGCCTGTAAAAATCAATACGAAAATTCCGAAATAGCTTAAAAATCCCGCCGTGCTGTGCTCCATCCAATAAGTAAAATAAGCCACCGGAAGCATTAAAGAGGAAATAATCAGAAAATATATCCCGGTTTGCTTTACAAGACTCCAATTATCAAGCTCCCATATTATCGAACCGCCGCCGAATCCCGCTCCCAACAGACCGGAAAGCAGAGCTTGCAGCATAACGGCATTTATTTCACTACCCATAAGTTCCTTAAGCTCCGGAACACACGGTGTGTAATATCCATCCGCCCAAATCAATGAAACAGCTATCGTTATAATGTAACCGACAGCCACACCCAAAGGAAAACCCAGAAGTGCGCGTGTAAATATTTGTTTTTTCATATATTGTTCCTTTCCATGCTATAAACCTAAGATTTTTTTGATTTTGGATACATATCGTCTTGACACATACACTTTCTCCCCGTTTGAAAGCTTGACGCAAATTGTGCCCGCAAAGCTCATATCAAAATTGTTTACCTTTTTAAGGTTGATAATTTCCGAATTGGATATACGCACGAACGAATCGCCGCTTAACAGGTCTTCAATTTCGTAAAGTCTGCGTTTTATAATATATGTGCCTTTTTCGGCAGCGCATACCGTTTTTCCCTTATCCGAGTATATTCGTATGATTTCCGGCTTATCCAAAATTTCCGCTTTGTCTTCCTTTATTCCGGTAATCATCCGCGGAGTATCCTCGGAAAGTATTTTAAGGATATTATTCACCTTTTCCGTAACCGAAGCCGTCATAATTATTATTTTGGGATCAATGCATGAAGAGTCGATTTTTATTTCAATATTCACTGTTCTTCACCTCCTTCCGCTTCGATAAGTATATTATAAAACAAATAAACAATTGAATCAACTGATTTGCGATAATCGGTATAAATAGATATATAAACGGCAATAAACAGGCAGTAAATGGTAAAAAACCGCCGCTCAAAGAACAAAAACAGATTTCATTTTCTGTTCCTTGAGCGGCGGTTAGCAGCCTGTTTATATCATGCTCTTATAATTTTCAGCCCATAAGCTTAACCATTACAGCCTTCTGAGCATGAAGCCTGTTTTCCGCCTCGTCAAATATCTCATTGGCGTGCTCTTCAAATACTTTTGCGGTTATTTCCTCTTCACGATGCGCAGGCAGGCAGTGTAATACCATAGAGTCTCCGTGAGCGACGGACATAATTTCATCGTTTATCTGATAGCATTTGAAGGCGATTTTCCTCTTTTCCGCCTCGCCCTCCTGTCCCATAGAAGCCCATACGTCCGTAAACAATACGTCTGCGTTTTCCGCGGCTTCCTTGGGACTGCTTGTAAGCCTGAAATTCTTATAATCCTTTGTAAAATCCAGAACGGTTTTATCGGGATGATATCCATCGGGACAAGCAACGGAAACATTCATTCCCACCTTAAGGCAACCCACTATAAGAGAATTGGCCATATTGTTGCCGTCGCCGATATAGCACATATTGAGACCGTTAAGCTTGTTTTTGTATTCCCTTACGGTAAGAAGATCGGCAAGCACCTGACAAGGATGGCAATAGTCGGTAAGCCCGTTAATAATGGGAATATTGCCGTACTCCGCAAGCTTCTCAACCTCCTCCTGCTTAAATGTCCTTATCATAATGCCATCAAGATATCTGGAAAGCACCCTTGCGGTATCCTCTACCGGCTCCCCCCTACCTATCTGCATTTCGTTTGAGGACAGAAACAGCGGATATCCTCCCAACTGATACATACCCGTTTCAAAGCTTACCCGTGTTCTAGTGGACGCTTTTTCAAAAATCATTCCCAATGTCTTTCCCTTTAGATGATTATGCGGTATGCCATGCTTCTGCTCATATTTCAGCTGATCCGCCAGATTTAGTATCTCTATTATTTCCTCGGCGGACAGATCCATCATCTTCAATAAGTGCTTCATAAAATTATTTTCCTTTCACAAATCATATTTTTAGGCTGTATTTTAAATAATTATAGCTGTGACCGTCGCGTTCGTCGATTTTTATTTCCGAACCGATACGTTCAAATCCAAAAGCTTCCGCCAATTTTACGGAAGGAACGTTTTCCTCACGTGTCTGATAAATAAATTCATTAGCGCCGTATTTTTCCTTGGAATACTGAATAAGCGCACTTAAAATCTGTCTGCCGTACCCCTTTCGGGTATACTTGGGACCAAAGCATATTCCCGTTTCACCGCAGATCTCCGCACCCAGCTTCTCCACGCCGGCAAAACCTATCGGTTCACCGCTCAACTTTTCGTAAACAAAATAGGTGTCATGCTCCTTTTGCCAGTCTATGGTTTTCTGAATCCGGATTTTTGCTTTTTCCTCATTATCGGAAATGTTCCACATCATATATCTGGCACTTTCCGGCTGTGACCAAACATTCCTATATATTCCCTCCCAATCCGAAAACTTTGCTTTGTCTAAAATAAGATCCTTTGTTTCAAGCATTTCGTATTTTCTCCTAAATAAACTTTTAATCCAATATTTTTTTCAATATTTCGACACCCTTGTCAATTTCCTCATAAGAAATCGTGAGTGGAGGCAGAAAACGAAGCCGATCTTTTGCCGTAAGCACCAGAAGGCCGTTATCGAGGGCAGATTTTGCCATTTCCGCGGCTTTTTTTCCCTTAAGCTCCGCTCCCAACATAAGACCCATACCGTCGATCTTTACAATTTCGGGAATTTGCATCAGTTTGTTTTTTAAATATTCGCCCTTTTCCCTTACTTGTTCCAGACAATCTGTATTTTCAATATGGTCAAGCACCGCTTTTCCTCCCGCGCAGGCTATGGGATTGCCGCCAAAGGTGGAACCGTGTGTTCCCTTTCCCAGAACGTCCTTACACTTTTCGTCTGCAAGACACACTCCCATAGGGAGACCACCTGCAATTCCCTTCGCAAGCGTTGTAACGTTCGCCCTATAGCCGTAGCTTTGCCCCGCCAAATAGCGTCCGGTTCTTCCTACTCCCGTCTGAACCTCGTCGGCAATCGTAAGTATGTCATTTTGTCCGCAAAGTTCAAACACCGCGTCAACAAAATCCCGATTTAACGGCACAACTCCGCCTTCGCCCTGAATATATTCAAACATTACCGCACATACCGTATCGTCAAGATTTTCTTTCAATTCGTCAATATTATTGGCTTCGACATATCTGAAGCCCTCAACAAAAGGAAAAAAGTAATTGTGAAAAACGTCCTGCCCCGTTGCGGAAAGAGTGCAGAGAGTTCTGCCGTGAAAGCTGTTTTTTAAAGTAATTATATTATGTCTGCCCTTGCCGTACTTATCAAAGCTGTATTTTCTGGCAAGCTTGATGGCGCACTCGTTGGCTTCCGCGCCGCTGTTGCCGAAAAACGCCGCAGAATAGCCGGTGATTTTGTTTAACCGCTCCGCGAAATCCGCCTGAACCTTTGTATAATAGTAGTTGGATGTGTGTTGAATCGTCTTTACCTGATCGCATACCGCTTTTACCCAATTTTCGTTACAGTATCCCAATGAATTTGTACCTATACCGCTTCCGAAATCAATATAGTTTTTTCCGTTTTCGTCGGTGGCTGTTTCTTTCACGCCTTTTTCCATTACGACGGGATATCTGCCGTAGGTGTGCATTATATTGCCGTCAAATTTTTCTATTGTGTCCATTTTATCTCCCTTTTTATCATAGAGCTTGTATTCATAGGATTTGTACGCGGATTTTAGAGCAAATTCTGACGAGAAGAAGGCTGAAAAGCCTGAGAAATACTGGACGTATTTCAATGCCATCGTGACCATCGGATTTGCCGAAAAAACGCGTACAATATTCTATGAATATACGCTCTCAGTTCACTATCATTGTTCCCGCACCCTCGTTGGTGAGCAGCTCTATCAGAATCGAGTGGGGTATTCTGCCGTCTATTATATTGGCTTTTGGCACGCCTCGCCTTACCGCCTCTACACAGCAATCTATCTTTGGAATCATTCCTCCGCTGACTATTCCCTGCTTCTTCAGATAGGGAACCTCACTCACTCCCACCGAATAAATAAGAGTATTTTCATCGTCCTTATCCTCAAGAAGTCCTACTATATCGGTCATAAGAATAAGATTGGCCGCCTTTACCTCTGCGGCGATACGCGCGGCGGCGGTGTCTGCGTTGATATTATACACCTCGCCGTTCACTCCCGATGCTACCGTAGATATAACGGGTATATATCCTTTATCGAGAACATCATGAATAATCTGAGGATTCACCGAGGTTATTTCACCCACAAATCCCAAGCCCTCGTCCTTTTGTTCAGCCTCTATAAGATGGCCGTCGAGTCCGCAAAGACCTACCGCCTTACCCTTATGAAGATGAAGCAAATCCACCAGATCTTTATTAACTTTACCGCAAAGCACCATCTGAACTATATCCATTGTTTCCTTATCGGTATGGCGAAGTCCGTTTATGAATTTACTTTCTTTCCCTACTCTTTCGAGCATGGCGTTTATTTCGGGACCTCCGCCGTGTACCAAAACAATACGTATTCCCACCAACGACAACAATACAATATCCGACATTACCGCCTGTTTCAAGGCGGCGTTGGTCATGGCGTTGCCTCCGTATTTAACAACCACGGTCTTTCCAGCATACTGCTGTATATAAGGTAAAGCGTCGCTTAAAATTTCTGCTCTGTCTTTTTTCATTCCGCGTATTCCCTTCGGATTATTTTTTGGTTACTTCTATTTTTTACGAACAAATCATTTGTTCAGCTCCTGTACTCCGCGTTTATCTTAACATAGTCATAGGTAAGGTCACAGCCCCATGCCACGGCGGGATTATCTCCCGAATGCAAATCAATAATTATAATAACTTCTTCTTCGGAAAGTATTTTATATGCCTCGTCCTCAGAAAAATCAACTCCTACGCCGTTTTCGCATACACGCACTTCGCCGGCTCTGGAAGCAAAATCAACGGAGACTCTTGAAACGTCGAAATCCGCGTCGGCATAGCCAATGGCGCACATAACGCGCCCCCAGTTGGCATCGGCCGCCGAAACAGCCGTTTTCAGAAGAGGACTGTTAACAACGGAAAGTGCGGTTGCCTTCGCAGTTTCTTCGGTATCCGCATTCTTTACAACACAGGTTATAAGCTTTGAAGCGCCCTCTCCGTCACGGGCGGTTTCTCTCGCGAGATTCATCATAACCGCATGAAGAGCATAAATAAAAATGTTATAATCTTCGTTAAATTCGGTTATCTCACTATTATCGGCGTATCCCGATGACAAAAGAGTTACCATATCGTTGGTGGAAGTGTCGCCGTCAACGCTCACCATATTATAGGTAATTGCGTTAATCTGCTTTAACGCGCTGTGAAGCATCTCGGAGGATATTTTCACGTCGGTGGTGATAAAGGCGAGCATAGTGGCCATGTTGGGATTTATCATACCGCTGCCCTTGCTCATTCCGCCAAGACGGCAAATCTTATCGCCCAACTTAAACTCAACAGCAAACTGCTTTTGACGTGTATCGGTGGTCATTATAGCGGTGCAGGCGTCATTATAACCGTTTTCGGAAAGCATTTCCTTTAATATCGGTATATTTTTTTCAAAAGGCTCCAAGGACAGCTTTTGTCCTATTACTCCCGTTGAAGCTACAATAACGTCCTCAGACGAGATGTCCAACGCCTTTGCGGTAAGCTCACAGGCGCCCTCCGCAATCTCGATACCGTTGGAATTGCAGGTGTTGGCGTTTCCTGAGTTAACGATCACCGCCTGCGCCCTTCCGTCCGCAAGGTGACGCTTTGTAACGACAATAGGAGCTCCCTTGACTTTATTTTGAGTATACAAAGCGGCGGCATTACATATTTTATCGCAATATATCAAAGCCATATCGTTTTTTTGAGAATTTGCCTTAATGTGCGCGTTTACTCCCGCGGCTTTAAATCCCTTAGCCGCGCACACTCCGCCTTCTATAAAGGTATATCCTTTAAAACCGCCGTCATTTATAAACTGTTCGGTCATATTTTTATTTTTCATTTTTAAGTTGTCCCTTTCGCATTCTGTTTTTTAAAATAAGCTGTCCAAATATTCAAAAGTAAAATCGTTCATTCTTCTGACGTAGCCCCTAAACGAACAAGGATCCGGCACGCCGTTTCTCATGGAAAGCGCCCTTTGTTTCCTCAAAGGCCAACCGAATTTTAACATGGGCAGAACCTCTTCGGATACCGTGCGGGGATATATTTCGGAACCGTGCTCCCCGCTGAGCGCCGTTTCCGCACCGCGGGTTATCGGCTCCTGATGAAATAGATGGGGAATATACGGCAATTTGTCCTTGTCAATAATTCTGGTGACCGTCCTCGGTATTGCCGCAACACAGGATATATGCGCTCCCCTTGAGGAAAGATAGCCCATTCCGTCACTGAAAACCGCGAATTTTCCAAGTTCCTCCTGAGAAACTATCGCCGTTCCATCGGGAATAGGAACGCTGTCTACATAACTAAGCTCACGGTACAAATATTCAAAAGATGCTTCTATTTTCTCAACCGGAAGTCTTGCCATTACGCAAAGCTTGTTCTCCAAAACGGATACCGTATATATGATATCCCCGATATTTACCATGGAAAGATCGGGCATTACTACATATTTACTTCCGTAAATTACCTTTATCGGCCCTCTGTCATTATGTTCCTCAAGCTTTTTTACATATTCGCTTTCCCAAAATATAACATAACCAATCACTTTGATCACCTGTACATACAATAAAATCAATTTATTTTTAAAAATTTTATTATTGGCTTACATATAAAATAAAACTATAAAAGCCCGGTCGTTTCATCTATCCCCATCATAATATTAAGACACTGCACGGCCGCTCCGCTTGCGCCCTTTCCCAGATTGTCAAGCCGCGACGTCAGGACGATTCTGTTTTCACAGCCGTATGCAAATATTTCCATATAATTTTTACCGCTTAAGGTATTGGCGGGCAAAAAGCCGTCGGACAATTCCTCTTCGCCCATAAAATCATAGACCTTTATCATAGGCTGATCTTTGTAATGTTTTTTAAGCATTTCCACCACGTTATCCGGAGTATATCGCTTCTTCATAAGCTTAGGAAACAACGGCACGGTTACCGCCATTCCGCTGTAATAATCACAAACCAAAGGAATAAAAATCGGCTTTTCCGCCAGACCGCATATCTGCTGCATTTCGGGAAGATGCTTATGCTGCTGTGTCAGTGCGTATTGGCGGGGGCTTTTGAATTCATAAGGCTTATCTTTACTTTCATATACCGCGATGGCTTTTTTCCCGGCTCCGCTGTAGCCGGAAACCGCATAGCACGTCACGGGATAATCGGGAGCAATAAAACCGTTGGACACCAACGGATACACCAGTGAAATAAACCCTCCCGCATAACAACCGGGAACCGCTACACGCTTTGAATTTTTTATTTTATCACGATACGCGGGTGACAATTCGGGAAATCCGTATGCCCAATCGGGATTTGTTCGGTGAGCGGTGGAAGCGTCTATTATCCTCACATTCGGGTTTTCAACCAGCGATACCGCTTCGGTCGCCGCCGCGTCGGGCAGACACAGAAAAGTGAAATCCGAAGAATTTATCAGTTTTTTTCTTTCCTGCGGATCCTTTCTCTTATCCTCGTCAATTTGTATCAGTTCAATGTCGGCGCGGCCGGAAAACCTTTCATAAATTTTAAGACCCGTAGTTCCTTCCTGACCGTCAATAAATACCTTTGTCAATTTCTTACTCCTTTTTATCTTGTTTTTATCAGCCTTTCAATCTCCTCCGTTGTGGGAGTATTTTGTGCGATCGGAAATTTGGTACAGGCGATTCCCGCCGCCGCGCTTGCGTATTTTACCGTGTCCTCATCGCTCATTTTATTGTACAGGGCATATATGACGCCCGCCTTAAAGCTGTCTCCGGCGCCTAAGGTGGAAACTATATTAAGAGAGTACGGTTTAAAGTATCTCGGCGACTGACCCTTTCTTCCGTAGATAAGCTCTTTTTCCCCCCTTGTAAAAATTACAAGTCCGTCTGTATTATCAGTGTAAAGCTTAAACAGCGTTTCAAAATCCACATCGGGATAGATCTGAGCAAGGTACTGATGTGACACCGCGTTTATCGCGCAGTATTTGTTTATCAGACTGTCATATGGGCAATCTATAGTAACATAAGGCTTCCTCCACTTTACACAAAGCTCCGAGGAAATATCCGGATAAAAATACGGATCAATCCCACAGCAGACCGCGTTTTTTATTGAATCCTCACAGGGCTTTTCATAGAAAGGTTCCTTTTGACCGTAATGCTTCCGCCATTCGCCGAAGGCGGTTCTTGTTTTTCCGTCTATTATTACCCAGTCGACTATTCCGTCAAAGTCTTTATCCTTAAGTTCGCTTAGATCGGCATTCTTATCGCAAAAATAATCTCTGATAATACTTCTGTTGATATTTCCAATATAAGTACCCCCAAGCTTTAAAGGACAGCCCAAGGAAACAAGAACTGCACATGCGGTACCCGTTTCACCGCCTATAAAATGGTATTTTTCCTTTATTTCTCCGTATCCGTCAGCTGAGGGAAATTCGCCGCTCAGTAAAAAAGCCTCGGTGGATATTATCATACCGTACATATAAATATAATCAGTCAAAATAATCCTCCCTTTCCGTCAAAAATCATTTTCAGGAACCTTTCCGCAAATCCAACGGCCGATTCCCTGTCTAAAGTCATAATCCTGTCAGAAGAATAACATTCAAGAGCTTCAGTGATAATATCAATATCGGCGGGAGACTCCAGCTTTTCCGCCGCATAACGTCCTCCCTCTGCTTTTGAACAGAACTTATTATCATTAACGTATGCTAATGTACGGCATAGATTAAGGATTACATAAACGGGATCGGTCAGAATATCCGAAGGAGCGTTTTTCAAATCATAATATACGCTGTCCAAATAATATTCCTCAGGAACTTTTCCAAAGACCGTACTTATCACCTCGCCGCAAATAACCTTTCCGTAGTTGTTGATAACGGTGAAATGCGCCGCAAGATCCTTATCCGTTCCATTCATATCCTTTACATAATCGTCAGGCGATCGTCTGTACAGTTCCAGATGAACGGGAGAAAAGTGAAGCTCAAATGGCGTGGGATAAACAAACGGCTTACAGTATTCACGTTTAACTAAACTTATCTCTATTCCCTTTGGAGGCGCGTATTGATTCACGTACACAATTTCATTCATAAGCATAAGCTTCTGTAAAACGGAAATATCTTTATCAATAACCGCTATTAGGTCAATATCGCTTTTATCCGGATTAAAACATCCCATAGCCATAGACCCATGCAGATATACTCCGGTAAGCTTACCTTCAAGAATTATTTGCGCTTTCTCCGCAAAATCGTGAATAAGATCCTCGTAGAACATACGCTTTACCCGTTAACTTCATGTAACATAATTGTGTGCGGAATGTAACAACTTGTTAAGAGTCTTTTTTGTGTGATTTATCTGTTCCCTGACACTTTCGGGAGATGGTCCGCCCTTGGAGCTTCTCATATTGACGCAGGTATCAAGGCTTATAGATTCATATACGTCATTGTCAAACAATTCACTTCTGCTTTTATAATCTTCAATAGGAAGATGCTCCAAATCGGTCTTTTTTTCTATGCAAAGGGCAACCAGCCCTCCGGTTATCTTGTAAGCGTCCCTAAAGGCCATTCCCTTTTTGACAAGGTAATCAGCACAGTCGGTGGCGTTTATGAAGCCTTTGGCCGCAGCGTTTCTCATATTTTCCCTATAAACGGACATTGTTTCAAGCAAGGGTATAAAAGTGGATAAACAGAGCTTTACATTGTCAACTGCATCAAAAACAGCCTCCTTATCCTCCTGCATATCCTTGTTGTACGCTAAAGGCAGCCCCTTCATCATAGTCAGAAGGTTCATATTGTCCCCTATAACACGAGCGCACTTTCCCCTTATAAGTTCCGTAACATCGGGATTTTTCTTTTGCGGCATTATGCTGGATCCTGTGGCATAAGCGTCGTCAAGCTCTATAAACTTAAATTCCCAGCTGCACCATAAAATTATTTCCTCGGAAAACCTTGAAAGATGAGTCATAATAAGCGATATGGCGCTTGCCAGCTCTATACAGAAATCTCTGTCGGAAACTCCGTCAAGCGAATTTACCGTAGCACTGCTGAATCGCAGCAGCTCGGCGGTAAAGTCCCTGTCAATCGGATAGGTAGTGCCCGCCAAAGCGCCGCTGCCCAAAGGACACTGATTCATTCGCTTTTCCACGTCATTAAGCCTGTCAATATCCCTTAAAAACATCTGAGCATAAGCCATAATATGATGGGCAAATGTAATAGGCTGCGCTCTCTGCAAATGAGTGTATCCCGGCATCACGGTATCCGTATGCTTTTCAGCAATATCGCAAAGAACATTTATCATATTTTTCAGCAGTGATTTTATCTCCTCTGTCTCATCGCGGAGATACAGGCGGATATCCAATGCGACCTGATCATTGCGTGAACGGGCGGTGTGAAGCCTTTTGCCCGTCTCTCCGAGCCTTTCCGTCAGTACGCTTTCTATGAACATATGAATATCCTCTGCGTTCATATCAAGCTGTAATTTCCCCTCGTCAATTTCTTTGAGCACATTTTTCAGCTCCGCAACCAGCGCTTCACTGTCCTCCATGGAAATAATGCCGCATTTGCCCAGCATCGTCGCGTGAGCTATGCTTCCGATTATATCATGTCCGTACATTCTGCCGTCAAAGGAGATAGAGGAGTTAAAAGCGTTCACCTTGCTGTCTACCTCTTTTGAAAATCTGCCTGCCCACATCATTGCCATAAGCTTAACCTCTTGTTTTATATTTTTTCAGTCCCCTAAAAGCTTTGTTTTCAAAGCTCTTAGGGGGCTGACGCCGTTTCGGCGTTAGCCCGTTTTTTATTATTATTTGTTTCTTTCCGCGTCTAACAGCGCCTTTACCTTAATAGGCAGGCCAAACAGATTAATAAAGCCCGCGCTGTCCTTTTGGTCGTAAACATCGTCCTCGCCGAAAGAAGCGAAGTCCTCGCTGTAAAGGGTATAAGGAGATGTAACGCCCGCGTTTATAATATTGCCCTTGTACAGCTTCAGCTTAACTTCTCCGGTGCAGGTTTCCTGAGTCTTGTCGACAAAAGCGTCCATTGCTTCCCTTAAAGGTGTATACCACTGTCCGTTGTAAACCAAGTCGGCATATTTCAAGGCAAGCCCCGCCTTATAATGTTGAGTTTCCTTGTCAAGACATATGGTTTCCAGAACATCGTGAGCGTGGTAGAGGATAGTGCCGCCCGGAGTTTCGTAAACACCTCTTGATTTCATACCTACAAGCCGATTTTCTACTACGTCAAATAAGCCTATACCGTTCTCACCGCCTATCTTATTCAACTTTTTTATAAGAGTAACGCCGTCAATTTTTTCACCGTCAAGAGCAACGGGTACTCCCTTTTCAAAGCTGATTGTAATGTAGGTGGGCTTATCCGGCGCCGCTTCGGGGGAAACGCCCAGTTCAAGGAAGCCAGGCTTGTTATACTGAGGCTCGTTGGCAGGATCCTCAAGATCAAGACCCTCGTGTGAAAGGTGCCAGAGGTTCATATCCTTGGAATAGTTGGTCTCTCTTGTAATCTTAATGGGAACATTGTGAGCTTCCGCATACTCAATTTCCTGCTCTCTTGACCTAATATCCCATATTCTCCAAGGCGCAATTATCTGTATATCGGGAGCCAATGCCTTTATTGTAAGTTCAAAACGCACCTGATCGTTTCCCTTACCCGTGCAGCCGTGGCATATAGCGTCCGCGTTTTCCTTTCTCGCTATCTCAACGAGCCTTTTCGCTATGGGAGGTCTAGCGAATGACGTACCAAGAAGATAACCTTCGTATTTCGCTCCCGCCTTTAACGTTGGGAAAATAAAATCGTTAACGAATTCCTCCTGTATATCCTCTATATAAAGCTTTGAAGCTCCTGTTTTCTTGGCTCTTTCCTCAAGACCGACAATCTCCGAGTCCTGACCTACGTTTCCGGCAACGCATATCACCTCACTGCCGGGATAATTTTCATGAAGCCACGGAATGATAATAGATGTATCCAGACCGCCCGAATATGCCAATATAATTTTTTTGATTTCTTTTGCCATAATAACAGCTCCTTTTTACGTTTTTTTCCTTTTATTCAATTATACCGTTTTTTTTTATAATGTCAAGTGTTTTTATTCACACAAATGTATAATATTCACAAAATAGTGAATATTATATGAATATTTTTGAATTTTGCGAATTTTTCAAAAAATGTGTTGACTGTTCGCTTGTTCACTATTATAATATTAAGT
>CAJUFF010000006.1 GCA_910585505.1 uncultured Ruminiclostridium sp. | reverse complement strand
AAACACTGTTAACCAATTAAAAACCATTTTTCCAATTTTTAATTGGTTAACAGTGTTAGTATCAAAAAACTTGTGTCCTGATACCGGAGTGCAGCGCCGATATCAGGACACGTTATTTTTTATAATTTCCTTCCCTTTTCTTTGTTTCTATTCTCCAAAGCAATACCGCATCCGATAAAAACCGCCCCCAGCACAATTCCTGTCAGCAGTATTATTAACATTATATTGCTGTTGAGATCTCCCTCCCAGACGTAAAGATCGGCATTCCAAAAGCCCGCGGTGTTAACAAGTCTGCCGTTTATTATTATATCTGTGACTACGTCCGCCATCGATAAAAACAATCCCGTGAGTACGGAACAAATACCCGCCTTAAAAAAAGCATTTATCTTAAAATAACGTATAACAAGCAGCAATCCCCAAGGCAATATCATACAGTAGCCCATTATCGAAAACGCCCCTCGGTAATCCCCCACCACGCATAGCAGAATCAGCAGCGCCAGCAAAGCGGTATCTATCAGCATTACCAATACTACTTTATGATCTGCGAGCCTGCCTTTTATAGGTATCTGTCTTACGGCAAAGGGCAGGAATACCACCGAAAGTCCGAACAACACCGATACCGCCGCCACAGGGAACCATGTCCCCCCGCTGTAAACACAACAGGTAAGCAGAAGCAAAAGCAGACTTGCGGTAAATGACGTTAAAATACACAAAAACCGCTTTTTTTCCACCGCAAGCGGAACCAGCACCATCGAACCCAACACCGCCAGAGAAGTCAGAACGATAAAAAACCAGTCCAGACGATGCCCAACCGCAATATTTACAATAAAGCAGGTAATAACGGGTATCATAAAAATCACCGAAAGCACGAGCAAAAACTTTTTTTTCACATTTCTTTTGTAGGTATTAATAACATTCTTCTTTTCCTGCTCCAGACTGTCGGTGTATTTCGTGTCCCTGAGCGTGTTCAATTCGCCGCGGCAGGCTTCGCACTCCTTGATATGTTCCTCTACCGCCGCACGGCTGTCCTCGCTGCACACGTTGTCGCAATATAAGGATAAAATATCCTTTATCATATCGCACGAATATTTCATTGTAACTCCATTCCCTCCTTGATCTTGTTTTTCGCCCTATGAAAGGTGACTCTTGCCCAGTTCTCGCTTTTCCCGAACAGCCGACCTATATCGGCAAAGCTAAGCTCACCGAACACCCTTAGCTGAAATACCTCCTTGTACGGTTCCTCCATTTCATGGAGAAGCTTATGTATACGAAATGTATCAAAGGCGTCGGCGACCTTTTCTTCAACGGTTCTTCCCTCCGGACTTAAATCCTCGGCCTCTTCAAGCGGTCCAAGCTTTTTTGCTGCCCTTTGTCTGTCATAAAACAGATTTTTGGCAATGGAGCACAGGTAGGTGAGATGCGACGATTCTCCTCTATAACCCTTTTTTGCGGTAAAGGCTTTAAAAAAGGTTTTCTGAGTAATCTCCTCCGCTTCCCCGCTGTTTCCCGTAAGGGTCATAACATATGAGTAAACCTGCATGAAATACGTGCTGTAAAGTTGTTCAAAATCCATGCTTTTGCTCCTCTCACGATCTGTTCTCCATAGATTAGACGCGCGAAAAGGCGTTTTGTTACAAAAAAACCAAAACAATTTAAGGCAACACCGCACAAAGATTGTCGTGCAGACGCACAGTCAGCTTTTTCGTCAGATTGCCCAAAACGATGCAGGAATGCCGGTGTATTTCAAGGAGTTTTGGGTAAAATGACGGAAAAGATGCAAGCGTATGCGCAGCGCGGTCTTTACGCCGTCCGAATATATCGGAAAGGTACAGCGAGAGAGGTCGGCGGAAAGGCTGTAAATATGTTTTTTGTATAATTCGTACTCTTCATTTGATATTCTATGAAGCATGGCTTTTCTCCTTTTGTCCAAATAGGAAAATTATAGCACACCGTAAAACAAATGTCAATTTCCGAGTTCAAACGCTAAATATTCAAAACTAATACTAATAACCATTTTGACACAGGATAAAATCATAGTCAAAATGGTTATTACACCCAAAACACTGTTAACCAATTAAAAACCATTTTTCCAATTTTTAATTGGTTAACAGTATAAGAAACTGTTCCAATAGAAATGGTGGCGGGTTTTCGAGCATATTTTGTTGATGACAAGGCAAAAATCCGCGGGCGGGCTGTCTCCAGTCAAGGATTTTTAACGCAGTAGGCGGCAAAATATGCCGAAAAGACGTGCGGCAATTTCTGTTGGAATAGTTTCTAAATCAAAAATATCCTAAACTATTGAAATACAGCTCAATTTATGGTATTATATTATACATAGGAAGAAATTCAATAACAAAGACAAAAAAGGAAACAACAAATATGGATTACAACGCACTGGCAGAACTGCTTTTTCCCGATGTGACAAATTCTCCCGATTATTACGAAAGCCTTTATCCTCAAAGGGAGCTTCCCGAAGGGGCGAAAGTCACACGCTTTGCGCCGAGTCCTACCGGATTCGTACATTTCGGCGGACTTTTCCCCGTGCTGGTAGGCGAAAGATTGGCTCACCAAAGCGGCGGAGTGTTCTACCTGAGGATTGAGGATACCGACTCCAAACGCGAGGTTGAGGGAGCCGAATACGACCTTATCAAGGTTTTTGAAAATTTCGGCATAAACTTTGACGAAAGCATTGTAAAAGAGGGAAAATACGGCCCCTACCGACAAAGCGAAAGAAGAGAAATTTACCGAACCTACGCCAAGGAGCTGGTAAAAAAAGGAAAAGCCTATCCCTGCTTTTGCACGGAAGAGGATATGCAGGCCTTAAGGGAACGTCAGGAGTCGGAAAAGGTCACTCCCGGCTATTACGGCGAGTATGTCCGGTGCCGCAATCTTACCCTTGAACAAATAAAAGAAAAAATAAACTCGGGTATGCCTTATGTACTGCGCTTCCTCTCCGAGGGAAGCCCCGACAATAAAATAAAATTCACCGACCTTGTAAAAGGCGCGATAGAGGTAACGGAAAATCATATAGACCACGTACTGTTGAAAAGCGACGGTATGCCCACTTACCATATGGCTCACGCGGTGGACGACCATCTTATGAGAACAACTCATGTCGTAAGGGGCGAGGAATGGCTTTCAAGCCTTCCCTACCACATTCAGCTTTTTGCCGCGCTGGGCTTTAAGCTGCCCAAATACCTCCACATTTCCCAGCTAATGAGAAAAGAGGGCGAGGCAAAGAAAAAGCTTTCAAAACGCGACAAGGGCGCGGGTATGAGCTATTATATAAGCGAGGGCTATCCCGCCGAAAGCGTCCTTGAATATGTCATGACTTTGCTTAACAGCAACTTTGAGGATTGGCGAAGGGCGAATCCCAACGGGGAGCTGAACGATTTTCCTTTTTCAATAAAGAAAATGAGCGCAAGCGGCTCTCTGTTCGACTTGATTAAGTTAGGCGACGTAAGCAAAAACGTTATTTCGAGAATGAGCGCAGATAAGGTCTATGAAAAGCTTGCGGCATGGGCGAAGGAATTTGACGTGGAGTTTTACGGCATTATTTCAAAAGATCCGGATTATACGAAGCAAATATTGCAGATTGGCAGAGGCGGTAACAAGCCCCGAAAGGATCTGGAAACATGGAAAGACGCAAAGGGCTATATGGGATTTTTCTTCCCCGAATACTTCAGATTTGACGAAAAGCCGGAAGGCTTTGCCAAGGAGGACATCGTTCCCATTTTGGAGGAATTTTCGGAGCAATACGATACTGACGACGAACAAAACGTCTGGTTCGACAAGGTAAAGGCCATCGGCGAAAAACACGGTTTTTGCCCCAACATAAAAGAATATAAAGCGAATCCCGACGCATATAAGGGAAGCGTAGCGGACGTCAGCGCCTTTATAAGAGCGGCGGTAACGGGAAAATTAAACAGCCCCGATCTTTGTCTTGTAATGAAGATATTGGGCAGAGACGAAAGCTTAAACAGAATAAAGAATTTCAAGGAGAAATTATAAAATGACAGATGAAATAAAAAATGTTGCCGGCGCGGCGGAAAACGGGTGCGGCTCCAATTTTCTGACCGATATTATCGAAAGCGACCTTAACGCGGGACGGGTAAATAAAATTCACACCCGCTTCCCCCCCGAACCCAACGGATACCTTCATATAGGAAGCGCAAAGGCAATCTATATCAACTACACCTCAGCAAAAAAATACGGCGGCCTATTCAATCTCCGCTTCGACGACACAAATCCCACCAAAGAGGACAATGAGTACGTAGAGTCCATAATGGAGGATTTAAAATGGCTGGGGGCAAATCCCGACGAAGTATTTTACGGAAGCGACTATTTCCAAAAAACATATGAATTTGCCGTAGAGCTTATAAAAAAAGGAAAAGCCTACGTTTGCGACTTAAGCAACGAGGAAATGAGGCAGTACAGGGGTACTCTTACCGAGCCCGGCAAAAACAGCCCCTACCGCGACAGAAGCGTGGAGGAAAACTTAGAGCTGTTTGAAAAAATGAAAAACGGCGACTTTCCCGACGGCTGCTGCACTCTCAGAGCCAAAATAGATATGGCCAGCCCCAATATGAATATGCGCGACCCAGCCATTTACCGTATCCTTCACATGTCACACCACCGTCAGGGCGACAAGTGGTGCATTTATCCCCTTTACGACTTTGCACACCCGATTCAGGACGCATTGGAGGGTATAACTCACTCCATGTGCTCCATCGAGTTTGAAAACCACCGTCCTCTTTACGACTGGGTTGTGGAAAATATAGGCTTTGAACAGCCGCCTCATCAGTATGAGTTCGCAAGGCTCAACGTCACCAACACGGTAATGAGCAAACGGTATTTAAGGCAGCTTGTCGAAACGGGCGTTGTAGACGGTTGGGACGATCCGAGACTCCCTACTCTCTGCGCTTTAAGAAGGCGCGGCTACACACCCGAATCTATCTTCCGCTTCGTTGAAATGGCGGGAATCTGCAAAAGCCTTTCCGTGGTTGATATCGCCCTTTTGGAGCACTGCATAAGGGACGAGCTGAACAGAACCGCTTTAAGGAGAATAGCAATACTTGACCCCATAAAGGTGGAAATCGAAAATTATCCCGATGATAAAGAAGAATACTTTGAGATATCCAATAACCCCAATGACGAATCAACGGGAAAACGCAAGGTTTTATTCAGCAAAAACATTTATATTGACAGGGACGATTTTTCCGCCTGTCCCCCTCCGAAATATTTCCGCCTGAAGCCCGACGGAGAAGTAAGGCTTATGGGCGCATACATTATAAAGTATAAGGATGTTGTTTACAACGAGGACGGAAGCATAAACAAGATCGTCTGTACCGCAGATATTGAAAGCGGAAACGGCAATCCCTCCGACGGCAGAAAGGTCAAGGGGACAATCCACTGGCTCAGCGATAAAAATTGTATCGACAGAGACGTTTATATCTACAACAGCCTTTTCACCATAGAAAACACCAACGCAATCCCAGAAGACAAAACCTTTGACGATTATCTCAATCCCAAATCGGTGGAAAAGAAGAATAACTGCAAACTTGAAAAGTGCCTTGAGGAAGCAAAATCGGGAGATAAATTCCAGTTTGTGCGCATAGGCTATTTCTGCAAGGACTCGAAGCATGAGAACGTATTTAACCGAATTGTTGAATTAAAGGATTCTAAACCCTTCTGATTATGAACGCTTTTAACAAATTAGAATTTGACGAAAAAATAAAAAAGCTGAACGAAATACTGAAAAACTCAAAAAACACCGTATTTTTCGGAGGAGCGGGAGTATCCACCGAAAGCGGAATACCAGATTTCAGAAGTGTTGACGGGCTTTACAGCCAAAAATACGCTTACCCTCCCGAAACGATACTCAGCGGCGATTTCTTTTACTCTCATACCGAGGAATTTTACCGTTTTTACCGCGATAAAATGCTGTGCCTTGACGCGAAGCCCAATAAAGCCCATGAAAAACTGGCGGAACTGGAAGAAAAGGGAAAGCTGTCGGCTGTGATTACCCAGAATATTGACGGCCTGCACCAGAAGGCGGGAAGCAAAAGGGTTTACGAGCTTCACGGCTCCGTGCTCAGGAATTACTGTCTTAAGTGCGGCAAGATTTATTCCGCCGAGTATATAAAGGACTGCGGCGGCGTTCCGAGATGTGAGTGCGGTGGTTTGATAAAGCCCGATGTGGTACTGTACAGCGAGCAGCTTGACCAAAAAACGCTTAATAACTCCGTAAATGCCATCGTTAATGCCGACACCTTAATAATAGGCGGTACCTCCCTTGTGGTATATCCCGCCGCGGGACTTATCAATTATTTTAACGGCAACAATCTTGTGATAATAAATATGTCACCAACAAGCGCCGACAACCAAGCCGATCTTCTTATAGAAGGTAAGATAGGAGAGGTTTTGGGCGCACTGGAAGACATATAAAGGTGAAATATGATAATAAGCGCAAGCCGCCGCACCGACATACCCGCCTTTTATTCCGAATGGTTTTTCCGCAGACTTAAGGAAGGCTATGCCGAAGTAAAAAATCCATTTAATTCCGCTTTGAAGAGGATAAGCCTGAAACCGGAGGACGTAGACTGCATCGTGTTCTGGACAAAAAACCCGAAGCCTATGCTTGAACGGCTTGAAGAGCTTAAGGAATACGAGTATTATTTCCAGTTCACTCTGAACTCATATGGGAAGGATATAGAAAAAAATGTACCTTCAAAACACGGTGAATTGATTGATACCTTTAAAACGCTATCGGAAAAAGCAGGGAAAAAAAGACTGGTATGGCGCTACGACCCGATTCTTGTCACCGAAAAATATACGGTGGAATATCATACGGAATGGTTCGGTAAATTGTCACGAAAGCTTAAAGGTGCCTTTGACACCTGCATTATAAGCTTTATCGACAGCTACTCTAAAACCGAAAAGCGCTTTAGGGAAAACGGGATTAGAGAACTTACGGAAGCCGAAATTTTCGCTATTGCCGAAGCTTTTTCAGCAATAGCGAAAGAAAACGGCTTCAAAATAAACACTTGCGCCGAAAGCACCGACCTGAGCCGATTCGGCATAGGTCATTCAAGCTGTATAGATAAGGAACGCATTGAAGCGTTGTCGGGAAAATCTCTTGACGCAAAAAAAGACAAATACCAGCGAAAAGAGTGCGGCTGCTGCGAAAGTACGGATATAGGAGCCTATAACACCTGTATCCACAATTGTATTTATTGCTATGCCAACGGCGGAGGACAAACTGTCGAAAATAACTATTACAAACATAACGTCAAATCGAGTATACTGATCTGACAAAACACAAGGAGGGAATTATCATGAGCGTTAACGGAATAACCACTTCGGGACAGGTCCCAATCACCTATACAAAAAGAAACGTGACCGGAGAAAAATCAAAAAACGACAATCCCAGAACCGACACTCTTACACTTACACAGGAGGCTCAGCAGTTTCTTAATACACAAAAGGAGCTTGAAAACGCCCCCAAATCAAAAAAAGATGAGTACAAGGACGATCTCCAACGCTTTTTGGACAGTCTTAACCAAGAGGACGAGGACGACAAAAGCAGCAGCTTTCTGGATATTGCAAAGTGCATGAAAATAGCCAGACGGATACAAAACGGAGACAAGGTTCCCCTTAAGGATATAAAATTTCTCGCAAAAAAAGAACCGAAGCTGTATATGATGGCTATGACTTTTAAAAGGAACGACAATCCAAAGCCGAAAAAATACAAGACGGTTCTCGAAAAAAAAGACTCCGAGTCCGACGACGCCCGTATGCTCTCCAAAACCGAAAGCGCCGGCGGAGTTATGAGCGTTGACACGCTTGCGGAAGGGCTTGAAGAATAAAGTTCCGTCTTTGCATACTATCGCTTATGTCTTTTAGTAAAATTTATCCAATGAGTTGGTACATTCTTTTGATGAATAAAAAATAGTTATGTATTTGCCTAATTTATATAGCTTAACACTAATCCTATTTTAAACTATGGATTTTATCCATAGTTTAAAATAGGGATTGAGATAAGGAGAATTACATATGGCAAAAACCGCATGGATTTTTTCATACAAGTTAAAGAAAAATGTAAACAAGGAACAATTTGTAGAACTGACACAAAAGCTTCACGATGAAATTATTTCCAAAGCAAAAGGCTTTATATCCTGGGAGCATTACCTTCAAAAAGACACATGGACAGATTTTGTTCTTTGGGAAACAGAAGAAGACGCAAACAATGCAACTCTCATAGGAAAAGGAAAGGAAGTAACGGAAAATTTTTACGCATGCATTCAAATGAATACATGCAAAGCGCTGATTTCACAGCTTGTAAAAAAATATTAACGCTTATTCGTAAAAAAACGTATATATTGTTTATTGTTTCAATAATAAAATACTTTTTTTGTCATTGTTATTTTACATGATTTTTAAAGGTGAAATGTTGACTTTTTTATGGTCATATGTTAAAATTTTATTATTATATTTCTCGTTTACAGAGGTGATAGCTTGAAAAACAAAAAGCTTACGGCGGTTTTGGTTGCTCTTTCTGTCGCTTTATGCGGCTGTAATACCGTAAATGACAATCCGGACATATTCGATAGCACCGTCCCCAGCATCGGAAGCGTATACGATATTGACAGCGCGTCAATAATCGAAAACGAGACTATCCCCGAAATCACTTCCGAGTCTTCGATAAGCGCCAAAACGGAAAAAAGCGAGGAATCAAAAGTAAATTCGATATCGGAATCTAAAAATTCCGAAGAAAGCTCTGAGAAAAATTCGGATTCATCGACGGATACGGCTTCGAAAAGCGAAACATCCGTCAATAAAGAGGAAAGCGCGTCGGAAACGAAAAAAATTGAGAAAACCACTCTGAGTAAACCGTCCGTCGGCGGCGAAAGCGCCGTTAACTCGCCTCCCGCTTCGAGAACCACGACGCCGGCTGCTGCCTCGGTTTCCTCCTCCGCACAAACAACTTCGGCCGCAACCACCACCGTCCAGACAACCACCGCTCCGCCGCCGGCTTCCCCCTCCCCCGCCACCGTGCTTACTTCCGCGGCGGACGGTATTCTGACACAGTCCAACGACCGTGCCACCATAGATTACAGCCATTCCTCAGACGGCTATGTCATGGCAAAATATACGGGTTCGGTGGGAAAAATAAAAATTCAGATAATCACTCCCTCCGGCGTCAAGCAAAACTATAACCTGAAATCCGACGGAACATACGAATCCTATCCTCTTACCGGAAGCAGCGGTACTTATACGGTGAACGTTCTGGAACTTGTGGAAGGGAAAAGCTACGCACTGGCCAACACCGTAACAATAGACGTGAATATTGCCGATCCCTTTTCACCTTTCCTGAGACCCAGTCAGTATGTGAACTTTTCCGCAGGCGACAGCGCCGTTACGCTGGCGTCGCAGCTTTGCGCCGGTACAGTCGGCGCACTGGAAAAAGTGGATAAAATATACTCGTGGCTTGTGGACAATGTGGTATACGACCATGAATTTGCCGCCTCGGATATAGCCGGAGGATACGCAGGCGACACCTACAAGGTGGTAAATCAGAAAAAAGGCATTTGTCTCGATTACGCCGCAACAATGGCGGCGATGCTGAGAAGCCAGAACGTACCCACACAAGTAATATCGGGCAACGTTACCGACGGAGGATTCCACGCTTGGGTCAGCGTATATATTAAAGAAGCTGGCTGGGTATATGCAGGTGCAATTCACTTTGACGGCACGGGATGGCAGAGAATGGATCCTACCTACGCCGCAAGCTCCAAATCCAATCAGTCAATACTTGATTTTATTGCCAACGGAAATAACTATGCAACAAAATTTATTAACTGATATAATAATTCAGAATAATTAGGTTTGATAACAATTAAAGATATAAATATCCCCGAAGGAGAAACGAAATGGCAGCAAAAACGCTTAATCCCGCTTACATATCAAGACTGTTCGGCGAACTGTACGATACGCTGAGCTCCGGTATGTCCGTAAACGACGGAATATATATGCTTTTAAGCGACAATAAAAACGATCCGATTCTGAAAAGCCTGCTCAGCGATACCTCCAAGGGAACCAAATTTTCCGAGGCGGTAAAAAACACCAAAGCGTTTCCCACATATGCGGAGGAAATGCTGCAAATAGGAGAGCATACCGGACGGTTGGATTCGGTGCTGCTGGGTCTTTCCGAATATTACACAAGACAGCGGGAAATATCCGAAAATATAAAAAACGCCGTCGCTTTCCCTTTGATTTTACTTGTTATACTGGCGGTAATCGTAATACTGCTGCTGACGCGGGTGCTTCCGATATTTAACGATGTTTTCGCTCAATTGGGCGTTTCAATGTCGGGAGCGGCGGTGGCTCTTATGAATCTGGGTTCGGCAATTCAGTCCTATGCTTTTGTGATTACGGGAATTGTTATAGCTGTTGCAATACTGGCGATTATACTTTATAAGCTGCCGGGTACGCATGATAAAGTGCTTTCTCTTTTCAAAGGCAAAAAGCTTAAAAACCAAATGTCCTCCGCCAACTTCGCCTCCGCTATGGCGATGACCATTTCCAGCGGTATGGATATTGACGACGCTCTTGAAATGTCCAAGAAAATATGCGGCGAGGACACAGGGAAAAAAATATCCTCCTGTCAGGAATATATGAGAAACGGGCAAAGCTTTGACAATGCTATCCGAAAAACGGACATATTGGACGGAGTCAGCGTCAGAAGACTCACCGTGAGTTTTCAGACGGGAAAAACCGACGAAACCATGAAAAAAATCTCCGAGGAATATTCAAAGAAGGTGAATGACGCCATTGATGAAAAAATCAGCAGGGTTGAACCTGTGTTGGTAATAATAATGTCGGTGGTAGTGGGCTTCGTTCTGTTTTCGGTAATGATACCCATGCTGTCGGTTATTACTTCAATCTGATTTTTAAAATAACGGGAAAGGAAAATATTGCAATGAAATTAAAAAACGGTTTTCACCCATTTGTAAGATATATTCCCGCCGTTATTATCTTTATCATAATATTAACTATCGTGATTTTCGCCTTAAATGATATAAACGGCACTTCCGAAAGCGAAGGGCTTACCATAACCGAAAACAGCGTAAGGCGCGCCGTTATAACCTGTTACGCTCAGGAAGGATGTTATCCTCCCGATATAGAATATCTCAAGAAAAATTACGGCTTAAGAATAAGCGATGAATATTCGGTGCACTATGATATTTTCGCTTCCAATATAATGCCGAATATCACAGTGGCAAGAAAGCAGGTGGATGGTTGAAAAACAAGCTTCACTCAATTGATTCGGTGTTTGTTCTGCTCCTGTTTGCCCTGTTTGTAATGACAGCGCTGTTTATAACCGTATCCGGCGCCGCCGCATATCGAAACGCTTCGGTACAGATGGAAGAGCGGTTCAACAAACAAACCTGTATCAGCTACATAACCGCAAAAATACGCGCCAATAACGAAGCGGATAAGATTACCGTCGGCGAGTTGGAGGGAATAAGCGCCCTTTGTATTAACGATAATTTTGACGGTGTTAATTACGTCACATATATATACCAGTACGACGGAATGATACGCGAGCTTTTCTGCGGTGCCGATATCTCCCTGCCCCCTTCCGCGGGTTTCGCACTCACGGAAGCAAAGTCGCTTTCCTTTGAACAAAAAGACGATTTGTTTGAGATAAAATTTACGGATAACAATGATAAAACTACAGAGTTTTATGTAAATATGATACATGAATAAATATAAGTTTTAAAAAATTATGAAAGGAATAGTCGCATATGAAAAGAAAAGGCAAATCCGGATTATTCCTTATGGAGCTTATGATATCGCTGCTTATATTCGCCGTGTGCGCCTGTGTCTGCGCTGCCATTATCGCAAAAGCCGCTGCGGATATCAATGAAAGCAGAGATATCAGCAGCGCTCTTATCTTATCGCAAAATAAAGCGGAGCTTATAAAAAGCGGAAACAAAAATACGGGAACCGAATATTTCGACGGCAACCTTACCATTACCGATAAGGAAAACGCGGTCTATTCCGTGGTCAGCGCGGCAACCATCAACGGCGCAGTCACCGAATACACCGTAGAAATTTACAGGACTGCGGACAACAAGCTGATATATGACATAAGCTCGGCATATTACTCTCAATAAATTATAACGGTCAAAATCAATAACAACACTTAAAGAAAGGGTTTTAAATAATGGCTACCGGACGGGGCAGAGCATCTTCGGGAATAGGCGGCTCGCTTATTCTCATTATATTTATCACACTGACCGTGACTATTTTTTCCGTACTGACTTTAGTATCGGCACAAAATGAAATAGGCACCGTTAAAAAAACTGCTGATATATCAAAAAAATACTACGAAGCGGAAAAAACGGCCGCCGAAAAATGCGGAGAGCTTAAAGCCGCGTTTTCGGAAATTACGGAAAACTCCCGTATAGTTTCCGCTGCGATCGAGTTGGGGGGGGCGGCCTCCTCCGACGAAAAAGGAGTCACGGTAAGCTTTATGACCGATATTGACGAAAACCGTGTTCTTGAAACTGTTTTGAGAGCTGAACGAGGTGAACTTAAGCTTATTTCAAGCAAAATCGTTTCCAAAAACGAGGGGATAGACATTGACGATACTATTGATCTTTGGGAATTTTAATCAGCGCTTACCCAATTACAAAGAAAAGAGGACAGGAAAATGGATCTTATAACAATGCTTAAAAATGCGGTGGAAAAGCAAGCCAGTGATATTTTCATCGTTTCGGGTCTTCCCGTTTCTTATAAGCTGAACGGACTGATACAACCACAGAATGACGAGGTAATTTTACCGGAAACATCGGAACAGCTTATCTCCGAAGCCTATAAGCTTGCGGACAGAACCATAGACAAGCTTCGCGACAGAGGAGACGACGATTTTTCCATTTCGGTAAAGGGTCTTTCCCGATTCCGTATAAGCGCCTATAAGCAGCGCGGCTCCTTAGCGGCGGTGATCCGTCTTGTTTCTTTTGACGTTCCATCTCCAAAAGAAATGTCCATACCAGAGAGCGTAATGAATATTGCCGAAAAGACAAAGGGACTTGTTTTGGTGACCGGACCCGCCGGCGGAGGAAAATCAACCACACTCGCCTGTATCATTGACAGAATAAACAGCACACGCAACGCTCATATAATTACTCTTGAGGAGCCGATTGAGTATCTGCACAAAAACAAAAGAAGCGTCATCAGCCAGCGGGAGATACATGCGGATACAGAAGGATATGTCACCGCTCTGAGGGCAAGCCTGAGACAGTCCCCCGACGTTATTCTGGTAGGCGAAATGCGCGATTTTGAAACAATAAGAACCGCCATGACCGCAGCCGAAACGGGACATTTAGTTATTTCAACCCTTCACTCCGTAGGCGCAGCCAATACCATCGACCGCGTAATAGACGTATTCCCTCCCAACCAGCAGCAACAGATAAGAGTACAGCTTTCCCAGCTTCTTCAGACCGTCGTGTCTCAGCAGCTTGTACCCGCTCTTGACGGCAAGTTGGTTCCCGCCTTTGAGATTATGCACTGTAACGGCGCTGTCCGAAATATGATAAGAGAAAGCAAAATACATCAAATAGACAACGCAATAAACAGCTTCGGAAACGAAGGAATGATAAGTATGGATTCGTATATGCTGGAGCTGTACAGACAAAAAATTATTTCCGACGATACCGCCGTTAAGTTTTCGTTTAATTCGGAGAGTACGGAAAGAAAAATCGCTTCAATATAGTTTAATACTAATAACCATTTTGACACATGATAAAATCATAGTCAAAATGGTTATTACACCCGAAACACTGTTAACCAATTAAAAACAATTTTTTCAATTTTTAATTGGTTAACAGTATAAATACCCGCCGTGTTTTCCGCGGCGGGTATTTAAATTTTATCGGATTAATTATACAATCGGTTTAAAACAAACGGATTATTACTTGATAATTCTGATCTTACCTATCAAAGGAAGTTCGTTTGCTTTTCCGGTAGCAGCGTTTACTATACCCAAAATCATAAGTACAAATACGCCAAGACCGAGCAGGGAGCTTACAATAAGACCGATAAAAGGAATAAAAGCCAAAACAGCGGTTAATATGCCAACCACAATATCAAACAGGAAAAGCACAAGTCCCTGATTTGTGTGGAAACGTGCATACTGAGAATTGGGAGCGGCAAGAAGGGGAACAAGGAAAAGAATACCTATGTAGGCTAAAACCGCCATTACCTTATTCTGCTGAACATCATTGGGATCCATGTAATTACCTCCGTTTACATAAGCTTGTTGATTTGCACCGTTTTCCTGCGGTGCGCCGCATGAGGGACAAACTCCGGTGTTGTCGGGAATCTGTGCACCGCATTTACTACAAACTGCCATTGAAAAATCCTCCTAAAAACAACCTGAAAGCTTTGGCTTTCAATATATTTTAGTATATTATACAACATTTTTTCCGGAAAATCAATACATAAATGAAAATTTGATGAAAAAATTTGCAGATTTCAAATAGTTCAAAGTACATTCACGGCACACGCTAATCCGTTAAATATTATTTCATTCGCCGTCCTTCCATCCATATTTCCCTAAAATAAACCAAAACACCGTACATACGGCCGCGCCGACAATGCCTATGCAGAAAAACAGAAACGCCGCGCCGGAGCCTTTACCCGTTCCGAACAGGCGGTGCAGAACATTGATTCCGCTTTTTTCCATAAAAGGCTCAAACACCCCGTCCACCAACGCTCCGCCTAAAAAGAGGCCTAAGGGAATGGTAAAAAATTGCAGCGTATTTCGGCAGGAAAAAACTCGCCCCTGCATTTCAGCGGGTATTGACTTACGAAAAATCACATCCATATTAGCGTTCATAAACGGTATGGTAATCCAGCCCAAAACCGCGCCTACAGACCACACAACAGTGTTGCTTCCGAAAGCAAGGAAAAAATTTTCGGTACACATGGAAATGAAGAGCGCCATGCATATCGCCCTCACTCTGTTTGACGGAGCCGGAATAACCGCAGTAAGCACGCTGCCCAAAAGAGAAGCTATTCCAACGCACGCGTTTACTATACCGAGAGACGTTTCACCGCTTTTTGAAATAATCATCGCGGGCAAGGCCGAGTCATATACCGACGCGATAAGATTTATACACGCGAGAAACAAAATAAGCTTTAAAATCAGCGGATTACGCTTCAGCCATAGCAAGCCGCCGTGCGCCGAAGCAAAAAGCGATTCCTTTTCCTCCTCGTTTTTCGGCAGCTCCGGTATGCGAATAAAAATAAGCGTCAGAAACGCCACCGCAAAGGTAATCAGATCCACCGCTATTACCGAATCTATTCCGGCAAGGGTAAAAAGCGCCGTGGCTATAACCGGCGTTAAAATCGTATTCAGCGACTGAGAAAAGGAACGAAGACTGCTCGTGCGCTGATAATGCTTTTCCGGAATCAGCATTGTGGCGGCAACCTCCGCCGCAGGCTGCTGAACGGTATTCATAAGTCCGCTAAGAGCGTTTACCAGATACAGATGCCATATTTCAAGATGATCTGTTTTTATAAGCACAAAGACGGCAGCGGTACTTATTGCCGCCGCAAGGTCGCAAACAAGCATGATCTTTTTCTTATTCCATCTGTCGCTGAGCGCTCCCGCAAAGATGCTCATTATTACATAGGGCGCATAGGAACAGACGGAAAGCAGGGCGGTCTTTAACGCAGAACCGCTCTGCGTGTACAACCAAAGTACAAGCGAATAGCCGGTAAGTCCGCTGCCCAAAGCGGAAAGGGATTGTGTGCTCCAAAGCAGGAGGTATGTTTTTAAACTTTTTTTCATAATGACTTTGCTCCTTCAGATAAAATTATTCGTAATCATTAACCGAAAGCGCAAAGCCTGAGGACATTCGCCGTTTGTCCGTCCTCCGCGCAGCGTCCTCAAACCTTGCGCGGAGCTTTTACAATACAAAGCATTATGATATATCCTCCTTTTTACTTAAATAAACAAATAAGTGAAATATCCCGCGTAACAGGCAAGCATTATTACTCCGCCTAATCGGGAAACACGCTTATTTTTCAGCACCAAAAGCAGTAAAAGCACTGCGGCCGCTATCGCCGCAGCCGAATCCGCAATAAAGGTATCCGCAAACCCTATGGGCGAGGGCGACACAAGAGCGGAAATTCCCACCACAAACAGTATATTGAAAATATTGCTTCCTATTATATTGCCTATGGCAATATCCGCCTTATTTTTTCTTGCCGCCTGAATACAGGTTACCAGCTCCGGAAGAGAGGTACCGAAAGCCACCACCGTAAGACCGATTATGCGGTCGTCTATACCGATCACCTCCGCGATCCTCGTGGCTCCGCTTACGGTAAAGTCGCTGCCCAAAACTATCATGGCAAGACCTAACAGCACAAAAAGCAGCATCTTGGGCACTGAAGCGTTTTCGTCAATTTCGGGAACATCGTCCATAAGAGAGTTGTCACCGGATTTTGACAGTTTTATCAGATAAATCATAAATACCGCGAACAGTACAATGAATATAATCCCATCGATACGAGAAAGGTTGTTTTCCAAAACTCCCAGCAAAAGAAGCACCGCCGTTATCAATATTACAAACGGTATTTCATAACGGAGAGTCGTCTTTTTTACCGGAAGTCTGCATATAACCGAGGAAATCCCCAAAATAAGGAGAATATTCATAATATTGCTGCCTATAACGTTTCCCACTGCTATTCCGGCATTATTCTGAAAAGCGGAGGTAATACTTATGGCGGCTTCGGGAGCGCTTGTTCCAAAAGCAACCACGGTAAGACCAATTACAATCAGCGGCACCTTCAGCTTGGCGGCGATCTGAGACGCACCGTCTACGAACATATCCGCTCCCTTTATAAGACCCCAGAACCCCAGTACAAGAAACAAAACCGAAATGATAACCGACGCCGGAATACTGTTCCCGAACCAATCGGATAATAGATTTAGAATGTAATCTGACATAACGCTCCTTTTTCGATAACACTGCTAATGGAAATTCCATTTTACACCAACCTATAATCAAGCTATGGACTTGATTATAGGTTGTATCCTAATCACTAATCTTTTATCATACGTTATTTGTCTGTACCTTGATCAAAGATTAGTATTAAACTGACGTAATACTCACAGTTTTCTATGAAATTTTATTTGTTGCGGCTTCTTTTTTTATGCTGTCTGCGTATTTCTTTTGCGGCATTATACCTTGCCGCAGCCGCTTTTTCCGCCTTACGCCGATTTTGTTTTTCTTCCTTGCTTACTCTCTTTGCCTTGACCGATAACTTGCGCTTCGGACGGGAGGATCTTTTACCGAAAACAGGATCGCCGTACTGCGCCCTATACGCTTTTTTTACGTTTCTGGGTGATTTCTTGTACATCCGCTTCAGGCTGTATGCTTTTATAGCCTCGTCGTAAATCACAAGCAGCTTTTCGGCAATGGACTGCGCACCCGAAGACACAATGGTTCTTCTCGCGTCCTCCTTGAATTTTTCAAGCTCATCAAAGGAAAGAGATTTAAGATGCTTCATATGACAGTACATTTCATCGGCGTCCCTGAAATAATATCCGCTTACTCCTTCCTCTATCTGGTCGGCATTAAGCTCGTCGCGGATTGTAAGCACCGGCATACCGGTTGCCATTCCCTCCATCATGGAAATGGAATGACACTCGGTAAGAGACGCGGTAATATAGCAGTCGCATGAGGCGTAATAGGGAGGTATATCGGAATGCTCCACCCTGCCGGAAAATTTTACCGTATCCGATATGTTAAGAGACTTTGCAAGCTCCTTGTATTCCTCAAGCTGCGGGCCTCCGCCGATAAGAAAAAGCTTCATTCCGTCGTGGGGCTTTACTTTTTCAGCCCAATATTTCAGCAGAGTATCTATGTTTTTTTCCTGACCCATACGCCCGCAGAAACAGAACACCAGATCATTTTCACCGAATCCGTACCTTTCGCGTATTTCCTTTACCTTATCTCTTGAAACGGTGTGTCTGTTGAACACCTCAACCTCAACGGAATTGGGTATAACGGTCACCGGCTTGTCCACATGGCATTTTTTGAAATACTCTTCCACTTTTTTTGACGGCCCTGTCAGCGCGCTTGCCGAATCTGCGAGGATTTTGGCGTATTTATGGCTAGCTGACATCAGAAATTTGTGCAAAAGCTCGTTGTTGGCGACATAATATACATAATCATCATACATGGTATGCATGGTGTAAACCAAAGGAACCTTAAGCGCTTTTGCGATAAGAACTCCCGAAAGCCCTATGCCGAATTCATTATGAATATGAATAATGTCGGGATTAAAATCCTTTAACATTCTCAGTCTGTCTGCGCTTATAGGGGAAGCCACATCGTATCCGTATATTTTTTCAAGCTTTACCGCGGGGCAATACAATATATCCTTTGAAGCCTGAGTCTTTTTAACGTTGGAATCGGCTGTAACCACTATAGCCTTGTGGCCTAACAGCTCCAACCCTTCCTTTAAAGTCTTGACGTGGGTTACTACCCCGTTTACCGCCGGTAAATAGGTTTCCGTAAAAATTGCTACTCTCATATCCCGCTCCTGTCATTTGTCAACTGTTCTTTTTTACATGATTAAAGGTTTATGTAAAAATGTCTTTTTATATAACCGCTTCCGGATGTCCGCGTCTCTTAAACGGCATGTTCCATCCCCCATCGAAGGATAGCCTCGCAATTCCGGCAGCTTATTTAAACTGCTCTTATATTTTACACCGTTTTGAAAAAATATCAATAGCTTATAGCTGTATAAATATTTTTTATTTCCGCCCCTTTTTTATACCATGGGGATCCTTCTGATTTTCCTTAAAAAATTTAAAGTGTATAATAAACTGAAAAGCGGCAACGGCCACTATAAGTATCAGAGCTATCACCGTCCCTGCGTTCCACATACCTTTAACCGAAAAATATATAATCAAATACACGGCCGCAAGGCACAGCACTATGCCGGTGACGAAAGGAGACTGGCCTTTTTTCATAGACTTTGGAGCTTGCCCGCTCTTAAGGTGTTTTCCATAAGCATAGCTATAGTCATGGGACCCACTCCTCCCGGAACGGGTGTGATAAAGCTGCACTTGTCCTTTACATTATCGAAATCCACGTCGCCGCAAAGTTTTCCCTCGGAATTTCTGTTCATTCCCACGTCTATGACGACAGCTCCCTCCTTTACCATATCGGCGGTTACAAACCCCGCTTTTCCCACCGCCGACACAAGAATGTCCGCGCGTGAGCATATCTCCTTAAGATTCCTTGTTCTGCTGTGGCATATGGTGACCGTGGCGCTTTCATGAAGCAGAAGCATTGCCATGGGCTTGCCAACTATATTTGAGCGTCCTATAACAACGCACTCCTTTCCGCTTATCTCAGTTCCGGTGGACTTTATAAGCTCCATTACGCCGGCGGGAGTACAGGGAAGAAAGCTGTAATTGCCAATCATTATTTTGCCCACGTTTACAGCGTTAAAAGCGTCGACATCTTTTTCGGGGCTGATGCGTTCGATTATTTTCTTTTCGTCAATCTGCTTGGGAAGCGGAAGCTGCACCAATATACCGTTTACCCTGCCGTCCCCGTTTAATTTATCCACCAGTTCCAGAAGCTGTTCTTCCGTACACTCTTCAGGAAGCGCGTATTCGTAGGAGGTGATACCGCAGAATTCGCAAGCCTTTTTCTTGTTGTTCACATAAACTCTGCTGGCTTGATCATTGCCAACTATTACAACCGCCAATCCTATTTTAAGGCCTTTTTCCTCTATTTCTTTCTTTATGCGTTCCTTTACCGCCGCTGAAACGGCCTTTCCGTCTATCAATGTCATTTTTTCAAATCCGCCTTTCCGTTGATTGTTTTTTGGAGCATTGCGTCGGTTTATCCGGTATATTACGCTTAGTCATCCGACTTAGGCTCGTCGTCAAGTCCTATTGTACTGCCGGCCGCATACGAGCCGCCGGAGGAAAGATTCTTTTCCGCTTTCTTCAGCGCTTTTTTGGCTTCATCCTTTTCCTTGTTCAATACAATATCCTTTTCATATACTTTTAAGCGTTCACGGCTTTCCTCGGTGTTCGCGTAAAGAGGTTTTCCCGATCTCTTAGCGGCTGTTTTAAAATAAATTATCATTATAAGCGCAAGAATGGAGGAAGCGATTGCAATTACCTGTGATACCTTAAGGCTGCCTGCGTACAGGCTGTCGGTGCGAAGCGCCTCTATCCACGCTCTTCCCGCACCGTACCAGAGTACGTAAAACAAAAAGTTTTCGCCGTCGAAGTTCTTGAACCTGTTCACAATGAAATGAATAAGCAAAAACCCGACTACGCACCACAGGCTTTCGTAAAGGAAACAAGGGTGAACAAGTATGAGGGTATCCGACACGCTCTGCCCGTTTGCTTCTATAACCAAAGGATCCAGCGCTATTTTCGTACCCATCATCCCCCACGGGAGATTTCCCGCCGTAGGCGCACCGTAGCATTCCTGATTTATAAAATTGCCCCATCTTCCTATTGCCTGTCCTATAAGAAAAGCGGGACCCGCAAGATCCAGCAGCGGAAGAAACGGCATTTTTTTAACCTTGCAGTAAATAAGCCCCGTAAGTACGCCGAAGATAACTCCGCCGTAAATTGCCAGTCCGCCGTCGTGTATCTTGGTGAACATTGTTATTAAATTATACTTTTCTTCGGCGTCCGGGTGCATAAGGTTATAAAAGACGCAGTAATACACCCTCGCCCCTATAAAACCCACGATAATCGAAATAAAAGCGGCGTCAAACACATTGTCGGATATAAGCCCTACCTTTTTAGACCTTTTTATGGCGTAGACAAAGGCCAAAACAGTACCCAACGCTATCAGTATTCCGTACCAGTAAATGTCGATTCCGAAAACCGTAAAGGCGACTCTGTTTATTTCTATGTCGCCCGAAAATAAATTCGGAAACTCCACCGATTCCTTTAAAAGCTGCATAAATTGTCTTTCAGACGCCGAATTTATGTTATCTCGGCGCTGTACCGTCCTTTCTGCTGTTATTTTTTCTGTATATCAAGCAAAAACTCAGAATCTTTCCGCAGGAGTAAGCACACACCTTTTTAATAGAAATCGTCACTGTCTGCGTAAAAAATCCTTGCGAACATATCGCGAAAGCTGTCCGTCTGCGGATTATTGCCTTATATTTGATAAAATTTGCTTGAAAACCCGCGCACAAATCTTTTGAATACAGGTTCTTATACCAGTGCCTTTTTAAATTGACGTAATGCCCGAAGTTTTAAAAAGTATTAGTATTAATCCAAAACAGGTTCTACAACGGAGATGGAGCAGTTATCCAAATCAATTGCCATTAAAGCTTCGACTATATCTTCATAAGTAACCGACGCCGCCGTCTCGATACCGTCAAAGGCGGTAATTCCCATTATTTCCGCGTTCAGCATCGAGTTGGCAACCGTGGCAACATCGCCGTAGCAGCTTAAAAGCTCTCCGTATGTGCGTTTTTTTATGTTTTCAAACTCGGTTTTGTCGGGAAGCTCCGTTCTAAGCCGCGTCAATTCCGCGTTTATCTTTCCCAAAAGCAGTTCGGGATCCTTGGAGTCTCCCGATATATAACACATAAACAAGCCGCGCATACCGTAAGCCCCTACGCTGAAACCGCCGTCAACCAACTCCTGCTCATACATTTCCGTATAAAAAGAGGATGTTTTTCCGAGACACACCTCAAGCATTATGCTGTATATTATATAAGCCCTCTGTGATTCGGCGGGGGTCTTTTCGGGAAATTTGTACAAAATCTCAAACATGGGTTTGGAACATGTAAGCTTAGTTTTTGTTGTTTTTTCCTTTATCTCGTAAGGTTCTTTCGGCACAAGCCTTTCAATCGCTCCGCCCGAGGATGGCTTCAGCAGTCTGTCGCATATTTCAAGCGCCTTATCGGGGTCAAAGCCTCCCGCTATTGAAATATAGGCGTTGTTAAGGTTGTAAAAGGCGCTGTAACAGCGGTAAAGCGTTTCCTTATCTATTTTGGCGATGCTTTCCTTTGTGCCGGCTATGGGTATTCGTATAGGGTGATTGTGATACGCCGACAGATAGCTGTTCATAAATAAATGCCAGCCGGGGTCATCATCATACATCATAATTTCCTGCTCGATGATACCTTTTTCCTTTTCCACCGTTTCATCGGTAAAATAAGGATCCTGAACAAAGTTTAAAAGTATTTCCAGATTTTCCTCGAATTTCTGGGAGCAGTAAAACAGGTAGGCGGTTTTGTCAAAGGCCGTAAAAGCGTTTGCGTTGGCTCCTGTTTTTCCAAACAGATCAAGTGCGCTTCCGTTCTTGTTTTCAAAAAGCTTATGCTCAAGAAAATGTGCGGTTCCTTCGGGCATCGAAGTAAACTCACCGTCATTTTTATTTTTATAAGCGGCGTCAATGGAACCGAAATTCACTCCGAACATGGCATACACTGTGCTGAAACCCTCCATAGGATAGAGACATATGGTACAGCCGCTGGTATGCTTTATTTTAAAATACTGTTCCCCTATTCCCGCGCTTTTGACGATCTCCTTCTGATAGTTCAATCAAGAGCCTCCTTCTTTTCATCATGGTTTTTTTCGGTCTGCGGCGGTACAAGCGCGTATACCGTATCAAGCTTTACCGAGCGGGCGGCTTCTATAATTTCTTCCCTTGTCACATCGTCGTTTTCCTTTATCGCGTCCTCCGGCGATTTTATATCATCGTTGTAAATGCACATCAAGTACCATGCCGCTATGCCCTTCAGACTGTCGTTATAGGTTTTCAGCCCGTTTTTGCGGTACATTTTCGCCTGTTCCATATCCTCATCGGTAAAATCGCCCCGTTTGACCGATTCCATCTGTGCGATAATTTCATTTTCCGCTTTTTCAAGGTTTTCGTTATCCACTCCGCTGTTAACCAGCAAAGCGCCTTTGTATCTGTCCACCCCCGACCAGCAGTAATAACAAAGGGACATTTTTTCCCTTACGTTTATAAACAGCCTTGAAGTTGAAGTACCCCCATATACGGCATTCATTACATATAAAGCGGGGTAGTTTTCACACTCGGTCTTGAAGCCGACAACAAGCTTGCTTTGATTTACGGGCATTTCCTCCGTTACACGCTGCGGCTTTGGTTTTAAGGGGCTTTTTTTTGTAAAACACATGAAAAAGTCGCTTCTTTCAAGCCTTGAAAAAGCTTTTGAAACGGTTTTTTCGGCGGAAGAAAAGTCGCTGCACCCTGAGCATACTATTTCCACTCTCGCATGCTTTATAAGTCTTTTGTAGGCGTTAAAGGCGGTGAGCGGAGTTAATCTTTTCGCTTGCTCCACGCTTCCCAAAGCCCTTACGGAGGACGGCTCGCCTTTATACATTATCTGATCCGATTTGTGGTTTGCATAAGCCTGTTTATCGTTAATTTCCGATTCTATATCGTCGATAAGTATCCGGCGCTCTAAGGAAACGGTTTTTTCGGGGAAAACCCCGTTTTCCAGCAACGGATCCAGCAAGCAGCTTAAGAGTATCTTTATCGCCTCTTCCTCCACTTTCTCATTTTCCAAGGCGTATTTGTTGTCGATATATTCTATATCCATACAGACTACCTGTGAGTCCCCGAATGGTATAACTCCTCCGCCGAGCCGTGCGTTATACAGCGAGGAAAGCTTGTTGCTCAGCTTTGCAAAGGTAGGATATTCCTTGCTCGCTTTATCGAGAACACGGGAAACCAATGCGTATTCCGATGCCGTTTCCTCCGAAAGCGGGACTAAAAAGCTTACAGAAATCATATTGAATTTGAAACGCGAATCTGTGACGCTGCTGAAAAATACTTCTTTTCCTATTTCATGGCGCTGAAATTTATTCGGCATGATTTCGACCTTTCATGTTTTGTATAAGAGAACAATTATAATTAGTATAGCATATTTTGCTTAAAATTTCCATAGGTTTCACAAAAAAAACAAAAAAATCAGAGCTTCTTTACACATTCTCTTTAAAAATTCGTAAAAGTAAGGTATATTATGAACGGGTATTTATTAATAAAAAATGTGAGTCCGGGCTGTAAATATCAAAATCAAATGAACGCTGTCAGGAAATCTGGGAAAAGATCGTAGATACTGTTTTACGGAGGAAAAAATGATGTTTTTGGAAATTGCAGAGATAACGCCGTCTCTGGCAGAACAATTCAGGCAACACCGCAAACTCCTTGAAATACGCCGGTTTGACTGCGTTTTTTCCTTGAAGCTAACCATTTTGTGTCAGATATCCGTCATTTCCTCTATTTTCAAACAAGCCCTAATCTATGATCAAGATACAGACAAATAAGAACCTGTCCACATAAGAATGGTGCGTGGATTTTTGAGCAGATTTTGCCGGGGACAAGGCAAAATTTTGCAGGCTTGCTGTCGCAAGTCAAGAAATTTTAACGCAGTCATCGGTAAAATGTGCCAAAAAGACGCGTGCCAATTCCTATGTGGACAGGTTCTAATACGGTTAATTAAAAATCAGTGCTTAGGGTGTAATTTTTAATCAAGTAAAATTCGCATTTCCAGCCCATTTTTCTTTTTACATAACACGCTTTGTAGAATATGCTGTATATATAGTTGTATTAAGTTACATAATTATGCACTTTTAACTTGACAAAATTGTAAAAAAATGCTATGCTATATATAATACTTTTTGGCTGTTCCAACAACTTAAAAAAATGTCAATAATTCGAGTTAAAAACAAATGGTATTGTATCCCAATCGCTTTATTTTAAGTTTTAAAGGGATTGGGACGCATATAAAAACTAAGCATTTTTGTACAATTATATTAATACATGGCGATTTCAAAGAAAAAAGAGGAAGAATACGACATTATTTTATAGTTATCCCAAAGAGTTAACTTTTTGGCAGCCTTTAACACAGAAAGCGCTCCCAGTCAGTATAAATTATGCAAATTGCGAATTTTCAAAAAATCTATAATGTTATATACCGACTTTACCGCGACCAAAAAATTATAAAGAAATGTGAGTGATCCTTTTGAAAAATATTATTTCACTGTGGAAAAAGTCTTCGCCCGATAAAAGCAGAAAGCTGCTTATTGTACTTAACGCAGGGTTTGCGCTGTCGCTTTTGGGACTTACGTTTTGGGAATATTCGGCGGGTAGAGAGAACGGCACGCTGTTTTGTGTGGTAATGGAGTTTTTCGTTGCATTGGGTTCAGTAACAATGACTGTAAGCACACTTAACGCCGGTTTTGTGCTGTCGCTGATTCTGAATGTGGCAAGAGTAGGACATTATACGGCAAAGGCTGCATTCGGCGGGGGGCTGAACAATACCGAGACCGTCTATGGCTTGATTTTCTCTTTGACTGTAGTATCGGTTGTGTTATTGGTACACATAATACTTCAAAGGATTAACAGCCGTCTGAGTCCTCTTCTTAAAGAAAGCTCGGAACGGGATGAATTTATGAAAAAGGCTGACGCAGCCAACAAAAAGGTTGAAGAAAGTTCAAGGATAATTGACAAAAACGAAAGAGAGCTTTATAATCTGGCTTTTTACGATCAGCTCACTTCTTTGGCAAATCGTATAAAGATAAAAGAAGAAATAATTGACCTTATTGCCCACAAAACGCCGTTTTCCATAATTTTTGTGGGACTTGACAACTTTAAGGCAATAAATGAAAGCAAAGGACACGAAACCGGAGACAAAGTGCTTGCCGAGGTATCGAGACGGCTGTTGTTGGCGGCGGATAACGATGATATCTGTGGAAGGCTCGGCGGCGACGAATTTGTTATAATAAGCATTTCACATTATACCGATGAGGATTGCGGGAAATATGTTGACGAGATTTACCGCGCTTTTGCCGCTTGCTTTCAGGCGGACGGGGGACACGGACTATATGTTAATGCGAGCTTTGGCACCGCTTCCTACCCCAAGGACGGTGACACCTGCTCCAAGCTTCTGAAAAGTGCGGATATTGCTCTTAACAAGGCTAAAAACGAGGGCAAAAACCGCTATGTTCTTTTTGACCGCAATATGCAGATAGAAATTGATTTTCACAGCCGTATTGCCACTTATATGCGCAGTGCGCTTGAAAACGAAGAATTTTATCTTGTATATCAGCCCCAGTTTTTCCCAAATAAAAAGCTGAGGGGATTTGAGGCTCTTATCCGATGGAATTCACCTTATCTGGGCAATATAAGTCCCGTTTCTTTTATTCCGATAGCCGAGGAGATCAACTTTATTTCGATTTTGGGACAATGGATTCTTGAAAAAGCTTGTAAAAAGCTGGCGGAGATAACAAAGCTTTACGGTTCCGATGCAATAATGTCGGTTAATATTTCCTCAAAGCAGTTCAGAGAAAAGGATTTCGTTAAATCTGTGAGCAAGGCGCTTCTTGACAGCGGCGCCAACAGCGGTCAATTAGAGCTTGAAGTTACCGAAACCCTGCTGCTGAATTCCGTGGAGGAGACGGCGGAAATGCTGATGCAGCTTAAACGCATGAATATCAAGGCGTCAATTGATGACTTCGGAACGGGATATTCGTCACTGAGTTACTTAAGAACACTGCCTATTGATACACTGAAAATAGATAAATCATTTGTAGACGTTATCGGTGAGGACGCTAACGGCAAAAGCATTGTCGATACCATTATCAGGCTTGCGCACACTTTGGGAATGACGGTTATTGCCGAAGGCGTGGAGTACAGTGAGCAGCTTGATTATCTTAGGAGCAGATCCTGCGACTGTATACAGGGATTTTTGTTCAGCAGACCCTTGGAGGGGGACGATGTTAATGCGTTGGTGATGGAATACGGAGGAGTAAAGAGTTAAATAAATAAGCAAAAAAAGAAAAAATCAAAAACTTTTATTAAACAAGCAAACATTCCTTATGCGTAATTACATTTAAAGAATTTATGACAATTTTCCATTTTCCGCAAGCAGAAGTTTATGGGAACGCTTAGGTGTGAATATTCATTCGGCTTGCGGGAAATTTTTTTTCACTTTTATATTATGGATTGTATGAAAAGTCACAATTTCTGTTAACTGCTGACGCTTTCTGCATCAAAGAATAAACAAATTGGAGTTAACTATGGATATATATAATGTAGGAAGCAGGGTAATGAATACTTATATTTATCATACCTTGGAAAGTTATATTATGATTGATACAGGATATGAGCATAGCCTAAAAAGGGTAGAGAAACGAGCATATAAGCAGGATATTACTTTATCTAAGATTAAATATGTTTTTCTAACTCATGCACATGATGACCATGCGGGATTCCTAAATGAATTACTGTCAAAATACCCTGATATAAAAGTTATCATACATAATCGGGCTATGTACACGCTTTTAAAGGGGCAAAATTCATTTGTAGGCGGTTGTAGCAGTTTAATGGCATTAGTCTTTTGTAAGTTTATGGGACTAATTGGTAAAGGAAAACATCTTTTTCCTGCGATTGATAAGCAATACATCGACAGGTTTATAGAAATATCACCCCAAAATCTAATGAATGTAGAAAACATATTGCAGGGAAAAATTTTGTTTACACCTGGACATACTTCGGACTCTATATCTCTCAAAATAGGAAATAAAATATTTTGTGGTGATGCCGCAATGAATGGTATACCAAGTCTTAAAAATGTTACTATATGGGTAGAAAATAAAAAGGCGTTTCAAAATTCATGGGATATACTAATTAATGAAAAATCTGAATGGATTTATCCCGCACACGGGAAACCTTTTAGGCAAGATAAGTTGAGAAAATATATAAATCATATTCCAAAGATAAGACTTTACAGGTTAAAATGATTTATAAAATAAGGATTGATACATTCATATTTGTAAAAAGCGGCAAGAAACTATGCAAATGCCAAAAGAAAAAAATGATACAAGTATGTTGGTCACTTGCAGAATGAATTGCAAGGTTTGTTGTAATCATTGTTACCATGAAATGTCTTGCGCCGGTTGTTTGGATAGCGATATTAGGGATTGTTTGAAAATAGAGGAAATGACGGATATTTGACCCAAAATGGTTAGTTTCAAGGAAAAAACGCAGTCAAACCGTCGTTTGACGAGGCTTTTTGACGCAGAAGATGACCGTTTTGGGACGAAAAAACGGCGTTTTCGATTTTTCAAACAAGCCCTAAATTCGTTTAAGGAAATTGTATGAAATTGCTTGTTTTTCAGATACGTTCTAATTTTTATATTCTTCTGAATTTAAGGACTGCATATAAAATGATTTAAAAATAATATAAAGCGCTTAAAAATAAAAACTCATCTATTGACATATCTTTTCGGCTATGTTAAAATTATTATATATTTATGAAAGGACATTTAAAGTGGACAAGGATAAAATAACGTTAGTTTTTGATAAATGGTGCAAAAAGCTGAGGCTTATCCCCGACTGGGACATAAAACTTCAATGGGTCACAGACAAAAACTGGCCGAAAACCGGGGATATCAAAATAGACTGCTGTGATAAAAAAGCCATTGTCCTGTTAAACGAAACCAATCCGAAACAAGAAAATCTTGAAGAGGTAGTCGCACATGAGCTGATGCACCTTAAAATGTATCCTTTAGATCAGTTTACGGAAGGATTGATTTTAAGCACCTTCAAGGAAAACACGTCCGCCCGTGATTTTGCTTACCGCGGTTTTTTTGAGACGCTGGAGCAGACCGTTGAGGAATTAACAAAATGTTTTCTTCTGGAATTCGGAGAAAACAGGGAGCTTTCCTTTGGCCGCTGCCAAAGAGGAAAATCCTTTACCGAACTTTACGACGGTTTAAACAACCTGGAATAAAAGGTGACAAGCTATGAATTTTAACAAAGCGGAATTTCTGACATCCTACGGAAAATTCAGCCAGATACCCGAATCCGACCGAATTGAGATTGCTTTTTCCGGGCGCTCCAACGTAGGAAAATCTTCCCTTATAAACAAAATCTTTAACCGAAAATCTTTGGCGAGGGTTAGCGCCACTCCCGGAAAAACGGTTACCATAAATTTTTATTCGCTGGAAAATATACACATTGTGGATCTGCCCGGCTACGGTTACGCAAAGGTAGCGAAAACCGAAAAAAAACGCTGGGCGGGACTTATCGAAGGATACTTGCAGGCGGATCGCGATTTAGGTCTGGTGTTCCAGTTAGTGGATTTCAGACATCCGCCCACCGCTGACGATATCCATATGATAAATTTTCTTATCAACAGTGAAATTCCTTTTGTAATAGTACTCACAAAAGCAGATAAGTTGAAAAAAACGCAGCGTGAAGCGAGAATGGAATCCTTGCAAAACGAATTGCCCTGTGCCGACCAGATCACCGTGATACCATTTTCCGCGGAAACGGGGGAAGGTGTTGAGGAGATAAGAGGTATTATTGAAGATATAGCCGGGGAGGAGCAGTAGCAATAATAGCAAAATTATAAAAAAACTATAAAGAAGCCAATATAATTGCCGCTTCGGATAGAAAAAGCTTTTTCTATCCGAAGCGGCAATGGACATCTCTCGGTTCAGTGGTAAACATCCTCTACTGAACCTCGAAAATGCCCGCAGAGTGTTTACTGCGGGCATTTTTCAATATAAATAATTTAAAATTTTAATTCCCAACAGCGGTATTCATATATGACAATACCCAACTAATATACAGACATACTTTATACCAAGTCGCCATCGTCAAAAGGATCGCCGCATTCGGGACAGAATTTGGGAGGATTTGAGGGATCAACGGGTTCCCAGCCGCATTTGTCGCATTTATATTTTTTCGGCGCTTCGGGCTTAGGGCTTCCGCATTCCGCACAGAATCTGCCGCTGTTGGTCTTTCCGCATTTGCATACCCACTCGCCGGACGCCTTGGGTGCCGGAGCCGCGCCTTCCTTTGAGGTACCGCAATTGGCACAGAATTTTCCTGTGTTTTGCGTACCGCATTTGCATACCCATGCTTCGGGCTTCTTATTGCCGCAGGAGGAACAGAAAGCGCCGGCATTCACATTGCCGCAGGAGCATTTCCATGCGTTGGGATCATTCTGATTTTGACGTTGGTTAAACTGCTGCGCGTTGGCGGTCATCTGACCCATAATATTGCCGCCCGCCTGCTGCGCCATATTCATTCCCATAAATCCCATCATGGCGCCCGCTTCGTTTGAAGCAGCCGACTCTATTCCGCGGGCTACGCTTCCCGCCATCATCGCCTGCTGCACGTTGGGATCCAGCATTGTATCGGCCTTAAGCCTGTCGCCTAACAGCTTCTTGCTTTCGTCGGTGAGGGTGGGTGCGCCCATACCGATATTTGTTACCATAAAGCCGCGCTGTTGCCAGTTTCCCACCGTTGCCGCCTGAACATTGTTTGTCAGTTCGGTGAGTCTTGTGGAAATCATACTGTAAAACACGCCCTGTGTTGAAAGCATACCAAGAGCTTCAGTCATTGCCTGAATAAACTCCTGCTTATATTGATTGCTGTCAAAAATAGACGAAACGGTCATATCACCCGACAAAACGCCCTTGCTGGCAACTTCTTGATAAAATCTTACCGCATACTCCGCATCGGGTATCTGTATCTCAAAGGTACCGAAGAACCGAAGATCAATGGACGTATTATATTTGGGATCAAAATAAGGAACGGGCGTACTTGTGCCGAACTTTATTCCGGGAAGCTTCTGAAGGTTGATATACACCACCCTCTGTTCATAGGAGGGCGTTCCGCCGTAAGTAAAGCGCTTAATAAAATCCTTGGACGAATCCTTTATCTGACCTGCGAAAATAGAGGGCGCAGAGGAATTGTCAAGGGTATAGCTGCCCGGCTCGGTAACAACGTTTGTTATTTTACCGTTGTCAAGGGTGAGCATACATGTGTTTTCCTCTACTAAAATGCTGCTGCCGTTGCTGATTACGTTTTCCGTTCCCTTTGTGTTGCTGGTTCTTCCGGAATTCTGGTGCATTTTTGTGCCGGTGCGAAGGATAACGCTGCTGCTCATTGCCTGACAGTGTACGGCTTCCTTCCATGTATCGCCCAGAGTTCCGCCGAGCGCTCCTACCGCTGCTTTAATAAGTCCCATTTAAGTACCGTTCCTTTCAATCTGATTTAATCATTTCAACAGCCTGAAGCTGTCAATCTGCCATATTTTATCCACCGCGTGCAATACTCCCGAACCGCAATAGTGACATTCCTTTGCTCCCACCGAAGGTATGGGCGCGCCGCAGTTGGGACAGTTCGCCTCAAGATAAATACCGTCCCGTTCTTCGGATATATTCTGATTGTGGGCAAGAGTTAGGGAAAAAAGATGCTGAGTAGGCTTTTCTCTTGAGCCGGATACCATATGCCCGTTTTTTGTCACATAATAACGGCTTTCGGCCGCCGCCTGAAACACCGCCAAAGCGGTGTTTTGGTCGGAGCGGTAGCTTTCTATCCCTACATTGTGTATCTTTATATCATCATAGTGCGGCTTTTCTCCTTTGCTTCGCACGTCACGGATAATACCGTTTACCTGATCCCGAAGCCTTACCGACGAATGAGACAGAACATCCGCGTTTTCACCGCTTTCCAAAGTGTTCAGAATATCAATTACCCCGTTTCTGACCATACTTTCCATTCTGTCGTATCCCATTTCGGGAAAATCACGCTCTATTTTCGGTTTATAAAGAGGAGTAAGCTTTGGAACGGAATAAGGCAGTCTGCATTCATCGGCCAATCCGTCGGACAACAGCTTTGCCGTGTCGGAGAGTCCCATTCCGAGATAATTCCTCGTAATATTGCTCACCTTATTCTTTATAACCAATACCAATATAACGATCGCAAGTGCCAATGCTGAAAATATTGCCGCAAAAACAATAAATATATTCATTGTCGGAGATTTGCCCCCTCTTTATTGAATGTCCTCAGGAGGCACTCTTATACCATCGTCAACCGTATCGTTGCGCACCGTGGTAAAGTCGGTAAGTACCCATGAATAATCGCCCGTGGTAACAACCGAGCCGCAGTAGGGACACTCGCCGGATGAAGTAATTTCAAGGGGCGCACCGCAGTTGGGACAATTATAACCCTGTGTTCCGGAAACCTTGTCTTTAGTGAGGGCGTCGGTGCTTCTTACAAATTTCATCTTGTAGCGCATATCCCAGCGTGTGGTTTTATCGCCGCGAACTATATTGCCGGTCTTTTCGTCAACCTGATAATCGATCATACGGGCGTTAAGATAAACGGTGAGATACTCAAAATCCTTATCCTTGACAAAGCTTGTGAGATATGCGGTATTTATGGCTATACTCTCGTAGTGATAAACGATTCCCTGCTTTTTCTTTTCCTCCACCTGTCTCTGGGTGGTATTGAAAAGATTCTGGTGCAGAACGGGTCTTACGGGCGCCATGTCACGGGCGCACCACGCCATCTGTATGTCCACGTAAACTTGTTTAGCAAAGGTAATAAAGTCATCCGCGGTAAAGTTAGGATCTTTTTTGCGTATGATATTCTGAATCTGATCATTTCGGTTGGGCAAAAATACGTTGGCGCCCTGCGAACCCTGTCCCGAACGAACCTGAGGCGTTTGTCCCTTTTTGTTTTTACTGTTGTTTAGCAGTATGGGAATTACTATTAACGCCAACACTATTATGGGGACAAGTGGAAAGCCGCCGAAGATTTCCAGTCCGGAACCGTCGGAGTCGTAATCGCTCCCTCCCCAGTCGCTGTCGTAATCACCCCAATCTCCGCCGCCCCAGTCTCCTCCGTCTCCTCCGTAGTCGTTTCCGTCAAAGGCAATGCCTGCGAACACAAAACATAGCACCATCAGAATTACGGTAGTAAAAGCAAGTATTTTCTTTTTAATGGTTCTCATTCCTTCCCTATTTCATTATAATTTTAGCAGTATAAATATATTTTAAAATATTCAATTTGCACTATAAATAAGACTCATACTGCACAATTCCATGCAAATACATACTTATCGCTTATTATTGCACTTAACATTACATTAATTTGGGCTGTTTTGGTGCTTATATTTTGCAAAAAATATGTAATAATATAAAATGATATGGACACATATAAAGAAAAACTATAATATGTGAGAAAAAGTTGTTAAAGATACATAGTACAACGGTTACCAATGACAGCTTTTCTCAACTTTGCTATCCATTATAGCAATAATGATTATTATATTACTCGATTGTTCGTATTGATACGTTTGAGGGTAACAAAATAAATCTGACATTATACTGCAAATGTTGAACAAGGTAATAATAAATTACCGTATATTGTAAACCGCCAAATTTATATGTTCACCATTGCCCTTTTAAGCAAATCTCATCTGCCCAGTGCTAAGAAATGACTTAAAAGTGTCATACATAGACAAAGTAACGTAATAGGGCAAATTCAAATCCTGCTCGGTTCTTTTTAGTTCATCAAATATCAAAGAATTAACGATTTTAAAAAAATCGATGCGTTCAAGGACTTTCTTTGTATACGGTCTTTTTGCATCCAAAAACGTTATACTTTTAAGGAATCCTTGAACCTTCTTTGAATTTAATAATAGCATAGCAACATATGCCAAATCATAACTATCGAAACAGATAAAATAACTTGTATCATCTGTCATAACAGGTTTGTTATCATCTGAATACAGCACAGAGAATAACGGCTGTTTATAAAATCCGCTAACCCCAACTTTATATTTAGAATAAGAATAATCACCCACGCCAAACATGGAAAATAAAGGCGCACCGTGATAAATTGAACTTTTTCGCTTTTCAAACAGTTCTATATTATCATTCAGATATTCCCACGTTTTTGGCACCTCTTGTTCAAGGTGTTCTGTATCTTCACGGGCTTTTTTTTGTGTTACAATGACGAATTTTGAAAAACTGTGAATTACAGGTGATTTGAACATACTGCTTTTAATCAGAGGAAAAACAATATCATCTTCAATTTGAACTTCATCTTTCTTCCCATTTTGAAGCGTACCGTTTTGCATGGTTAGTTCCATCACTTTTGAACAATCATGTTTTACTCCTTGCCGCCATTCAAAACAGCACCGACCATCAAAATTTACTATATCTGTATCTAAATTACTGTAAAACTGACCATTTAAATATCCGAACTGTGATTTAATTATATCGGGACATTCAAAATCATAAACATTACAAATATCTGATGAAAGCAGCTTATCTGAAAGCAGAATAACCAAAACACAGGCGCTTGCATTAATTCCAAATATCTTTGAGGCATCAAATTCTAAAATATCACATGACACAAACGCAATATATTTTCTTTTCAATTCTTTGAAAACATTTCTTGCAACAGATGTTTTACAAAGCATAGAAATGATGGTGTTCGTATTCATATATTCGTTAATCAATTTCAGAATAATATATTCGCAAATGTCAAAATTACTTGCCCCTGTTATTGCGTCAATGCCTTTTAATTTCTTGAAATTAGCTTTTACAGGCAAATTATCAGAACTTAGGACAGACAATGTGCTATTAGTTATCCACGGGGGGTTACCTATAACAAGAATTTGGCGTTTGTCTTTAATTAAATCTTTTGACGAAAAATCAAAGAAATCTGTATTGATCACATTTACTTTACTGTCATCTATGAAATTTCTACATCTTTCACAGTATTCTGGATTTATTTCAATTCCATAATATTCGTTAGCATCAAATAAAAGACTGCTTTTTAAGAAGTTACCCACTCCGCAAGTTGGCTCAACTACTGCAGTTGGTCTAATATGATGGTAATCCTTCAGATAACGACAAATCTTTTCTGCAAAGTCAATAGGGGTTTGATAATCACCATATTCGCGTTTTCCACTCATAATTAATAACCCCTTTTACGCTGTTATTTAATGCGATGACTCTTGTATATTGCAATCGCCATTGTAATGCATTACTAATAGTTAAATAGCCTTGTTTCGGTGGATAATCAAGAATTTCATTGGCAAGCTCATTATAAACAATATCATCACCAGGAACATTTTTATCTTGCAAAAAACCAATAACATCTTCCTTGTTTGCACCATCATGCACCATTTCGCGCAAACGTCTTGTAATTGTGTAATCAGCAGTTCTTTCTTTGCTGATGAAAGTACAATGTGTAAAATATAATGTACAAGTGTCATTTGTATCGCGCTTATCATAAACAAAAACCAATAGATTATAGCCCAAACCGAAAATTTTTTGACGAGCATTCTTAAATGGACAGCTTGATTGTGGCTGTGTAATAGAAGTGACTTTTATGTCTGTTTGAATTTCAGCACCAGGCAGGTCAATGCCCTTTGCACTACTTCCAACTTCAACAGTATATTGTGACTGAAGAAATTTCTGGAATTTATGTTCGACATATGTACCAACGGCTTTCCCGTCAGTAATACCTATAAGTTCAATGTGGTTCTCATGGCTTTCAATTTTACAAAAGCGACGTGCAGATTTAATGAGTTCAACTATCGTCAGTGCTGGCTTCATGGCAGTCATCTCCAGTCAATATAGATATAATAATTTAAGATATATTATACAATATAATGTTTACTATTTCTCAATAGAAAATCTGCATATAATTATTACTGTATTTTAGTATCTCTTTTCGGATTTATTAAGAGTAAGATATACATTCCAATAAGAAGATTGTCCATTATAAAAGCAAAAGTATTAAATTACCAGCAAACACAGAAAAAACGTCGTTCCGTCAGTCCTTGCGGCAAAAACCGAAGGACTGAGCAGAATACGCCGCGTAAAGAATTCGGATATTGAATCAAAAATAAAGCTTTATCTTACAAGTATATGTATTCTTATTTACCTTTTATCGACTTTAAAACAGATTGCCGTTCTTTCTTCTCCGTTAATGTCAATACCGGAAAAATAAGGCACGGATACAAGCTCTATGTCTTCCTCCTTCATATAAACGCAGGCAATCGCGATAGCCTTTACGGCCTGGTTCACCGCGCCCGCGCCTACCGCCTGAACCTCTACGCTGTTTCCCTCGCGAATAATCGCGGCAATAGCACCGGCTACCGCCTTGGGGACAGATCTTGAAGAAACCTTTACCGGATCCATATGCAACGCTCCTTTCATTCTTGCGAACATACCATTGTTATATATTGAAAGCTTGAATGAGTGCTCCCATTGTGCCACGGCGGAAATTCCGCCGTCAAAGGAAGTTAGGTGTGATGATAGGGAACCTTTTTGAATCCGTTCTCATCAAACTATGACGTTTGATGAGAACTTTCTGCCGTCCAGCAGTTCGCAAATACGTTTTATTTGGCAGCACTTACCGCTTTTGCTGTCGATATCCAACAGTACGGCGTTAAGTGTTGTACTTCCCTTTGCGTATATGTGTCGCTGCGGGTAATATGTGGTGAGCCGAGCTATAATGACACTTTTTTCGATGCCTAACACCGACTCCGCCACTCCCGTCATTCCCACATCGGTTATATATCCCGTGTGGGAAGCTATAATGCCTTCATCCGCCGTCTGTACATGAGTATGCGTACCCAAAACGGCAGAAACTCTCTCGGCGAGATAGTAACCCATAGCCCTTTTCTCCGAGGTAGCTTCGGCATGAAAATCTACGATTATGTTTTTAGTGTCTATGTTTTCAAGTATTTTGTCCGCGCATAAAAACGGGTTGTCTACCGCCTGCATATAGTTTATGCCGATAAGATTCACCACCGCCAAGGAATAAGCGCCGAAATCCAGAAGACAGTATCCACGTCCCGGACAATCGTCGCCGTAATTAGCGGGACGGATTATTACCGAGCTTTCCTCAAAAATCTGAGACATTTCTGGTCGCTTATAGCAGTGATTTCCCGTGGTTATAACGTCCACACCGCCACTCAGAAGAAGTTCGGCGGAATGGGGCGTTATTCCGTTTCCATCGGCGGAATTCTCACCGTTAACTATTACGGCGTCGACGCCAAAGCGTTTTTTCAGCGCAGGCATCGCTTCGGTGAGATCGCGGCAGGAGCTTTGTCCCACCACATCGCCTACAAAAAGAATATTCATGGGATTATCTTTCTATTATCTGTGTCCTGTCAGGGCCGTTGCCTATCATGGCAATTTTACAGCCGCAAAGCTCCTCCAGCCTTTCTATATATGTTTTACATGCCTGCGGCAGCGCTGCGAAGCTTTTACATTCCGAGATATCCTCGTCGAAGCCCTTAAGGGTCTCGTATATGGGCTTACAGCCTTCAAGCTCCTCCAAGGTTGGAGGAAAATCCTTTACAACGCTTCCGTCGGGCTTTTCATAAGCTACACACACCTTAAGATCGCCTATTCCGCCGAGGGTGTCAAGCTTATTGATTGCCAGCTTTGAGAGACCGTTGACTCTTACGGAATGGCGGACTATAACCGCGTCAAACCATCCGGTTCTTCTTGGTCTGCCCGTTGTGGTGCCGAATTCGCCGCCCTTATTCCGGATTGCGTCGCCGATTTCATCGTTAAGCTCCGTGGGGAACGGGCCTTTTCCAACACGAGTGGTGTAGGCTTTTGCAACGCCTATTATGTCGCTTATCATCATAGGCCCTACGCCGGTACCCACGCAGACTCCCGCCGAAAGAGGGTGAGAGCTTGTAACATAAGGATAGGTGCCGAAGTCAATGTCCAAAAGAGTAGCCTGTGCTCCCTCAAACATTATTGTCTTACCTTCCTTATGGGCATTGTATACGATAACGGAAACATCGTCCACATATTCGGCGATACGCTTCCCATACTCGGTATATTCCTTTATTACCGCCTCTATATCTATTGGCTCTCCGCCGTACACCTTGGTAATAATCATATTTTTCAGTTTTCCGGTAGTGCGCGCCTTTTCGGCAAATATTTCGGGGTGAACCAGATCGTATACCCTTATTCCGCAGCGCTCGTATTTATCCATATAGGCGGGACCGATACCTCTTTTGGTAGTGCCTATATCGGAACCGCCCCTGAATTTTTCGGAAAGCCCGTCCAGTTCGATATGCCACGGCATGGTAACGTGGGCGCGGGGGTCGATCCTGAGATTATCGAAGGTTATCCCTCTGGAGCCGAGTCCGTCCAGTTCGCTTACCAAGTCCTTGGGATCAAGCACCACTCCGGCACCGATAAGACAAAGAGTGTCCTTGTAAAGTATACCGGAAGGGATCAAATGAAGCTTATAGGTCTGTCCGCCGCTTACGACGGTATGACCTGCGTTGTTGCCGCCTTGTGACCGTACCACAACATCGGCGCGGGAAGCGATTATGTCTATTATCTTTCCCTTGCCCTCATCGCCCCACTGCGTACCTACTACTATGCTTGCCGACATGAAAATATCAGTCCTTTCTTTTTCTTTCTATAATCATTATACCAAAATAAAAGTTCAAATGCAATATGTAACAGGGTTAAATTTTCGTTTCGGAAAAAATATTTTTTTGAAAACGGGATTAAGAGGCGAAAGTTAGTCAGATTGCATAAATTTTCGTGTTCGAAATTGGAAAAAAGATATCAAAGTTTTTTGATTTTTTATATTTAAGGCAACACAGCGCAAAGACCGCGCTGCGCGTCTGCACGACAATCTTTGTGCGGTATTACCTTATACTAATAACCATTTTGACACAGGATAAAATCATAGTCAAAATGGTTATTAG
>CAJUFF010000005.1 GCA_910585505.1 uncultured Ruminiclostridium sp. | reverse complement strand
GAAAGGGAAGCGGAAAGGACAATTAGTCGCTTCGCTCCTATTTATTTATCTTTTTTTTGTATGCTGTAGTATTACTTTACCACTTCCCGTGTCCATGCCGCCGTTGCGGTGCTGGTCTGAGGAGGCGTTGTGGTTTGCGGTGCGGTTGTAGTCTGAGGTGTGGTTGTAGTCTGAGTCGCAGTTGTGGTCTGTGGCGGGGTCGTAGTGGTTTGCGCCGATGTGGCAGGTGGAACCGTTGTGGTTGCCGCCGTGGTGGTTGTTATAACTGGCTGACCCGCCTTTATGTCGTTCCAGAAGCCCGGTGTGGTGATTGAGCCGACGGGAGGCTTTGACGGAGCGCCCGAAGAGGAAGAATCAGTAGTTGTTCCGGAATTTTCCTCAAACATACTGTCGTCTATTACTCCGGTGCCTCTTTCCTCAATAGAGCCATAATCGCTGTTATACCCGTTGTTCGAGCTGTAATCCGCGTTGGTTTCCGAGGGAGCGGAGTAGTCGGGATAAGCGGTGGTTGAATAAATGTTTTCACCTGCTCCGTACCTTTCCGCCGCGATAACAAGGTTTTCCACCGCTTCCTTAAGCTCTTCAAAGGAGGCCTCCTGCACCGCTGCCAGATGCGCCTTGTCGAGAAGCGGAGCGGTGCGTTGTAAAAGCTGAGGATTCGCGCCGCCGGTCAAATCGTAAATTTCCTGTAAGGAAAGATTCAGTCTTAAGATCTCCATTGCTTCGTCCAACAGATAGTTGTCGGAGTAACGCGCGGTAGGCAGAAGGGCGGAAGCGTCGTAAACCTGGATTCCGCTGCTGTCTATATGATAGCTGTCGTAGTATACCAGATCGGAAACCTTTGAAAATGTAAATCCCTTTTGTTTAAGCTTGGAAAGCACGTCGGGGAGCGCTTGGGATGTGTTTTGCAGGTCGTTGTGGAAAAGCAGAATAGAACCGGATTCGGTTTTGGACACGACTCTTTCGGTAATGGTGTCCGCGTCGGGTTCCTGCCAATCGATGCTGTCCACCGACCATTGAATCATTTTAAGCCCCATTCCTTCTATTGTGCTTACGACATTGTCGTCATACTCCCCGTAGGGGGCGCGGTAAATTTTAGGCTCGCTTCCCGTAATCATTTTTATTTTTCTTGAGCATTCGCGCGTATCGCTTATAAGATCGTTTATGTTTATCCCCTCCACATGCGGGTGAATGTCGGAGTGATTTCCGATTTCATGCCCCGCATCGTATATTTTCTTTACATCGTCGGGATATTTATCGCAGAATTCTCCGGTGACAAAAAATGTGGCGGGAGCGCCCGCTTCCTTTAAAAGGGACAGAAGCAGGTCGGTGTTGGAGTTGCCCCATGCGCAGTCGAAGGTGAGCGCGATACGGTTATCGGCGCGGGAGACGGCATAGATGGGCACTTTCTTTTCGGCGGCGGCTACTTTAAAGCCCTTCGCCACCGACATGAAAATTATCGCGGCTACCGTAAGGACGGCCAATATTATTATTATCATGCGCAGCAGCTTTTTTCGCGAGGTGGTGTAAGTAAACATTTCGGATCTTCCTTTCTGTATGATGTACAAGGGTGTTTGTCTGATTGATTGTATGATTAAGGGGACAGGAATAGAACTTTTTCGCGAAAATATTAAAGGCTGCGGTCTCATTTTATATTGAGACCGCAGCCTTTGATTTGTTATTATTTTAAAAGCAACTTCATCTGTAAGCCGAGTTATGTCGCGCACGAACATTTATCTACCTCTTCGGTCGCCCGAAGAATCAAGCCGCTTATTCCGAAGCGCGCCGAGCAGACGCGTTTTCCTTCGTACCAATTAAGCGTTGCACCGGGTAGGGTTTACAGGGAACTGCGGTCTCCCGCGTTCCGGTGAGCTCTTACCTCGCCTTTCCACCCTTACCGCTTTCGCGGCGGTATATCTCTGTTGCACTTGCCCTAAGGTCGCCCTCGGCTGCCGTTAGCAGCTACCCCGCTCTGTGATGCTCGGACTTTCCTCACGGATTTCTCCCCGCGTTCGCGCAATGAAGTTGCGTTTTTCGCCACTATTAGATATTTTGTATTCCGTATTATTGTCTCTATTTTTACTGGAGCTTGTACTTAAGCCTTGCCTACCGAACCGAAAAGCTCCATTTTCTCCTTAACGGTAGCCTTGATGGCTTCCGCTCCGGGCGCAAGCAGCTTACGGGGGTCAAAGCCTTTGCCTTCCAGATCCTTGCCCGCTTCGATGTACTTTCTTGTAGCGTCGGCAAAGGAAAGCTGGCACTCGGTGTTGACGTTGATTTTGGCTACGCCTAAGGAAATGGCCTTCTTTATCATATCCTCGGGAATACCCGTTCCGCCGTGAAGCACCAAAGGCATATCGCCCGTCTTTTCTTTTACCGCTGCCAGCGTATCAAAGCTTAATCCCGCCCAGTTGTCGGGATATTTACCGTGAATGTTGCCGATACCCGCCGCCAGCATGGTAACGCCGAGGTCGGCGATCTGCTTGCATTCGCTGGGATCAGCGCACTCGCCCATGCCTACTACGCCGTCCTCTTCTCCGCCGATAGAACCTACCTCCGCTTCAATGGAGAGCCCTTTTTCGTTGCAGATTTTTACAAGCTCGGTGGTTTTTTCAATGTTTTCGGCTATGGGGTAATGAGAGCCGTCAAACATTACCGAAGAAAAGCCCGCTTCAATGCACTTCTTTGCTCCCTCATAAGAGCCGTGATCCAGATGAAGAGCTACGGGAACGGTAATATTAAGCTCTTCCAGCATTCCCTTTACCATGCCAACCACGGTTTTATATCCGCACATATACTTTCCGGCGCCTTCCGAAACGCCTAAAATAACGGGTGATTTAAGCTCCTCTGCGGTAAGCAGTACGGATTTTGTCCATTCAAGATTATTGATGTTGAACTGTCCCACAGCGTACTTTCCGTCGCGAGCCTTATTGAGCATATCCTTTGCCGATACTAACATATTTATCTTTCCTTTCCGCTTTTTCCGGGAAGAGGAAAAAGCATAAAAATTTTTCTTCTTTATATTGTAACATATTTTGGATAAAAACGCAATAATTATTTTTTTGTTTACTCATTTTTTTAGTAAAGTCATATTGAAAAAACAATAGTGTTGCACCCTAACCAATAATTCCCGATCGACAACAAAATTTGTCTATACTTTGGTCGGGAATTAGTATTATACTGTTTATTTTTAATAATTCTAAAAATATCCGCTTGAAAACCCAAATCAGCTTTTTAAACGGATATTTACATTATATTATTCTCAAACACAACCCTATAACAATACAAAAATGCAATCAATATTAGGGCTTGTTTGAAAAAACGCAAACGTTGTCTTTTTGTCCGTAAACGGTCATCTTATGCGTCAAAAAGACTCGTAAAACGGTGGTTTGACTGTGTTTTTTTCTTTAAACTAACCATTTTGTGCCGAAAATCTGTCATTTCCTCCATTTTCAAACAAGACCTAAGCTCCGTCATCAGTCTTTTTTTTCTCCTTAGCCATCACCCTGATAGCCGCCCTGGTCATCTCCTTGATAACCCTCGGTCTGAGTCTTTCGCACTTTTCAAAATATTCTTCTTCGTTTCGTGAAAATTCGGGTCGTATCGTTTCCACGGCGCTTCTCGTAAGTTCCCAGAGATTTTTGTCGGAGGGGATTAAATTAAACCTCTCCACCACTGTTTTAAGCTCCTGATTGATAAGCTCCGTAACAATTACCGTTATCCCATCTCTCGCCTTTGGCGGTTCCGAGGCTTTGGGTGCGCTTGGCGGATTCAGAACTGTGCCTTCCATATTTGAGGTGTCGGATGTTTCTGCCTCGGACGGTGGTGCAACTCCCCGAAAAATGGCTTCAATATCCAATTCGGCGCGCTCGCGCGGTGAAGTCGGTTTTTGAAGTACGGAACCGATTCCTCCTGCCTTTGCAGACGGGTCGCGCAGGGAAGAAGGAACAGGTTTTTTGACAGACTCGGAGCCCACTAAATCAAGTACGTGTTTGGTTTTCGCGCTTCTTGACATATTCGCAGATCTCCTTGTCTATTATTATATAGGGAATATTTATCGGGATATTGCCATTAATATTCCTGGTCTTCGGGATCCGGCAGCGGATGCTTTCTCGGTCTGCCCCTGCCCTGCTTTTTCTCCTTCCTTACCGGTTTTTCCATTCCCAATATCTCATATATTAAATCGGTGTATTCTTTGGCTGCCTTTGACTTGGGCGCGTATTCCATAATTGTTTTGGCGTGAGCGGGCGCCTCCGCGATCACAACGCTGTTGCTTATCTTCTGTTCAAACACGTCGGTGTCAAGCTGCTCCGCTATCATATTGGCCAAATCCTCCACCTCTTTGGTGAGAATAAGCCTCGGATTATATTTGTTAAGCAGTATTCCCCGTATTTCCAGCGTCTTGTTATAGTATTTCTTGACCGCTAAAATAGTCTCCTTAAGCTGCGCTATCCCCTGAAGCGAAAGTATCTCCGGTATCATTGGAATAATCAGCTCGTTGGCGGCGGTATACGCGTTTATGGTAAGTATGGAAAGCGCGGGCGGCGTATCTATTATTATAAAATCGTAGTCGCCGGCCACCGAATTAAGCTGTTCCCTTAATATATATTCGCGTCCGACCGTCGTTAATTCCAACTCGCAGCCCGAAAGCAGTATATTGGCGGGTACCACGTCGCAGCAGCCCGTGTGCTGTACGGTGTCATACAAATTGACGGAACCCTTGAACACATCGTAAACGGTGTAGCACTCGTCTGCGTCCGCTCCCAAGCTGAAGGAAAGATTACCCTGCGGGTCAAGATCAATCGCCAGCACCCTGTTGTTCATCGCGGCAAGACAGCCGCAGAGTGAACTGCAAGTGGTGGTTTTTCCCACTCCGCCTTTTTGATTAGTAACGGCAATTACTTTGGCCATATTGTATTTTTGCTTTAAAAATCTCTTTTAAAGCTCTCCTTAAATTATTGTATTCCCTAAGTCAAGTTCCGGCGCAGCTTCGGGATCGTATATATGATAGTTTGACTTTCCGTTTTTCTTGACAAAGTACATAGCCTCGTCCGCCGCGCCCACTAATTCCTCGGCCCCCGTTCCGTGATCGGGAACAAGCGCTATACCTACGCTGGCGTTTATGTTCAGCGTCACTCCCGCCGCCGCGCATTTATAGCCGGCGTAAAGCGCATCGATAATGGACATGGAGAAGTCATCAACATGATTTACCTTTTCCTTATCGGTGAGACAAATCACAAACTCGTCGCCGCCAAAGCGTCCCGCGATACCGCCTTTGCCAAGGCATTCCTTGATCGTGTCGGAAACATACTTTATTACTTCGTCCCCCACATTGTGACCGTATCGGTCGTTGATAAACTTGAAGTCGTCCACGTCAATAAAGAGAATGGCATACCTTTCGTTTATCCTCTTCAAATCAAGCAGCTTCTGGAGCTCCTTGAGGAATGTGCTCCGGTTGTAAAGCTGGGATAAAAAGTCATAGCTGGCTTTCTGAGAAAGCTGAAGACTGGATTTCTTTCTGTTATTTATGTCGGTGATTACGCCTATTATTTTGGTGACTACTCCGCTGCGGTTGGTAAAGGCGCTGGCTTTAATGTTTACCCATATTTCGGTGTTGCTTCTGGTCTTTATCTGGAATTCATTTTCCACATACTCCCTCAGCCCCTCGTTAAGAGTGCCCATATCCTTCACAAAGTGTCTTGCGTCCACCTCGCTCATTAGAGAGGAAAGGAAGCTGTCCTCGAAAATGTTGGCTTTTTCATAGTCAAGATCAAAGGTATCCCTGAAATTCTGTGATACATACAAGGTTTTTCCGTGTAAATCCCATTCAAACAGCATACTTTCCGACAAGGAGGCTATGGTCTTATGTACGTCCTCCGAAACATAAAACTCGTCAAGCAGAGAGTTGAAGGCCTCCGATATAACCTGAAACTCATACGTCTTGAATCGGGGAAGCCGCTTTTGACGGTCTCCCGAATTTATTTCCTCCATTACGGAAGTAACCATGCTGATAGGGGTAATGGCGCGGCGGTAGATGTTAAAGGCAATAACAGCGTCGATTACGATAAATACCGCGAATACCACCAGACCGATAATAAGCACTATCATTGCGTCAAATGAAGCTGCCGAGGCGGGATAGGAGGCTATCCACATCCAACCGCTGTCGTTTACTCTTCCGTAAGCGCCATAATATCCGTTTTCGTTAAACACGGCGTATTTGTTATTTTCTCCGAGGCTGGCCAAAGCGTCAAGACTGATATCAACCGGAACCGACCAGTCGGTGTTTCTCATCGCACTGCCGTTTACATTAAGCGCGTTGCCCAAAGAGTCCATGAATACAATAACACCCTTGTTGTTAAAGAAGGAGGTTGCGCTAAGGCTTGAACAAAGAGGCATCATATCGACTGCGGCGCCGATATATCCTCTGCTGCCCGTGGCGGTGGTTATTTCTTTTATTATGTAGATGAAGATTGAGGTGCCCTCATACTTTGAACCGTCAAAGGAAATGTCACTGATATAAGCGCTGTTGTCGGGGATGGCCGTCAGCTTGTCAAAGTCCTTGTATGTCTGCGCAAGAGAGGACGGTACCACGGCAGCCACCGAGTAACCGTTTCCGTCCATTATAATAAGGTCTTTGAGGGCGGCGTCCTCGTTTACTCTCGAAAGAAGCAGCTCGTCCACCTGATCCTTTATGGCGTTATAATCTCCGCCCGCCGCGCGCTGTATGATGCTCATCCGTCCCATTGCGGCCAGTTCTGAGGCGTAGCGGTCAAACAGTATGCTTTGTGATTTTGCCGCGCTGTATGCGACGGAAGCGGTTTCGGAAGATACCATACTTCCGTAAAAGTTTTCGTAGCTGGCGCTTCCCACGATTCCGACTATCATTGCCGGAAGCAGGATAGACGAGATAATGAGAATTTTGAATACCGTTTTTAATTTCATAAGTGGTCGGTCCTTCCTCTCCGTAAAAAGGGAAAAATATTAGGCTACGCAATTATCCGAATATGAGAAAATTTAATCCTTGAAGTTATCAAGCTGTACCCGGAAGACATATTTGGCGAAGGTTTCCTCAACTGTTGGGGTAAGATTGGTGAAGCGGCATCCGTAGCCGGTAACGTCGCCTGCGGCATTGGTTTGAACTCTTATTATTTCAGCGGCTATATCCACGTTTTTTGTTTCAAAAAGAATGGTCAGCATAAGCAAGTCGGATTTCTGAAGGTCGGCGCCGCAGATGCACAAAAATATTCCGCCTATATTAAGATCTTTTATCTGAGCCACTGCCGGGTTTTCAAGAACAATTTTGCTGCCGTTTCTTTCTATCGAGTTTATTATACAATTTATGTCTGCCTCAACCTTATAGTAGCGGCGGCGTTCCTGCATCATATGCGGCTTGTCGGTTTTCATGACCACATTGAGCTGGTATTCTGTGGAAACCGTTACGTATGAAGGATATCTTATTCTTTCTCCGCTTTTCATATGAACAATCACGTCCACATCGTTTCCCGCGTCAATTTCGGGAAGCCCTCGTCCTTTTATTATAAGAAGCATATCGGCTCTTCCGGTAGAGCTGTTCTGAAGCGAAAACTGTTTATTTGTAGCGGAAAGGATCTTAGTGTGTGCCTCGTCGGGAGTCAGAATTTCAAGTTTAAGTATCCGTTCTCTTGAAAGCATATCTATATTCTCCTAAATTGTGTAAATGTAGACGATATGAAATAATTATACCTTAAGTTGTTTAATAAATCAAGGGGGTAACGGGAATTTTAATAAAATTTGGTAAAAAAGCAAAAAAATTCTTCTTTACAAGTTCAGAGAAAAAATGTATAATAAAAATGGGAAAAATATTTATAGCGGTTTGCCGACAAATTTCTAAGAAAAAACTGTGGGATTAGCGTTTCGGCGGCAATCACTTTTTAAACTGCGGACATTACGTGATTTTAAGGCAACACCGCACAAAGACCGTGCTGCGCGCTTTGCCGCGCATACGCTTGCGTCTTTTCCGTCATTTTTGCCCAAAACTCCTTGAAATACGCCGGTATTCCTGCATCGTTTTGAACAATCCGCCGAAAAAGCCGACTGTGCGTCTGCACGAAAATCTTTGTGCGATATTGCCTTAAAAAGGGATTGATATAAGAGGCTTGGAACATTCATAACCAGGTGTTTCGGAAAAAGTAAAAGCAAAAAATCAGAACATAATCATGGACAATAAATATTTTGCAGTTTGTCAAAAAGGGGGCGAAATCGACGGCATATTTTCACGCTTATACCGCAAAATACAACAAGCGGCGGAATAAAGCAATGATACTTACCGTTACCCCCCTTGCACAATTCTGCATGATGCTTATCTGGGCGCTTATGTTCAATTTGAAGATGGTCGCGGATATAACCTTCCTGCTTTCCTACATTCTAATGATAGGCGGGTGTGTTATGACGGGAATGGCGCTTTGCATTGTTTACGCCGCCGTCTGCGATCATTACATAAGGGTCGGCCGACGTTATACATATTTTGAGATACTTCCGAAGGCGGCAGTGTTCAGCGAATATAAGGGAAGCTGTACCGTTTTCGGGGAAAAAACGATTTTGCGCCGCGTCTGCGTTATTCCGCTGAAAAATTACGACAAGGCGTATCTTGACGAAAGAAAAAAGCATTTGATCCTGTTGGGTGAAATAAGAATATATCAGGGTGAAAGCGGCGCCTTAGGATATCATGTGAAAGACGGCTTTCCCGTTTTTGACAAGTGGTGGTACAACGAGGCGGAAAAGTCTTATAAAACCGCGGGTGTGGTGCGGCTGCCGATGGATTTTGAGCGTCCGGGCAGGATTGCCGCCGCTATGGATAAAGCTAAAAGGGATTTTGAAAAAATTCCCCCCAAAAAAGAGTATGTTTTCAAGGAAGCGGATATTGTGCGAAAGCGCCGCGAACTGAAAAGACTTGCGGAGGAAGCGAAATATTGGTACGATCGCTATTAAAGCTTGTATTTTGATCAAATGTCGGTATTTTATCTTATGTCAAGTCGGGGAAAGTGTGCTAAAACAAAAAAATATAAAAAATATTGCAAAAATTTTGAAAAAGCAGTTGTTTTTTTTTGCTTCTTGTTGTATAATTGTTATACGTGAAATTATGGGATTTATGTCTTTTACACAAATACCTATTTAATTTAACTCGGTTTTTACACAGTTTGGAAACAATGACATAAGAAATTCATTTTAAAAGGAGAATAGAAAGATGGCTCTCTTTGATACAACCGGCTTTCGTCTGATAGAACAGGGAATTGATATCGTGAATCAGACCAAAAGGGTAATAAGCCATAACTTATCTAACATAGACACCCCCGGTTACAAGTGCAAATATCTGTCCTTCAGCGGGGTGCTTAAGGACAAGTTAAACGCGTCTGAGAACGCAAAGTTTAAGAAGGAGCTGCATTTGGCCAGTTATATTTATTCCGACAACAGCACCTTTGACCAGCCCGACGGCAACAATGTGGATTCCGACACGCAGCAGGCGCTTTTTGTTAAAAACGCTTTATTGCAGGAAGCGCTTATCAATCAGATGGACAGTGAGTTCACTCTTATGCGCAGCGCCATGAGCAGACAGTAACAAGCTGAAGCGGTTTGGGTAGCGATTCTTTTCGCATTATCCCGAATTAAGAGCGATACGGAAGAATCCGCACGAAAATCCGTGTGATCCCTCCGAAAAAGAGGAACACGGCGAAAAATAAGCGAGAAAGGAAACGAGAATATGGCATTTCTCAGCAGCTTGGATATAGCAGTTTCCGGATTGATGGCCCAAAGGCTAAGAATGGACATCATTTCACAGAACGTAAACAACGCGGTAACCACCAGAACGGAGGACGGCACGCCTTATGTGCGTCAAGTGGTGGTGTTTACCGAGGACACTACATATGACAACTTAAACATAAGTGATTTTGTAAAAAGAAAAACGGAGACCATAGTAAACGGAAATATGCCCTTCAGCAGCGTGCTTCAGATGAATATGTCGGACAGACGCAAGCGCACAGGCAACGGAGTGGTGGTAACCGAGATAGTGGAGGACGAAACCCCATTGACGCCCGTTTATGATCCTTCGCATCCGGACGCGGACGAGGACGGATATTATTATCTTCCGAATGTTGACGTGGCGGAGGAGCAGTATGACTGGATCGAGGCCACAAACTCCTACACGGCGAGTCTGACTATCTTCAACAGCGCTAAGAAAATGGCGCAGCGGGCGCTTTCCATAGGCAAATAAAACGGAAAAAATTGGCGAAGCCTCGGCGCGGACGTCATATGAGGCACGCGGTAAACGTATTTTGATTATAAATATATTTAAGAAAGGACGAAACAAGCGATATGTTTATAGTTCCTATTTCATCGGCAATAACTCCTCTCGAATCCGTATCGAATGTGTTTGATAAGTACGATGAGGAGGCGCTTTCCGAAGAATCGGTTCAGACTCCCACTTTTATGGACGTGTTTAAGGGTATTTTCAACAACGCGGTGGACGCCAACGCCCAGAAACAGTCCGATATTTTTCAGCTTATGCTCGGCAATACCGACAACCTTGAACAGATACAGGCTAACATCACCAAGGCGGAAATAGCCACAGACCTGCTTGTAAACGTTAAAAACGCGATGGTAGACGCGTATAACGAGATCGTTAAGATGAGTATTTGATTGCTGTATTATCTGACAATAGGAAAAAGATAAAAAAAGAGGTTGTTTGATGGATAAGGTAAAAGAAACTCTTGCTAAGGCAGGGAATTTCTTAAAAATTAAAATTTCTTCCCTCAGCAAGAAAACAATTATTTTAATATCTGCCGGAGTGGCGGTGCTGTTGGTATCCGCAATAGTGCTTGCGGCGATTATGAGTCAGGTGCATTATGCGGTGCTCTTTAAAAATGCTTCTGCCGCCGAGGCTACGGAAATAGTTACATATGCCAGAGAGACTCTCGGAGTTCAGGACATAAAAATAAACGCCAACGGCGACATACTGGTTCCCGAAGACAAGGTGGAGGAAATGAGAGTCAGCATGAGCATAGCGGGCTTCCCCAAGTCCACCTTCAACTATGATACATGGTCCAGCGGTATCACCATGTTCTCCACCGATAAAGAGATGAGGGAGCTGCAAAAGCAGCAGATACAGGATAACCTCAGAGCTACTCTCCGCACCTTCACTCATGTGGACGATGCGCTGGTAATGCTCGGCATTCCGGAGGAAAGAAGCTACGTTATAGACGAGTACAAGGAGGAGCCTACCGCTTCCGTGGCTTTGACACTCAGAGAAGAGCTTACCTCGGAGCAGATCGACGGTATGTACAACTTAGTGGCAAATTCGGTTCCCGGACTCAACAGAGAAAACATAACGATAACCAATCAGGACGGAGTCCAGCTCTCCCCCGAAATGACCACCAATACCGCAAAAGAGGAGGAGGAAAAGCTCCAGATTTACTATAAGCGTCTCAATTACCGCAACAGACTTAAGGAGGAATACGAGAACGCCATAAAGACCGCTATGTTAAATACCTTTGACGGCATCAATGTGGCGGTTGGACTTAATCTTAATTTTGACAGCATGGTGACCGAGGAAATTGAGTACAGCGGCGCCAATCAGGATATTTTATACGATGACGAAGGAAATATCATAGGTACCAAGCAATCGGGTATTATTGAAAATGAGAAAATAAAGAACGGCGCCGGCGGAGTGGCTCAGGAAGGCGGGATGGTGGGCACCGTGGTGGATTCGGACATTAGTCCCGATTACCCTACTCTTGAGGTGGGCGAGAACGGTGAATTCTATTACGAATACACACGTGAAATAAATAACCTTGTAAATCAGACCAAGCGGCAGATAGAAAAAGACGGTTACAGCATAGGCACCCTTTCCGCCGCAGTGGTTGTAAAAAGCAATAACGACCTTACCGCTGACGAAGAGCTTCGCTGGCGCAACACCATAGCTAACGCCATCGGAGCCGATGTGGAAAACGTCTCCATCAAGACCACGCCATTTATTGAAACCACCAATCCGATTATAGACGGCGCGGCGCTGAACATCGGAAGCGTAAGCAGTCAGAGCATGGTGATGATTGCTATCATCATTATTTTGGGTATTGTACTGATAGTATTGCTTATCCTTGCCCTCAATGCGCCCGGCTCCAGAAAGAAACGCCGCACAGCGGCTCATCTTGTAGCGGCGCCCATACCCGCGACAGAAGCGGGCGATGGCTACGGATATGGTGAAGAAGGAGGAGGAGAAATGCTTAACCCCGGAAGAATGGATGAAACGGAGTTTGAGCTTACCAGCCTCAGCGAGGAGCAGCCCGAAACCAGGGACGAGGCTCTTAAGCGTGAAATCAGAGACTTCTCCAAGAATAATCCCGAAATTGTCGCGCAGCTTATCAGGAGCTGGATGAGAGGGGAAGACTGATCGATTGAAAACCGATAGTTATGAAAGGAGGGGACTAAATTGCCCGATGAGCAAATAACCCCTATACAAAGAGCCGCTATGGTACTTTCCTCAATAGGCGCGGCCAACGCCTCCGAGGTTTATAAGCACTTTACCGACGAAGAAATTGAAAGGATCACCGTAGAAGTGGCCAAAATGGATTATTGGCCCGTGGACGTGGTCGGTTCCGTGCTTAATGAATTTTATGAGTTGTGCCTTACCCAGAAGGTTATTTCCGAGGGAGGCGTGGAATACGCGAGAGAAATACTTGAAAAGGCTTTTGGTCCCGAACAGGCGCAGGCGCTGTTTGAACGTATAACCAAACAGCTTAAGACAAAATCCTTTGCTTTTGTCAGAAAAGCCGATTATAAGAATCTTCTGGCAATGGTGCAGAACGAGCATCCCCAGATGATAGCCTTGATCCTTTCTTATTGCCGGAGCGATCAGGCTTCCGCCATATTGTCGGAGCTTCCGAAAAGTGTCCGCATAGAGGTAGTTGAAAGAATAGCCAAGATGGACAGCGCAAGCCCCGAATTTACAAAGTCCGTCGAAGAAACCCTCGAACGCAAGTTCGCCATGCTGGTAAGCACCGAGAGCATGGAGGTAGGCGGTATCAATTACATAGCCGACGTAATGAACAAGGTTGATCGTTCCACTGAAAAGTTTATTTTCGACGAACTGGCGCTGCGCGACCCGAAGCTGGCGGAGGAGATTCGTCAGAAGATGTTCGTGTTCGAGGATATCGCTCATCTCGACTCCATGTCTATTCAGGCATTTATCAACGAAGTGGACGCCAAAGACCTTGCTACCGCAATCAAGGGCTCCACACCCGATGTGGCCGAAGTTATTTACGCCAATATGTCTGCACGTAAGCGCGAAGCTACTCAGACCGACGTGGAATACCTTCACAATGTTCGTATGCGTGACGTTGAAGAAGCACAGCAGCGCATAGTTGCCATTATCAGAAGGCTTGAAGAAGAAGGCGTCGTTACCATCTCCAAGAGCGGGCAGGACGAGATTATCGCTTAAAGTCTCGGCAGCGCAAATTAACATATTTTACATATTTCAATAGAAGCAAATTTTTAAATTTAAAACTACGGAATATTGATAAAATAAAAATAAGGCAATACAGTATTTTAAGACAGATAAAATTATTATTGCCCGAAAATTGATTTTTCGGGCATATTTTATTTGATATGTTAAAGGAAATAACGCGATGTTTGAAGTTATCAAAGGCAGTAATCCTTTTAAGAACATAGTGATAGAGGGCGACGCCGTAATAAACAACAGAATAGGAATCTGCTCCGACGAAAATAAACCTAAGGAAGACGAAATAACTGCGGAATCAATATCGGAAGATGAATCTGAGGAGAACGGCTCCGAAAAGGAAGAAAAAAAGCCGGAAGAGCCGAAAATAGATTTCGCTGAGCTAGAAAACCTCAGAGAGCAGTACCGCCGCGAGGGTCAGGAATACGCCGTGGAGATGCGCAAAAGAGCCGACAGCGAATTTGAGAAAGCAAGAGAGGAAGCGGAAAAGCTTGTTGAGGAAGCCAAGGACAAGGGAAGGCGGCTTTTGGCTCAGATTGACGAAAAATCGGTGCATACCTATGACGAAGCAAGAAAAAGGGGCCTTGACGAAGGCTTTATGGAAGGTCTGAAAAAAGGCGAAGAGGAAGGCTATATTCAAGGTCTTAAGAAGTGTAAAGACGGTCTTCTGGAGCTCAAGCGCTTCTGCGGCGAAGTAGAAAAGGAAAAGGCGGATATTCTGTCGGAGCAGCGCAGGAGTGTTTTCGATCTTGCAATGGAAGTGGCGGAAAAGATAACCATGACGGTGTTCAACCAGAAGGATAAAAAAGCGTTGGAAAAAATGATAACCGCCGCCGCAAAAGAGTTCAGAAATACCAAAAACATCAGAGTCACACTTTCCAGGCATGATCTCAGCGAGGATATGGAAGCGGATTTCAGGTTGTACGAAAAATGCTTCTCCCCCACAGCCAACGTTGAATTTGAAGTAGTTGACAGCGAGTCCGGAACTTTGATGCTGGAAAACGACACGGAGATATTTGACGCGGGAGTTTCCACACAGCTTAAAATGATCGGAGAATTGGGCAGGGGGAAATTCAGAGACAAAGAAGAGGAACCGCCCAAAGAAGAAGAGGAACCGGCCGCGAAACATCAGACTAAGCCCGCCAGAGCTTCAAAAACGTCAAAGCAGCCCAAGCCGGTAAAGGAAGCGAAACCAGAGCTTACGGCCGAGTCTGCGGAGCTTATAGCGGGAGTCGCCGACGAGGAAGCTGCTTTCGTTTCCGATGTGACAGAAACGGAATAATTTTGTCTTATACTAACAACCCATTTTGACACAGGATAAAATCATAGTCAAAATGGTTATCAGTATTAAATTTATTTTGATTCAACGTACAGATGGTATTTTCAATAAAAATTACTCTGAAAGCGCTTTTTTACATTATTTACGCTTTTCTTACGTTGCCGTATGATTTGAAACGATGACGGGAACATATTTTAAAAGAATAAAACAGGTTTTTTTATGGATTTAAGAGGATTTACCGAAGCGCTTGCGGACTTTGAGCCAAGGCGCAGTATGGGAAAAATAGAAAAAATAATAGGGATGACCGTTGAAGCCAGCGGACCGGAATGCAATATAGGCGACGTCTGTCGGGTTTACAAAAAGGGAAGCGAAAAAGACTTTATTTTTGCGGAAGCGGTAGGATTTCAGTCGGATAAAGTTCTTCTGATGCCATATACCGACATCGAAGGCATAGGACCGGGCAGCATAGTCGACAATACGGGTAAACAGCTTATGGTAAAAACGGGAAACGCCCTTATCGGACGTATTGTCGATGCAATCGGTAATCCGCTGGATAACGGCGGTAAAATTGACTATACCGACGAAATGCCCATTTCCGGAATACCGGTAAACCCGTTGGCGCGTCCTAAGATTGCGGAGCCGCTGGAATTGGGCGTAAAGGCGATAGACGGTTTGTGTACTTTGGGCAAGGGTCAAAGAATAGGTATATTTGCCGGTTCCGGAGTAGGTAAAAGTACCCTTATGGGAATGATTGCAAAAAAGGTCAAGGCCGACCTTAACGTTATTGCTCTCGTAGGAGAACGTGGCCGTGAGGTAAGAGAGTTCATAGAAAACGATCTGGGCGAAGAAGGCATGAAGCGCTCCGTTGTGGTGGTAGCCACAAGCGATCAGCCTGCCATGATGAGAAGCAAGTGTCCTCAGACGGCCACCGCCATTGCGGAATATTTTATGCAGCAGGGTAAGGACGTATTGCTGATGATGGATAACCTTACCCGTTTTGCCATGGCGAAAAGGGACGTGGGTCTTTCCATTGGAGAGCCTCCAATAATGAGAGGATATACCAGCTCGATATATAACGATATGCCTAAGCTGCTTGAAAGAGCGGGCTGCTTTGAGGGTGGAAGCATTACGGGAATTTACGCCGTGCTTGTAGAAGGCGATGACACCAACGAGCCTATTTCCGATACGGTGAGAGGTATCATTGACGGACATATAGTCCTTTCCAGAAAGCTGGCTGCACAGAATCATTATCCCGCAATAGACATACTTCCGAGTATAAGCCGACTTATGAGCATCATATGCGACAAAGGTCATAAGGAGGCGGCGGCAAAACTCAGAAACCTTCTTGCTCTTTACAACTCTAACTATGATCTTATAGCCATCGGCGCATATAAAAGCGGAACAAATCCAAAGCTTGACGAGGCTATCTCCAAAATAGACAAAATAAACGGTTTTCTTACTCAGGCAGTAGACGAATCCTTTGACTTGACCGATACAATAAGGCTTCTGAAGGAATCTGTGCAGTAAAACCGGATTTTATGCTGCTTTTCATAAACAAAAAAGCTGATATTTCATATATAATTGAGAGGAAGGAATGATCGTAAAAATGAAGAAGTTTCAGTTCACTCTCGACAGAATAAAACAATATCGAATGCAGCTTGAGGAAATGGAAAAAAACGATCTGGCCGCTCTTCGGGCGGAGCTTACTCAGCTTACGGAGGAAGAGGATGACATTAAAAAGGCCATATCGGTAAAAACGGAGGAGCTTCGGAGAATATACCGAAGGGGAGCATTCCCAAACGAAATATCGGTTGCCAACAGATTTCTTACCTTAAGGAAGCAAGAGCTGGAGTTAAAGCGTAGGGAGATAGCCGAAAAAAACATAGAGATAGAAAAAAAGCTTGAGGACGTACTGGAAGCGACCAAGGAAGTCAAAAAGCTTGAAAAGTTGGAGGAGCATCAGCTTGAGGAATACCGTGAGCGGGAGACCAAGGAAAACGAAAGCTTTCTCGAAGAGTTTTTCGGTGGGAATAAGCAGGTCGCGGCGGCTAAACAGTAATTTTTGTGTTTTAACCAAATTTCTTAATTTTAAAGAGAATATTTTTAGTTAAATGATATATTTTTTTGGCTGAAATTTGTTGACTTTTTATGCAAAAAAGTGTATAATTATTAACGTGGGCATTTATGAGCCGGTTTTTTTAAAAAAAGGCTTGAAACAGGACTAAAGTCCTTTTCAATAAATATTTTTATACGAAAGGAGGTACGATTTTGACAGATATCAATGTAGCAAACGGCTTTATTTTACGGCAGCAGATTTCCCAATCCGGTAACGCCGACTCCGGAAAGAAAATTTCCGACGGATTTATGCAAAGTCTTAGGCAAACAGGCAGTAAAATTACCGACATGGGAAGTTCTTCCGGCAAAACTGCCGCTAAGCCTGTGAAGGTATCGGGAGCAAACAATCAGGATTCGTCCGCGATCAATTCTTCCGATGCGGAAAATACTGCTTCTGCGTCAAAGACCGACGTAAACGGAAGCTCGGAGAAATCGGAGATATATTCCGAATCGGCGGTAAACGGCGGCAGTGTAAAGATTGACGAAGAGGCGGTAAAAGAGCTTGAACAGTTGAAAGACATAAAACGTCCCGAAAGCGGTGAAACGGAAAAAGCGTCCGAAGAGACAAATGATGAAGCTTTATCGCAGGCTGCCGGTTCTTTTTCGCGGGAAAATGAAAACACTGTGACCAAGAATCTTTTGCAGCAGGCGGAGGAAGCTTTGGAAAATGCGATTTTGAAAGCGTTTAAGGAGCTGAACGATCCGGAAAAGAATCGGGAAGAGTTTGAAGAAAAGCTTCTTCTCTTTCTTATGAAGCTTGTGGATGGTATTAACGGAAAAACCGACACGGATTCGCCTTTTGGTTCCGATAAGGACGAAGACGAGGAGAATTTGGGCGGAGCGCTCATGCAGATCATTGAAAATATGCTTGAGAACGCGGAGAAAAACGCCGAAATGAGCGGAGAAGCTTCTGCGCAGACCCAAGCGTCGTTTGTTGGAGATTACGTCTTCAACTTGAACGAGACCGTTGAGACGGAGGGTTCCGAAAATCCTGTGGGATTTCCCGCAAAAGAGACGAACAATAAGCTTTATCCGGAGCAGTTTGACTTTGACAGACACGGAAAAGTAGGTACCGATCCCGTTATTCCGCCGATACATACACATTCGTCGGACAACATAACCGTACGGACCGAAACGGTTGCTCAAGTGAACATTGACGCTCACACCGTATCCGACATTCAGACAAACGATTTTGCTTGGCAGTCGGTTGCCCCGTCGCACACAGTCGAAGCGGAAACTGAATCCGGTGTGTTTCCCGCAGTAAACGGTTTCCGGTCGTTAGGAAACATTTCCGGCACGGCGCTGCAAACTGAAGAGTTCATATCGGCTGCCGAACAGGTAACGCCGATAGGAGAAAATCAATCCGAAAGCGCTTTGTCTGGCGATAACGCTTATCTCTCCGAAGCGGATATGTCTCTATCCTCCGCGGGTACATCGGACATATCGGAAAACTTTGATTTTTCGGCAGGAAATAATGCGAATGCGGAAAAAACCCTCTTCCACTCCGTTTCCGAAACAGTTTTGCCCCAAAGTGTAGAAGAACCCGTTGCGGAACCCATGCAGACCGAAACGGAACAGATTTCCGTCAGGGAAGTGCAGGTATCCGAAATTCAAGTTGATGAAGCGGAAAACGGTATGTACGAACAAATTGCGCTTACCGTTTACAACGATGCAAAGCGGAATCTTAAGGCTGCAAGAGAAGATGAATCGGCTTCGATATCGGTAAAGGAAGCGGATTTGTCGGACGAAAAGACCGAGGAAGCTTCCGAAAGCGAATTTGACGAGCTTGCGCGGCTTTTCGGAGTTAAGAAAAAGGAAAGTTCTCTCGCTGAAGGAGAATCCGAAGAAGCGGACGCTTACTTCGGTAACGCCAAAGAGGAAAAAAGCGACGCAAAGTCGGATAATGGGGAGGAAGACATATCATTCTCCGATGTAAAGCTTGTTTCCTCAAAACCAATCGAAGCCCCGATTCCCAGAACTCTTCCTATCGGCGGAGCGGTAAACAGGGTAGTTACTCAGGTGGTTAATCAGATTCTTGCCAATCTTCCCGAAAAGGGTCAGGAAACCACGCTGCTGGTTACTCTTAACCCTGAAACCATGGGCAGGATCTCCATTAAGCTTGTGGAAAACGCGGGTAAGCTCAGCGTAACCATTTCGGCGGATAACAAGGAAACCGCGGCCATTCTTGCTTCAAGAGCCGAAAATGTTCAGGAAAGCATGAGAGATCAGGGGACGCAGCTTGAAAAATATCAGGTAGTGTACGGTGCGGAGCAGGACGGCAGAGCGGAACAGCAGAATTATGAAGGAAGCAGCAAGAACCCTTATGTGAGAAACATTGAAGAGGACGGCGACGACGACGGCGAATTTGAAAAGGTACTTCAAAGCGCGGTCTGAAATCGAAAAGTCAGCTGCAATGTTTACACATTGAACATAACTTCCTAAATAAAATTTAATTTTGTCCCAAAAGGACGGAAAGGAGAAAATATGGCATACAATACCGATCCCGTAAGCAGCATTGATGATGTTCGCAGCAAATACGCCCAGTATTTTGAAAACGATGACAAATCGATAGTGTCGGTAGATACGTTTTTCCAGCTTCTTATGGCGGAAATGACCAATCAGGATCCTCTTGAGCCCACCTCCAACACCGAGTTTGTTTCACAGCTGGCCAGCTTTACAGCGCTCCAGACCAACGAGGGAAGCCTTTACTACAACACCGTAAATTACGCCTCAAGCCTTGCGGGAAGAACAGTTACAGTGTCCACCAGAGACGGCGTCGATGAAAACGGAAAGGTAAAGCTTAAGATTGAAACCGGCATAGTTACCGGCGTTGATATAAGCGATGAAAAGAACGTTGAAATCACCGTTAACGGAAAGCGCTATCCCTTAGGCTCGGTAATGAATGTTTCCAGCAACCCGTCCGGCAGCACGCTGTCGGCTACTGACGGAGCATATGCGGTAAGCCTTATCGGTAAGAATGTAATGCTTAAAGCGCAAAACGGGAACAATCAAACGATTATCGAAAGCGGAATTGTTGAAAGCATAGAAGTGGAAAACGGAGTATACCGTATCGTAATGAAGGGTCTATCTTATCCTTTGGACAGCGTTATAAAGGTAGGCGATTTTGATAAGCCCAACGATGTAACTCCTCCCGATACCGATGACAAGACGGAACCCGATACCGACGATGGCGAAACGGAAACAAAGCCGTCGGAAGGAACGGACAATTCGGATTCTTCCGACGATAAAGCGGAAGGTCAGTCAAACGATCTGATGGATATGATATTATATACATAATATTTTGTCTAAATTGAAAGGGCAGGTGAGCTTATGCTTTTAAGCGAGTTTTTACAGACAAGAAGCCAAAGCATAATAAATCAGCCTGTTGAAAGTGTAAAAAGTAATATTTCCGCGGAAGTCGATCTGCCCAAAGTTAACGAAAAGGGAAATTCCTTTGCGGAAGAGCTTCGCACAATGCTGTCGGGAAAAAGTCAGGTACAGTTCAGCAATCACGCCATCAAAAGGCTTGAAAGCAGAGAAATTGACGTTACGGAAAACGACGCGTTGGAGCGGCTGAACAAGGGCGTTGAGCTGGCGGCGCAGAAGGGCTGCGGTCAGTCCCTCATATTGGTGGACGGAACGGCATATATAGTAAGCGTCGCGAACAACAAGGTTATTACAACAGTATCACAGGCGGATTTAAAAGAAAACGTATTTACAAACATAGACTCGACCGTGATTGTATGATGTCGGACCGAAAGGAAACATCTTCGCCCCGACCGATTGAAGGGCGGTAAAATACACGGATCAAGTCAAAGCAGAAAGGACAATAAGCTTATGATGAAATCACTTTACTCCGGTGTGGCGGGTCTTAAGGTTCACAACCAGAGAATGGACGTTATCGGTAACAACATTTCCAACGTAAACACCACAGGTTATAAGGCAAGCGCCGTTACCTTCAAGGATGTTTTCTATCAGAATAAATCCTACGCCACAAGCGGAGACACCACAAGCGGCGGCCGCAACGCTAACCAGGTAGGTTACGGCGCGCAGCTCAACTCCATCGGTCAGATAATGACACAGTCCGGTCTTACCTATTCCGACAGCGTTACCGACTGCGCCATCCAGGGCGAAGGCTTTTTCCAGGTAATGGATCAGGCGGGCAATGTTTACTACACCAGAAACGGTAATTTCCATATAGATAACGTAGGCAACCTTTGTGACGCCAGCGGTAATATCGTATTGGGCGTCAGCGGCGATCCCACCGGAATTGAAGCTTCTGCAAACAGAATCAACCTCTATGTTCCTCCCGTTGACAACGAGAAGGCGAGTGTGGAAAAAGTATATAAGGACGGTACTAACGAGTATACATATACAATTTCCGCTGCCGGTTACGGTGATAACGGAAATATTTCTCTTAATATAATGGATATTGATGATGACGAGACTCCGTTCGCTACTCAAAATGACAGAACTATTACCGTAAGAATAGATTTGGATCAGACTTTTATTTATGAAGGACAAAAAGTTCTGGACGATGCCGGTAACGAGATAACCGGCTTAAAAACGCTTGAACAAGCGATTCAAGAAGCTATGGAAGCTGGTGGTATTGACATACCCGGTATACTTCCTCTTGAAATCGAGTATAATAACCAGCCCGGCAATACACTCGCGACAAAGGCTAACAATAGGATTGAGCATACGGTGACCATTCCTCCTGCAACTGCCGGAGGCAATCCTACAACGGAAAAGCTTGACCTTACATTTGAAGCTTCTACCGCAGGCGCTTTCGCCAACAAATACGAAATCAACATTATTGGTTACAAGCCTGTCGACAACAATGCAAGCGACGTAAAGGCGAGTTGGTCCGGAAACGTGCTTACACTGAGGATTCCCAACACCACCACAACCGATATTACCAAAGAACAGATTGACGCGGCAATCAAAGAAGCTGCGGGCGGCGATCCCAAAAAGCTTATCACCGTTACTCAGGTTGCCGGTACCGATGTTACCACCGGCAACGCAATTTCCGTCAATATTGCCAATAATCTCGGCGACACCAATGTAAGGCTTGGCCTTAAAGAAGGTAAAGACAACTTCTATAAGAGCATCGCCGAAACCATGGAAACCGTAAAGCTTACCGGCGGCTCCATCGCTGCCGAACAGACCACCAAGGACCTTGAATCCATCTTTATCGACGATGACGGCGTAATCTACGGCGTACACACCGTACATGGAACGATTGCCATGGGTCGTATAGATCTGGCGTTGTTTGAGAACCCCGAAGGCTTGGATCAGGTGGGAACCACTTATTGGAAAACCTCTTTGAGTTCTGGAGATCCCGAGCTTAAAAAGGCAAACGACGTAGGCTCCGGTGCCATAGTATCTACCGCCCTTGAAATGTCCAACGCCGACCTTTCTCAGGAAATCTCCGATATGATCATTACTCAGAGAGGCTTCCAGGCGAACTCCCGTGTTATCACCGTTACCGATACAATGCTTGAAGAGCTTGTAAATCTTAAGAGATAACTTAAGTAGTTTTCGGTAACATACGGTAAAAACCAAAAAGAACTAAGCGAAATAAACATAATAGATCACCGTTTATTTTATAGGCTTGTCATTGGTAAACGGTGATCGCAATATTGACGAAACGGCGTCCGGTCGTGCATAAACGGTCGGCGCCCATTCGTTGATATATTTATGAATGAGTTAAAACAAAAAAGGAATGCAATCGTCAATAAACGCAGAAAATATTGATTGACGTGTCGAAAAAACATCCCGTTATAAAACGTAAAGGAGCGGCGCACGGTTGATCTTAAGCGTCTGTATATTATGATTTATTTAACAAAATTGGGCGGAAAACAATTTCTTCTTAATGAGGATCAGATAGAATCCGTATCACAAAATCCAGATACTATAATTGTTTTAAGCAACGGTCACAGCTATATTGTCCAGGAGTCCATGGACGAGATCATGGATGAAATAATAAAATTTAACCGCAACAGCAGACGGATCCCTTCGAGAAGGGATAATCCGGATTTACAATAGAAAAATTATTTTCGGGAGCATTGACGGCGGCTGTCGGACAAAGCTTCATAAAAAAGGCGCTTAGCGCCGAAAGATAACATTAATCAGTTGTGAAAAGTCGGGGAAGGCGTTATCGGCATAAGTCAACGAAACGACGGCTTTTCGGATTTCACATTGGTAAAAAATCCTTTAAACGGAGGGCGTATCCTTGAATATTACGATTATCATAGGCTGGGTTTTGGCCTTCGGTCTTACATTTTTCGGCATAATGAACGGCGGTGAAATATCAAGCTTTATTGACCCCGCTTCTATATTCATCACCGTGGGCGGTACCCTCGGCGGACTTGTCGCCAGTTTCCCCATGTCAACGCTGGCGGCATTGCCCAAGCTTTTTAAAATTTGTTTTTTACCGCCGAAATACAATCCTCAAAAGTACATAGACGAGATCGTCGAATACGCGAGAGTAGCGAGAAGTCAAGGTATACTTACTCTGGAAGACAGCGCCAATAAGGCGAAGGATCCGTTCATGAAGAAAAGTCTTTTGCTGCTTGTAGACGCCAATGACTCCGAAAAAATACGTGAGATGCTGGAGGAAGCAATAGACTTTACGGCAGATCGCCACGCGGGCAACATAGCCTTCTTTGAAAAGGGTGTAGCTTTGGGTCCCGCTTTCGGTATGATCGGCACGCTTGTTGGACTTATAAACATGCTCAAGGTAATGGGTGATGACTCGTCCGGCTTGGGCGCGTCGATGGCTACTGCGTTGGTTACCACATTCTACGGTTCCCTTTTGGCAAACGTTATTTTCGGGCCTCTTGCCAGTGCTCTTCAAAATGCAGACCAACAGGAAATACTGTGTATGCAGATAATCTGTCAGGGTTCAATGGCTATTGCGGCAGGTTCAAACCCCGCACTTATAAGAGAAAAGCTTGAGTTCATGCTTGCAGATAAGGATCTAAAGGGTAAAGGCGAAAAGTCGGAGGCGGAATAAAATCTTTTTTGTGTTCAGTTATAAATTAGTTTCCGAAAATCCGCTCGGACGGGAAAAATTTTACCTGTTACGATTTGAAAGACAAAAAAATTTTTTTAAAATATTTCAAGGCAAAAAAAGCGTATTTCACGGCAATTTTTAGCCGAATCATATTAAAAGGAAAAATTTCGGGTTGCAACATAGCGAAATTTATGGTATACTATAATGCGACAAAAAATAAGGGGGTATATGTATGGCGAAAAAGAAAGAACGACCTAAGATAGACCCCAATGCGTGGATGAACACGTATTCGGACATGGTTACTCTTCTGATGTGTTTTTTCGTACTGCTTTACGCTACATCTACCCCCGATCCGGTAAAATGGCAGTACATATTTCAGAGTTTTACCTCGTCAGGCTCCTATATAAACCCTTTTGTTCAGGCAGATGATCCAAAGCTTGTTAATGATGACGTAGACGACGATGGAAATAGCCTGGAGCCTCCCGGAGTGGGGGAAAAGGATCACGATATCACCAACAGCGATATGCCCACGAGTTTTAACGAATTGGCCGGATGGGTAAGCGGTCAGATAGCCAACAGCGAATTTACCGACGATCAGATTAGCGTTTCCGTAAGCTCCAGCGGCAGCATTACCATTCGTTTCAGCGATTCCGTGCTATTCGCTCCGAACAGCGCGGAACTTACCAACGAGGGCAGGAAAGCCGTGGGAATGTTCATTCCCGGACTTAAGGCGTTAAACGATTATATTGCCAAAGTCAACATAGGAGGACATACCGCTGCGATAACGGGGCCTTCCGAAGTAAACGACTGGATTTTGTCATCGGCGAGAGCCTGTGCCGTTCTTAACTTTATGGAATACCGCCGTACGGTGGATTCAGAAAAATTTAAGGCGGAAGGCTATGCGCAATACACACCAATAGCCGATAACAGCACTGCCGAGGGACAGGCGAAAAACAGACGCGTTGAATTGGTCATTATCAGGAATAACAATAACAGTCACAGCAATGCCGTTATCAAGGATATTCTCAAATATGACTACGGTATCAGCCAGTCGGGCGGAGACGCCAACCCCGACAGCAAGGATGCTATACAGCAGATCATAGACAATCTTGAAACCAAATATAATACAAATATTGACTCGGAAGGCAACGTTCTCGGCAATGAAAGCGGTCCCGGCATTCCCGGAGCTGTTAACGGAATTCCGGATGATATTATCCACCCGGTAGACGAGGAGGGCAATATCATCACCGAAGCGTATGAAAATACTCAGCCCACAGAAGCCCCTCCCGAAGAGGCGGGAACGGAAGAAACCGAGTAAGACGGCGGTATTTGGTTTATGAAATCTTTCATCGACAGAAAAATGTGCAGCGTTAAATAACCGAGGCATTTAGGCGGTTTTATTTTCCATCATGTTTCAAGGGTGTGGAAAAGCTGCTGAATGCGGTCTGTTTCCCCGAAGGTAAGGGGAAGAAAATAAAGTTACGAAAGGGGAGATAGTTTTGGCGGATACCTTAACGCAGGAACAAATAGACGCCTTACTAAATCAAGCTCTTTCGGGAGAAGTAATTCAAAGATCCGAAGAACCCGACCAGAATATAAAGGAATATGACTTTCGTTCTCCTAAAAAGTTTACCAAAGAAAAAGTGCGCAGCATTGAAACTATTTTCGAAAGCTACGCCAGGCTTTTGTCCTCATACCTTACGGGACTCCTGCGTCTGTACTGTAAGGTAACGTTGATTTCGATAGAGGAACAAAGGTATTTTGAATACAATAACGCCCTTCCGGATTACGTAATAATGGGTCTGTTGGATTTAGGCATTGAAGAAAAGAACATTGAAGAATTTACTACCATATTGCAGCTTTCAAACTCGCTTACTTATACTTTGATTGACCGTCTGTTGGGCGGTTCCGGCACAAGTATCGAGCTTGACCGTGATTTCACTGAGCTTGAAACCAGCGTTATGTCAAAGGTGGTAAACGATATGGCCAAGTTCCTTAAGGAGCCGTGGAAAAATTACCTGAATATTGAGCCTGTTGTAACTACCCTTGAGACCAATTCCCGTGTTATTTCCACCGTTGGCTATGACGAAACAATGATAATCGTGGCTCTGGAAGCTACGGTAAATGACAACAAATCCATTATTTCGGTTTGTATTCCCGCGCTGAACCTTGACGAAATAATGCAGAAGTTTGTAACCAAAAGCAACAAAATAGCGAGAAAGAACACCGATCTCAGCCGTGAAATAGAACGCAAAGAAACCATAATGAACACGCTGAATCAGACCTCGCTTACCCTTACGGCGGTGCTCAGCGAAACACAGCTTCAGATGTCGGACGTTTTGCACTTACAGGTTAACGATATAATTCCGCTGGATAAAAATATAAACGGAAATGTTGTGCTTCGCGTAGGCGACGCCACCTGGTTTGACGGAAAGTTGGGTGTACTCAACAACAAAAAGGCCGTTAAAATCGAAAATGTATATAGAAGAATTGAGGTTTAGCGTATGTCAAATGTTGAATTTACAGATCTGCATAAGGACGCCATAGGCGAAATACTCAACATAAGTATGGGCAGTGCCGCTACTGCGGTGTCCGAAATGCTTAGCGCAAAGGTTTGGATTACCACTCCGAGGGTAGAGGTCAAAACCGCCAGGGAAATGGAATATCATAAGCTTGAGCCTGCTGTCTGCATTAAAATACAGTACGTAAAAGGTTTAAGCGGCGCGAACATAATGGTTTGGAAGCAGGATGACGTTCAGCTCATTCTGAATCAGCTTATGGGACAGCCGTTGGAGGTTTCCCCCGATTTTGAGTTTGACGAACTCAACATAAGCGCGGTATCCGAGGTAATGAACCAGATGATGGGTGCCAGCGCCACAGCGCTTTCCAACTTTTTGGGCTTTACTATTGATATTTCTACGCCTCAGGCGATAATAATGGACGAGGTAAGCAGCAATCTTGACGTTACCGAGTTTGAACCTGACGACCAAGTGGTCGCCGTAAACTTCGATTTGGAAATCGACGGCGTTATAAAATCGGAATTTGCTTCCGTAATGAGCATTGATCTTGCAAAAACCATTACGGCGAAGATGATGGGGGAGGATGCCGGCCCCATGGATGAAGCTGCTCCCGCGCCTGAGCCTGCTCCGGCTCCCGCCCCTGCGGCTGCACCTGCACCGGCACAAGCTGCTCCCGCACCTCAAACCGCTCCTACCGCGGGTATGCCTGCCGCAGATCCGGCTGCTATGGGACAGATTCCGGGCTATGGTGCGCAGATGCCATATCCTTATCCTCCCTATCCGATGCCTCCGCAGGGCGGTTACGGTTATCCCATGCCGCAGGGAGCGCCCATTAACGTACAGAACGCTCAGTTTCAGAGTTTTGACGAGCCTTCGGTAAAGCTTACGGGTGAACAAAAGGATAATCTTAATCTACTCATGGACGTACCGCTGCAAATTTCCGTTGAAATAGGCAGCGCAAGGCGAAAGGTAAGAGATATACTTGAATTTGCTCAGGGTTCCATTATCGAACTTGAACGTCAGGCAGGTGCACCCGTTGACATAGTGGTAAACGGAAATCTTATCGCCAAGGGTGACGTGGTGGTAATTGATGATAACTTTGCGGTGAGAATTACCGAAATCATTAAATCTAAATTAATGGATACCCTCGGCAAGGACTAAGGGTTGAAATAAAAGCAATAAATCGGATTTTTTACATTTCAATTTCAATCAATTAAAAACTCCCTAAAAGGAAGGAATGGTATTTTAACATGGACAAAAAGATTATGCTGGTTGATGACGCTGCTTTTATGAGAATGCTTATCAAGGACGCACTTACCAAAAACGGCTATACAAATATTATTGAAGCGGCCGACGGCGCACAGGCGGTGGATACTTACGCGGCGGAAAAGCCCGATCTTGTAATTATGGATATTACCATGCCCAATAAGACCGGTATTGAGGCGCTTCAGGAAATCAAGGGAAAGGATCCCGGAGCCAAGGTGGTTATGTGCAGCGCCATGGGTCAGGAAGCTATGGTAGTTGAAGCTATCAGATTAGGCGCTCTTGACTTTATTGTTAAGCCTTTTAAGGCTGACCGTATCATTCAGACCGTTTCCAAGGTTTTAGGCTGAGCTTACATATGCTGTTTTCAATATCGGCCGCAGTGCAAACGCAGAACAGTGTGAAAAAGACATCAATGGAAATTCAGGCAAAGGAAAAATACCTTTGCTTTATTTCCGTTTATGCGCTTAATTTCTGGGTAAGCTAAAAAAGCCGGTTTGACACTAATCGTAATTCATATATACTGAATGACGATTGAAATAAGGCAAAAGCTCAAAATAACCCGAAGGAGAAGGAGACACGCTTTGGATTGGATAACATGGCTTTTATCGTTTTTAGGTGTTATCGGACTCATCTTTCTTTTGTTTTACGCTTTGAAAAAGCTGAATAAAAGAGTCAGTGTGGGATCGGGAAGCAGACTTCGCGTTCTTGACAGGGTAAGTCTGGGCAAAGACGGTATGCTCCTTGTGGTGAGCGCCGCGGGAAAGCTTATGCTTATAGGCGTCACGCCCCAGAGGGTGGAAAAGCTGTGCGATCTGGATCAGACAGAAGAGGACTATCTGTCGTCCCTTTCGGAAAATAACCCTCAGGATTTCAAATCCGTGCTTTATTCGGTGTTTTCCAAAAAAAGCGGTGAAGCTTCCGAAAACGAAAACGGCGAAAGCGTTGGTTGCGACGGCGGTAAAAACGGCGCAGCCGAGGAAGACAACGAAGCGGATTCGGATGAAGTACGTCATTGACTCCATATGGAAAAGGCTTGGAAGAAAGCTTACGGAAAAAAGAAACAAAGAAAGGAATCGGGCTTGGTATGAAGTTGCTTTTAAAAAAAGCGGTACAACAGAATAAAAAGCTCTTTGTAAAGTTCTTTGTTTCCTTGGGAGTCTCTTTGGCTTTGGTAATAGGCTGCTGTGTAATGTCAATAAGCGTTTCGGCGGCAAACAATGTCGGCGGAGAAACCGCGCCGGTGGAAGCAGGCGGAGATACGGCAGGCGGCGGAAGTATTGATCCGGACGACGTTACTTATAACGGCGACCACTCCGCGCTGTACGATCTCATAGGTATGGACGCTTCCGAACCGATACAGGTTTTTCTTCTGATAACTTTTTTATCTCTGGCGCCGTCGCTGCTTATAATGCTCACAAGCTTTACGCGCATTATAATCGTGCTCAGCTTTCTCAGAAACGCGATGCAGACGCAGACTACCCCGCCGAATATGATACTTACGGGTATAGCCCTCTTTCTGACCATATTTATTATGTGGCCCGTGCTTGCCGAGATAAACGAGGAAGCGTACGTGCCTTATGCCAACGGCGAGATAGACACCGTAGAAGCGCTTGATCGAGCGGGGCGTCCTCTGAAGGACTTTATGCTGAAGCAAACAACCAACAGCAATATGAGGTTTTTCCTCGAAATACAGGATATTACCATATATTCCGAGGAATCCGTGGGAACCGATAACCCGCAGGCGGTTAACATAGACGAGATAAATTTACAGAATTATCAGGATCAATTGGGCTTTCAGGTGGTAGTTCCCGCCTTTATAGTGAGCGAGCTGACGAGAGCTTTCCAGATGGGATTTATGTTGTTTATTCCGTTTCTTATCATAGATTTGGTGGTGTCGTCCACTCTTATGTCAATGGGTATGATGATGCTGCCTCCCGCGATGATTTCATTACCGTTCAAGATATTGCTGTTTGTTCTTGTGGACGGCTGGCAGATGCTGATAGGCACATTGATTACCTCCTTTAATTTGTAGCTGCTTTATTAGGTCGGAATTTTCCGATAACCAAGGAAAGGACGTTTTATGAGTCAGGAGCTTGTAATGCAGATTTTCAACGAAGCGGTATGGCTTGCCTTTAAGTTGGGCGTGCCGCTTTTGTTGGTGGGAATGTTGGTGGGTCTGATAATCGCTATCTTACAGGCGGCGACGCAGGTTCACGAGCAGACTCTGACCTTTGCGCCGAAAGTAATAGCTGTCGCGCTTACTCTGCTTGCTTTGGGGCCGTGGATGTTGAATTCGCTGCTTGACTTTACCGATAATATATTTAGGCTGATGTCGTCGACGCCGCTGTCATAGACCTTCCATTCGAGAGCGCTTATGAAGCTTTAAATCCGTGACATAGCCGACTGCCGAATACCGGATTGTTAAAAAGAGGTATAAAACATTGGACACAATACTGGATTTAATTGTGAATAACTTTGTGGGATACCTTCTGGTGATAGCCCGCATATCGGGTATATTCACCTTTAATCCGATATTTTCAAGACAGAACGTACCGATGCGGATAAAAGTCGGAGCTACTTTGGCTTTTGCCATAGTGACGGCTGGGTATGTTGGCGGAGAAGGTATGCTTTTTACATTTAACGGCATACCGGGTTTTTTCATGGTTCTGCTTAAGGAATTGGCGGTGGGGCTTGTTCTGGGCTTTATAACCAACCTTATAATGACGGTAATCATTTACGCCGGCGAGCTTATGGATACGCAGATCGGATTTGGTATGGCAAAGGCGATGGATCCCATGACGGGAATACAGATGCCCTTGTTTGCGAATCTGTTCTACTATATGTTTATACTTTATTTCTTTCTGATAGGCGGTCATCTTAAGTATATCGAGCTTTTCATAACCTCTTACGACACCCTGCCGTTTAATTACAGCTTTGATATTGATACGCTGAATCTGGTCTCTTTTATAGTAAACTATTTGGGAAATGTTCTGATATTAGCGGTAAAGTTTGCGATGCCGATAATCGCGTCGGAGCTTGTAACGGAGTTTATTATAGGAGTAATGATGAAAGCAGTGCCAACCGTTCAAATATTCGTTGTAAATATCCAGCTTAAGATAGTTGTGGGAATGTTTGTGCTGATCGCAGTTGCCAGACCGATGTCGGATTTTCTGGAAATGCTGCTGGATATATTGTTTTCCAACCTTAACAGCGCGGTTGGAATGATCGGAAGTTAGATTTTGTTCTCCCTTTTTTAGGAGTACTGTCCTGTGATTTCCGCGCGTGTACGTTTTAGCAAAAAAATCTTAAATTATCACCGGAATTACTTAAAAAAAGCTTATAATTACAGTTAACGCTGTAATTTACATAAAACCTGTAAAATAAATAATCTGTCTTTTTCGCTTCCCTTTTGCGGAGGGAAAAGGCAATGCGGCTTTGCCGATTTATTTCTTTGATTTTTTGTTTAGCGCCATAAAGGAGTGGTGAATGTGGCGGGCGAAGAAAAAACCGAAAAAGCCACCCCGAAAAAACGCCGCGATATGCGAGAAAAGGAAGGAATGGTCCTTCAAAGCAACGAAGTAATGTTAGCCGTTTCGGTAGTGGCAACTTTTGTGGGGCTTAAGATATTGGGGCAGCATATGCTTTCTACAATGGGAAATGCCATGACCTCCTACTTGAGCGCAATAGGCTCCGATTTTACCTTTAACATAGAATTTATCCAGCGTAACGCGCTTGAAATAATAAAATACGGCGTTATCATAATAGGTCCCATTGCGGCAATAGTAATGGGCGCGGTTGTAATCACGGTATTGGCTCAGACCAGAGGCTTATTCAATACAAAGGCTCTTCGTCCCAAATTTTCCCGTCTAAGCCCGTTGCAAGGAGTGAAAAGACTTTTCTCCGCTCAGGCGGTAGTGGGAGTGGTTAAAGGTGTAATAGAGCTGACAATTATCGGAGTTATAACCTATACTCAGGTACAGTCTCGGCTGGTGAATTTCGCGAAAATGCCTGATATGGAGCCGATACAGTCAATTCATTATATAGCGCAGTCTGTTTTCGATATAGTAATGCTTATCTTTATTGTCTTGGCATTTGTTGCCGCGGCAGACTTTGTTTTTCAGTGGTGGCAGTTTGAGAAAAAACTTAAAATGTCAAAACAGGAGGTAAAGGACGAGTATAAGCAGATCGAGGGAGACCCTCAGATAAAAAGCAAAATAAAACAAAAACAGCGTGAAATATCCCAGCGGCGTATGATGCAGGAGGTTCCCTCCGCCGACGTGGTGGTAAGGAACCCTACCCATTATGCCGTCGCCTTAAAATATGAGTCCAAGGACGCTTTTAGCGCGCCGAGAGTCGTGGCAAAAGGACAGGACGCCTTAGCTCTTAAGATAATAAAGGTGGCGGAGGAAAACAATGTTTACATAACCGAAAACAGACCTCTTGCCCGCAGCCTTTACGAGAACGTAAAGCTTGGCGCAGAAATCCCTCACGAAATGTACAGCGCGGTTGCTCTGGTGCTTACCGAAATGTTTGCCGCAAGAGGAATAAAGCCCGTCTTTAACTCGGCGGTGCCGGACAGACGCGGTCAAATGGTGCGGCAGAGGAAAAAGCTGACCGCCCGCGTATCCGAGGATAAAAAATCCTCCCCGCAGCCGCAGAACACATAATTCCCGTTCAGCTTGCGGTTTTATGCCGACAAACGGAGGGAAAACGATATAAATAACGACAACATCTGATTTATAATATACGTAAACACTAAATTATGGAGGACGGAGAATGCTCAAAAGAATAACCGGCAACGTATTCGCCGTATTTGTAATATTTATCGTCCTCGCCCTGATCATACCCCTTAACGAAGTAATGGGGGGAGCGCTTCTGGACTTCCTGCTGCTTGTGAATATCTCCCTTTCTGTGGTAATCCTTCTTATGACCATGTACATTAAGGAAGCGCTGGAGTTTTCATCTTTCCCCACCATCCTGCTTATAACCACCGTTTTCAGGCTTTCGCTCAATATCTCCACCACAAGAGGTATTTTGAGTACCGGATACGCCGGTTCGGTAATAGAGACCTTCGGTAACTTCGTAATGGGCGGCGACCCGATTGTAGGCTTTATCATCTTCATAATCATAGTTTTGGTAAACTTTCTGGTAATTACAAAGGGTTCGGAACGTGTCAGCGAGGTTGCTGCGCGTTTCACTCTGGATGCCATGCCCGGTAAACAGATGGCGATAGACGCCGACCTTAACACCGGCGCCATAACCGATGAGGAAGCCAAGATAAGGCGTGCCAACGTACAGCGCGAAGCGGATTTCTTCGGAGCTATGGACGGTGCCACAAAGTTTGTAAAGGGCGACGCTATAATCTCGATAATTACCGCTCTTGTAAACCTTATTGCGGGCGCGGTTATCGGTATGATGAACGGCGGCGATTTTAACGCGGTGCTCTCCACCTATTCACTGGCTACGGTAGGCGACGGTCTCTGTTCTCAGATTCCCGCCCTGCTTATCTCGGTTGCCACAGGTATGGTCGTAACCCGATCCGCTTCTACCGGAAGCTTTAACGAGGACGTAAAGATTCAGTTTACAAGAAATTCCACCGTAATGTTCATTACCGGCGGAGTCTGCATAGTGCTCATGCTCATACCCGGCTTCCCTAAGCCTATACTTTTCATATTGGGATCGGCTTTGATTTTCGCGGGCGCAATGATATCCCGTTCGAGAAAAAAAGAGGCGGTTGCCGTGGCAGAGGCGGAAGAGCAGAAGCGCCTTGAAGAGATAAAGGCGGCCAACGCTCAGGGCGACAGCAATTACTACCGCGATATAGACAACGTATTCAAGCTTCTGAATGTTGAGCAAATAGAAATGGAATTCGGATACAGTCTGCTGCATCTGGTGGACGAAAAAAGCGGCGGAAACTTTATTGACCGCGTGGTTCTCTTCCGAAAACAGTTCGCGGTGGAAATGGGTATGGTAATACCCTCTGTCCGAATGAGAAACAACCCCGAAATAAATCCCAATCAATATATAATCAAAATAAAGGGCGAAGAAGTGGCGAGGGGAGAAATACTTGTGGATCACCTTCTTGCGCTGGACAACGGCGAGGTTACCCGTCCGGTTGAAGGTATAGACACCATAGAGCCCGCTTTCGGAATCCCCGCGAAATGGATAAGCGAGGACAAGAAGGTTATGGCGGATATCGCCGGTTACACTTTGATCGATCCGGTTTCCGTTATGATAACCCACTTGTCCGAGGTTATAAAAGCTCACTGTTCCGAGATACTCAGCAGGCAGGACGTGCGCACCATGGTGGAAAACGTCAAGAAAACCGATTCCACTATCGTGGAGGATCTGGTGCCCAACGTAATCTCCTACGGCTATCTGCAAAAGGTGCTTTGTATGCTCCTGCGTGAGGGCGTTCCCATAAGGGATATGGAAACCATTCTCGAATGTCTCGGCGATCACGCCAACAACCTGAAGGATATAGAGGTAATCGTGGAATATGTGCGGCAGTCACTGAAGCGTACTATTACAAGGCGCTTTGCGGACGGTGGTTCCTTGAGAGTAATAACCTTGGATCCCAAGGTGGAGGACATTATCCTCCAGGGAGTAAAGAAAAGCGGCAGCGGAAGCAGCGTGCTTTCAATCGATCCCGAAATAGTAAACGCGATAGTCGCCTCCACAAATACGGAGATCGACAAGGTGAAGGACGTTCTTCCCTCAATTGTTATACTTATGTCTCCGTTTACGAGAGTGTATTTTAAGAAGCTTCTGGATCAGTTTATGCCGGGCATTACGGTGCTTTCTTACAGCGAGATAGACAACAGCACCCAGATTCAGGCGGTGGGAAACATTACGGTCTGATACGGTAATTTGTCGGTATAACGAGAAAGGGACGGTACGGTATGGCGGAAACACAAGCTCAGCTTGCGCTTTTTGAGCAATACAGACAGACGAAAGACATCGGCTTAAGAAACGACATTGTCCTGAGATATATGGATCTCGTAAAATACGTTGCCATATCCACAAGGGGCGCTTATGACAAATACGCGGAAGTTGACGATATAGTCAACGAGGGGGTAATCGCGCTTATTAAGGCGGTGGAAACCTACGACCTGCAAAAAGGCGTAAAGTTTGAAACATACGCCGCCATACTTATCAAGGGACAGATTATCGACTTCGTACGGTCACAGGACTGGGTTCCCCGTCCCGTGAGGCATTTCGGGAAAAATCTGGACGCGGCCTATAACGAGTTGTATTCCGCCTTGGGTCGTTCACCTACAAATCAGGAATTGGCGGATCATTTGGGTATACCAAAAGAAAAGCTGCTTAAAGGAATGGCAAATCTTGCGGAGTCAACTACCCTTTCCTTTGAAGAACTTCTTTACGAGGATAATTTTGACACAAACTGTCAAAACAATGTTGGCGATACGGCAGATCAACCCCTTTATGAAAAAGAGCTGCGTCAGGTTCTGGCTGTTGCGATAGATGAGCTAAAGCCTAAGGAAAAACAGGTTATTTCACTTTATTATTATGAACGTCTGAAATTCAGCGATATAGCGAAGGTATTGGGAATAACCGCATCCAGAGTGTGCCAGATACATTCAAAATCAATGCTGTTGCTTAAAAGAAAGCTACAGGATTATATGGATAATTAAAGAAAGGATAAAGTATGAACAGAGGCTATTATACCGCCGCCCAGGCGATGCTTAATCAACAGCGCATATTGGACGCCATCTCCAACAACGTGTCCAATATAAATACCGCAGGCTACCGCAAGGACGAGATAGTTTTAAACACCTTTCAGGAACAGCTCTTTCTTGTGAACAAGAGAACCGAAACCTCCGGTATGAGCTACCAGACATATGTGGACACCTCAAAGACAAATCTTGAGCAAAGCGGCTTTGAGTACAGCGACAGTCCGTTTGATGTGGCTATGTACGGCAATATGTACTTTAACGTAAGCTACGGCAAGGAAAACGGAAGAGTATTCCAGACCAGAAACGGACAGTGGGGACTGGACAACGAAGGCTATCTTTGGCTTGACGGTGCGGGAAGGGTGCAGGGCGAAAACGGCGATATTTACATAGGCAGCGACGCTTTTACCATAGATGAGCGCGGTGTTATCAGAAACGAAAATCAGGAAATCATAGATACGCTTCTGCTAACTTATATCCCCCCCGATGCGGATGTACATAAAGAGGGCGACAGTCTTTTTCTTTACGAGGGCGATCCAGTGGAGATACCTGCCGACGAGGAGTTTGCCGTAATTCAGAAGGCGTATGAGAAATCAAACGTCGATACCGTAAAGGAAATGACGCAGGCTATGGAAGCGCACAGAATGTACGAGGCGGCAAGCCGTATCCTAAGAGGCTTCGACAGCATAAACCAGCAGGCGGTAAAGATTGCCGAGCTATAAGGCAACACCGCACAAAGACCGCGCTCGCGGTATTGCCTTAAAAACCGATAAAATTAAAAATGATAAAAACGCAATATTCTCCGGAAAGGAATGATAAGTATGAACATAGCTTTTTACTCCGCGGCTACCGGCATGATCGCTCAGCAGGGCGGAATGAATGTAACCGCCAACAATATAGCCAACGTTAACACCGTAGGCTATAAGGCGCTTCGTCCGAGCTTCGCCGATTGTATCTATACCGAGCAGAGAGCCACCGAGCCCGAATGGGACACAGGTCACGGCCAGTATATGAATAAGACCGATTTTCAGTGGGATATAGGCGGATTTACCGATTACGGACAGCCTTTGGATTATGCCCTTCCCAATGACGGATTCTTTATGGTGAGGGATTCCGAGGGTAGAGATTACCTTACCCGAGACGGCGCTTTTCAGATAACCAATGTGGGAGATCACTGGGAGCTGGTTAACGCCGGCGGCGACTTTGTCCTTGACTATGAGGGAAATCACATAACGGTTCCGTTTGTAGCGGAGACGGAAGGGGAAAACGATACGGCGACCACCGAAATTGATTACCCCGCGCTCACCGAAATGATCGGTGTATTCACGGTTCCCAATAAATGGGGATTGGCTCAGGCCGACGGCAACCACTTTCTTGTAACCGATCGTTCGGGTGCTCCGGAAGCAGACCTTGAAGCGGATAAACTTCAGTACTATCTGGAACGTTCGTCCGTTGATATCGCACAGGAAATGGTAAATATGATCGTTTCCCAGAGAAGCTATCAGCTTAACGCCAAAATTGTTCAGACAGCCGACGAAATGCAGCAGATAGCAAATAATTTAAGGTAATTATTTACTTCCCTTATAATTTTGAGAATTATTACACCATATAAATCGTTCCGGTATAAACGGAAATTAAGAGTAATTTTCTGTGGGAACATTGTGGTTATAGCATACGGCTGCATGGCCGTAAAAGAAAAGAGGTGCTGAATTATGGCTCTCAGCAAATATGAGGACTTGACCGACATTCATCTTGACGTGCTCAAGGAGGTGGGAAACATAGGTTCCGGCAATGCTGCCGCTGCTCTTTCCACCCTTATCAATAAAAATGTCCAAATACAGATGCCCAATATAAGTATAGTTCCTTTCCAGGAGGCAACAAATCTTTCGGGAGGTGCCGAACGTGTGGTTGCGGGCGTAATGTCCAGGATGGTTGGAGGTATCGAGGGAATGATTCTTATTCTTATGGATAAGAATTTTGTAAATACCATTATAAAAGTATTTTTTAACCAAGAGGTTCACGGGCTGATAGATATGGACGAAACCGTAGTTTCCGCTCTGTCTGAGGTGGGCAATATAATCTGCGGTACATATGTTTCAGCCATTGGGCAGCTTACGGGAATTGACGTAAAATTGGCTTCGCCTTGTTTTCAGGTAGATATGGCGGGTGCGCTTATGAGCGTTCCCGTTATCGAATTCGGCGAAGTAGGTGATAAAATACTTTATATAGACAAAAATTTGATCATAGACGGTCAGACTATGAATGCCGAGGTATTTCTTATCCCGACAATTGATTCTTTGGGAACAATTATGACCAAGTTAGGAATAGAGGTATAAGCATTTTCTCATAGTGATTAGCGCGGTTGTCAAGAAAATTGTGACTGCGCACAGTCTCTTGCTCCCGTAAAATAAGCTTCCGAAACCGGAAAGGCTGTTTTAAGAGAGATAACCTATTCCTGCTTTTCCGCCCGAAAAAAATATATAAGCGGCGCGGAAGTTCCAAGAGGAAAGGAAATATCAATAGTATGAGCAATATTACAATCGGCATATCCGACTGGAAGGTATGCAGACCACCGGATGTGCTTATAACGTATGCTTTAGGTTCATGTGTAGGTTCTTGCATTTTCGATTCCAAAGCGGGTGTTGCGGGATTATCTCATATTATGCTTCCCGACAGCAGCTCTTTAAGCGGAAGAGATGTAAACAGAATGAAGTTCGCCGATACCGCCATACCCGATATGGTGGCGGAAATGGTAAAGATGGGCGCCGATCCCCGCCGTTTACAGGCGAAGATTGCAGGCGGCGCACTGATGTTTGCGGCAAGAAGCGAACAGTTTAATATAGGCGAAAGGAATGTGGCTGCCGTAAAACAAGCACTGGCAAAGCTTAAGATACCGATAATTGCGTCGGATACCGGTCTTAACTACGGTCGAACCGTATATTTTTACGGCGCGGACGGAAAAGTTGTCATAAAGTCAACGGTTAAGGGCGTCAATATACTTTAAAGTAAGTATTGACCGAATCAACCGTCCCCTTATCTGATTTTTAATCGGACGGTATTTTAAGCGCAGCTTAAACAAGCTGCCGGAATTGCAAAGCAATCCTGAGGTTTATAGTGGATTTTTATTCCTTACCGAATCGCGAGCAGGAACCTGATTTCTAATACCAATCTTTAATCAAGTTGTAGACTTGATTAAAGATTGCATCCGAAACACTAATACCGCAGCTTTGAAAGGGATTAGTATAAGAGGAGGGGGACATCCGGCAGCAGTTACACGGCTTGCCGTTTTTGAAACATGAAAAAAAGAAAAGCAATTTTAATACCTATTTTGATTGCATCTGCGGTGCATTTTTCCGGCTGCGGCGAAATAGGCGAAATCGGTACGATAAAAAACGATGACGAATCCGTCGCGGTGATAAATACGTCGAAACCGCAGGAAATTGTTTCCGAGCCTGTAACCACACCGGAATTTCCCACCGAAACCAAAACGGTAAGCGCCGCATCCGACGCTTTAAATTCTTCCGATATTCCGGGTTTTACCGAAGAAAACGAGACATTTACCGAAAGTAATTCCCGAGTCGAAGGCTCTTCCGAGAATACGTGCAATCCGGATAATTCGCCTCAATGGATTGAAACGGAAATAATCGGTGAACTTTACGTAAACACCGATCATATTTGCTCAAGAATAATTGCGATACAGGGCAGCGAAAGGGTAAGACAATACTCACTGAACGAAAAAGTCGCCGTAATTGCGAAAACCGACACGGATTATTACAAGCTGAAGGACGGATCCTATATACACGCAGATTACCTGTCGGAAAGCGAGACCGTTTATAGCTCAGAAAACGGTGCGGATTATACTTCTTTAACCGAAAACGGCTATGTGATCGAAAGAATAAACGGTATCACCTATGTAGACGGAATAATGATAGCCAATAAAACCTATAATCTTCCCGCCGATTATGATCCCGGAGTAAAAAAAGAGGCGGCCGACGCGCTAGCTGAAATGCAGAATGCCGCGGCGGCGGAGGGGCTGTCGCTTTACATAGTGTCGGGTTATCGTTCATATTATACTCAGAAAACAGTGTACTCAGGCTGGGCTGACCGCGACGGCACGGAAAAAGCGGATACATATTCCTCAAGAGCGGGACATTCCGATCATCAGACCGGTTATACCTTTGACTTGAATTCTTTGGATCAAAGCTTTGCCGATACACGCGAGGGAATATGGCTTGCGGAGCATTGCGCCGAGTTTGGCTTCATTATACGCTATCCAAAAGATAAGGAAATGTACACTGGATATGTCTATGAGCCATGGCACGTTAGGTATATCGGAAAAAAGAAAGCGAAAATCATAACCGAATCCGGTCTTTCGCTGGAGGAATATTACGGCTTCACGTCGAATTATGACGTTTGCGGTAATCCGTAAGCGAATCAAAATAAATATGCGTCTTCGTTAAAAAGAGCGAGGCCGTTGCTTTGGATAAAGAAAGCGAAACTTTATTTACAGAATTAAAGTTGTTTTCCTATACCCAAAGCGGAGGCTTCGCCCACTTTTTTTTGCGGTTATTTATACTTTTAACCAATTAAAATTGGAAAAATGGTTTTTAATTGGTTAACAGTGCCTCGGGTGTAATGCTAATTCCCGATCATAATATAGACAAATTTTGTTATCGATCGGGAATTGGGGCTTGTTTGAAAATAGAGGAAATGACAGGTTTTTGACCCAAAATGGTTTGCTTCAAGGAAAAAGCCTCGTCAAACCGTCGTTTGACGAGGCTTTTTGACGC
>CAJUFF010000004.1 GCA_910585505.1 uncultured Ruminiclostridium sp. | reverse complement strand
TAATTTGTTCCTTGATATTCTTTTCTTTCCTAAAAAGTAAATGCTGTTGCCCTGCGTTTTTCACTCCGCCTCTTGATTTTTTCCAATGTCAATGATACAATAAAAACAATAACAAAACTTTGAGAAAGGAACCTTCCGCAATGAACATCAACACCGTAACCGTTACGGGCATCGGTAAAATATCCGCTTCCCCCGATTTTGTTACCATTTCCTGCACCGTATCGGCAAAAGACAAAAATTATTCCGCCCTTACCGAGACGGAAGCGGAAAAAATGTCAGAAATTATAAGCGCTCTTATAAAAGCGGGCTTTGAGGAAAAAGACATAAAAACCTCGGATTTTAACCTTAGCACCGAATACGAAAATTGTCCCACCTCAGATAATAAATGGGTCAGACGCTTTACGGGGTATTCCCTGACCCGCGACCTGAAGTTTGAATTCGATCTGGACGCCGATCGGCTGAACAGCGTTATAGCCGCTCTAACTTCCTGTGAAAAAGCCGCTCCCACGTTTAATATAAGTTTTACCGTAAAAGAAAAGGACGGTCTTTACGACCTGCTGCTTGAAAAGGCGGTCAGAGACGCCGCCCATAAAGCCGGTGTGATAGCCGCCGCGGCGGGAATGAAACTCGGAAGCGTACAAAACATATCCTACGGCAGCGGCGAAAGTCCATTTATGTCTCCAACTCTTTTTCGCGGTGAAGCAGATGGAGCGGGACCTCTAAGATGTGCCGCCAAAATGAATATAGTTCCGGAGGATATCGTATCCGAAACCAATGTAACGGTTGTTTACCAATTGAGCTGAAAATATGGGCGTTTTTAGGATATAAATTTTTAATACGTAAAAAAAACGATTAAATGTTTGTTTACTTTTTTTATTGACATTTTTCGTGACTAATGATAAAATTAAGGAAATACCGCACAAAGATTGTTGTGCAGACGCGCAGTCAGCTTTTTCGTCGGATTGTCCAAAACGACGCAGGAATACCGGCGTATTTCAATGAGTTTTGGACAAAAATGACGGAAAAGATGAAAGCGTATGCGCAGCAAAGCGCGCAGCGCGGTCTTTGCGCGATGTTGCCTTAAATTTAGATTTTTAAAAACGCTTGGTACAATTGCTGCATTCATTAAGGAGATTAAAAACAATGAACACACGAATAGGACGCAAACTTCTTATCACAATCATTATCTGCATTGTCTTGGCATCAGCGCTTATCAGCACAATAATTATATTTACATCAAGCTCAAATACCGACGCTCTTATGATGAGCCATGCGGAAGCAGGCCTGAGAATTCTACAGCATCGTCTTGACGAGCAGCAAAGACGGCTCGATCAGATAACAGAAGATATGACAAGCTCGGATTTCGCTTTGTCGGAGGACGAAAGTACCATTTCCGACTACTGGAGTACCGAAAGAGATTCAGATTTCGATTTCATAGCGGTATTTAACAGCGACGGAACCGTAAAAATGCAGTCGGAGAACTACATGCTTTCCGATTTTAATTTAGGTAAAGTCGGATCCGACGGTTACAAAGGCTACGTTTCCGATTCCTCCGCAGGAATAACCATGCAGTCGGTAAAGCCCCTCAGCGGAGGCGGAGCTATCGTTGTGGGAATGCATATGAACCGCAACGAATGGCTGGATTCGATAAAAGCCGAGATAGAATCCGAACTGACACTGTTCCACGGCAAAATACGCTTTGCCACCACTCTTATCGATTCTGAGGGCAACAGAGCGGTAGGCACCGAAATGCCCTCTTATGTTGCCTCCGAAGTTATCTCAAAGGGAGAGCCTTATAACGGAATGGCGATACTGGACGGACAGGATCATTATGTTCACTATCTTCCGCTCTATGATATAAACGGAAAAATAGCGGGCGCCTTATTTTCGGGAAGCTCTTCCGCCCAAGCAGATCAGCTTCAGATCACAATGATAATCATTGCCACTTCCGTAGCGGTGGTAGTTGCCGTTTTGTCAATCATTCTTATAAGCACCTTGCTGTCAAAATCCGTGCTTCAGCCTATAAAGGAGGCCGAAAGACTGGCGGCCAATATGTCCAAAGGCGACCTCAGCACTGACGGTCAGGAGCATAAATACGGCAACGATGAAATAGGCGATTTTATGCGCAACCTTGAATTTACCGTAAAGACTCTGGGTGAATATGTACAGGATATAAATCATGTGCTTTTGGGAATGGCGGACGGCGATTTTACAGTTGAACCATCCCTTACATATTTGGGCGATTTTTCCGAGATTAATCACTGCTTCAATAAAATAGAGGAATCCCTTACAGAAGTGATAAGCACTATCGGACAATCTTCCAATGACGTTATGACAGGTTCCAATCAGATTGCCGAAGGCTCCAAGATACTGGCGGACGGCACCACAAGACAGGCGGCGGCCATAGAAGAATTATCCGCCACCATCAATGAAATTACCAATAAAGTACAAAGCAGTGCCGACAACGCGGCGGAAGCCGATAAAATATCCAAGGAAAGCACAGGAAAAATAGAGTATCAGAATACCGAAGTTGAGCATATGCTCAAGGCTATGGAAGAGATAAAACAAAGATCCGATGAAATTCAAAATATTATCAAATCCATTGACGACATTGCTTTCCAGACCAATGTACTTGCCCTTAACGCAGCCGTGGAAGCGGCAAGAGCGGGAGAAGCCGGCAAGGGCTTCGCAGTGGTTGCCGACGAGGTAAGAAGCTTAGCCGCCAAAAGCAGCGAAGCCGCGCAGCAAACCGGCGAGCTTATTACCGCCACCATTGACGCGGTGGACAAGGGTACCGATATAGCCCAGAACACCGCTGCGATAATGAAGGAGGTTACCGAGCTTTCCGAAAGAACCAGTTCTTACATAAGCGATATTTCAGTAGCTGCGGAGGAACAGGCGGACGCAATAACACAAGTCAAGATAGGAATAGAACAAATTTCCACTGTTGTACAGCAGAATTCGGCTACCGCCGAGGAAACGGCCGCCGCCTGCACCGTTCTAAGCGAACAGTCCGTTCAGCTTGAGAATCAGGTTTTAAAACTTAAAGTTGACGCAGCACAGCATGTTGAAGAACAGTAAAAATCGGTAAAAAACAATTTAAAAACAGTTTTCAAAAGACTTGTGCATAAACCTTTAAATGAGTTTTGTCAATTACAAAATAAAACCCCCGATGATACAAATCGGGGGTTTTATTAAAGCGCAGTTTAAACAATCTGCCGGAATTGCGAAACAATTACGAGGTTCAGTCCATTGAGCTGCCATATGCCTACCCTTTTATGCGGGGGCATATGGCAGCAATTATACTGAATGTGATTGCCGCTTTTCTTTTTTCAATACCTTCTCAAACTTGCAAAACTTCTTAAAATATGTTATATTACTAATATATTCATATTGAAGGGGGCTGTGCTATTGAACACTGTAATTCTGATAACCGCAATAGTAATTTTAATATGTATCTTTGCAAACCGCATTTCGGGAAGATTTGGGATTCCTATGCTCCTCGTTTTTATCGGAGTGGGAATGCTGTTCGGCTCGGACGGTATTTTCAAGATTCCTTTTGAGGACTATAATTTAGCAGAAACAGGCTGCTCCGCAGCCCTTATCTTTATTATGTTCTACGGCGGTTTCGGTACCAACTGGCATAAAGCCAAACCGGTCGCCGTAAAATCTATCCTGCTGTCCTCCTTTGGAGTAGTAATCACCGCTGTGCTTACCGGATTTTTCTGTCATCTCGTTCTGGGTATGGATATTATGGGCGGTATGCTCATAGGAGCTTGTCTTGGTTCAACCGACGCCGCTACCGTCTTTTCCATACTCCGAGGAAAAAAGCTCAATCTTAAATATAATACAGCTTCTCTGCTGGAAGTGGAAAGCGGCAGCAACGACCCGTTTGCATATATGATGACTATGATCGTACTGTCCTTTATGCAAAACGAGGGTTCCGCCTCCGATATGGTGCTGATGCTCATAAAGCAGCTTTTTATCGGTTCTGCCTTCGGCGCGTTGATTGCGGTTCTGGCGTGGCTGATTCTGAAAAAAATAAAGTTCGGCGTGGCAGGACTCGATTCCGTATACATGGTGGCAATAGCCCTTCTCGCTTACGCGGCGCCGGCGATATTGGGCGGCAACGGATATCTGAGCGCCTACATAGTCGGAATTTTCTTAGGCAACCGGCCTATTCCCGGAAAAAGAAACTTAGTGCATTTCTTTGACGGAGTAACCGGCCTGCTGCAAATGCTGATATTCTTTATGTTGGGGCTGCTGTCATTCCCGTCCAAGCTGCCCGAAGTGGTTCTGCCCGGAATATTCATCGCATTGTTTATGACCTTTATAGCTCGACCCGTTTCCGTATTCGGCATACTTGCCCCGTTCCGCTGCAAAATCAATCAGATGCTGTTGGTTTCCTGGTCGGGACTACGCGGCGTTGCTTCCGTTGTTTTTGCCATTATGGCAACGGCGGCAACCGACTTCAAGGAATACGACCTTTTTCATACGGTGTTTATTACCGTTCTCTTTTCCCTTCTCTTTCAAGGCTCGTTTATTCCCGCTTTTGCCGGAAAGCTTAATATGATAGACAACACAAACAATGTTATGACCACCTTCAACGACTACTCCGAAGAGCTTCCCGTACAGTTTATAAAAATAAATATAAACGAAGGCAACCGTTGGGAAGGCAAACAGATAAAAGATATCAGCCTTCCCCCCGAAACGCTTGTGGCAATGGTAATAAGAAAAAATAAAGGGATAGTTCCAAAGGGGTTTACCCAGCTAAGGACAGGCGACACGGCGGTACTTTGCGCCCCCGCAATAAACGACAGCACCCGAATCAATTTCACGGAGATAAATGTTACAAAAGAAAGTCAATACTGCGGTCTTATGCTGTCACAGCTTCCGCCCGACAACTGTAATCTGGTTGTGCTTATAAAGCGCGGGGACAAAGTTATTATTCCCAGAGGAAGAACGGTATTTACCGAAGGGGATATTTTGGTGATAAACTCTGCGGAAGAGGAATAGAAACAAATTTTCCTTTATAAGAGCTTGTATTCATAGGATTTGTGCGTGGATTTTCAGGCAAATTTTAACGAGGACAAGGCGGAAATCCGAAGGAATACTTGACGGATTTCAAGGCTTTCCAATGCGGTCATCGGCAATATTTGCCGAAAAGACGCGTGCTATATCCTATGAATACAAGCTCTAAAGTATTACTATATTGCTCCCCAGAATAACTCTTGATTTTCCAGCTTCCCTTTCGGACTCCGAAAGGGAAGCTGGGGAGTCCAAAGGACGGGGGCAACACCCCCAAAGCTTATGTGTTTTTGCACCGGTGTAATTTTTTTTAAATATTTTTTGGATTGCTATTGTATTAAAGTAAAAAAACAATCCGGTAAATTCTACCGGAATAATTTGTCATTTTTTCTCGTTTAAAGAAATAAAAAATTCTTCTTTTTCGACAAGATTTTGCCCATTTTTCGACAAGATATTGCCCATTTTTACCGTTTTTCGCATATTAACTTTTTTTTTTCAAAGCCAAAAAAGTCATATATACTGTGCAATCCCGCTTATACTGCGGGTTTGCAAATTTTTTAATTTTTAGTATTTTTTATCAAAAAAACTACTTGAAAAAACCAAATATTGCGGTAAAATGAAAGCAATCGGTACAATATATCGAAAACGCTAAGGACAGAACGAAATTTGTGAAAATTGATAAGAAAGGAAAAAAATATGCTTAAAAATGCCTGTACGTTTATTTCATCACCGTTGCGCCGTTTCAGCTTTGGCGCGGATACCTCCAGCTACAAGTGTATCGCGTTAAAGCTTCAGCTTGCTCAGTACATAAGCGATATCTATAAAGATGGAGTAAGAGTTTTTTACTGCGTATGCGAACAGGGTGTCGACCTGTGGGCGGCGGAAATTATTATCAGAATTATGAAGGACGATCCTACGACAAAACTCTATTGTGTAATTCCATATGAGGAACAAGCTGCCAAATGGGATACCGATACCCGTGAACTTTATTATACCGTTCTTGCGGAATCCACCGAGGTAGTGTTTTTGAATAAGCGGTATAAAAAAGGCTGCATAGCCGAAGCATACTCGGTTGTTCTGGAATGCGCCGATAAGGTTTTTGCGGCTCTTGTGGGAAAATCGGAGAACGAAATCCTAAAATGGCCGTGCATGAAAGGAAAAGAGGTTTTTTGCTGTTTGGGACGGCTTCCGGTGGGGGCGGATAAATCTTAGGTGTTCCAATTAAAAAAACTATTTATAATTACGGAACGATAACAAAACATGGTGGCGGGATGGTCAATATATCCCGCCGCCCTGTTTTGGACTTTCATTGAACCGATAAACTTCGATTTATCGTTTTGTACTGGGGGAAATTATAGCATAAAAGGCGTTTTGTGTTTTCTGCCCTTTTCTCTCTTCTGCCCCCATGAAAATTTTTTCGCCGGAAGAATCACGTTAACGGAAACCGTCCTCATCAGCGAATACGACATAATGTTCATCTGAATAAAAGCCATAATGTTCTCCCTTCGCAAAAATGCCGATATTTTAACACTATTATTACATTGGCAGGAAAATTTGCAAGTACCGAATAGAAAATAAAAAAGATACCCATATACAAAAAATAAGAACCCGTTTCAACGGCATAACCGCCCATTGACAATTCAAGCCTTTTGTGATATTATTTATTTTTAGAAATAAAAAACTTACACTCATATCAATTCAAAAGGAACAAATCGGAATGACAAAGCTTATAGATACTCACGCGCACTATGACGACGAAGCTTATGACGGGGACAGAGACCTTCTGCTGAAAAGGCTTTTTGAGGAGTCGGTGGAAAAGCTTATAACAGTCGGATGCGCGTTGGACAGGTGGGAAGACACCGTAAGGCTTGCCGAAAGCTATGAAGGAATTTACGGCGCTGTGGGAATACATCCGGAGGACATTTACGAACTGCCGGATGATTATCTCGAACAAATCGAAAACCTGGTTAAAAATCCGAAAATAGTCGCCATAGGAGAAATGGGACTGGATTATCACTATGAAAATTACGACAGGGAAAAGCAGATAAAGGTATTTATCGAACAGCTAAGGCTTGCGGATAAGCTTGATATGCCCGTCATCATTCACAGTCGTGACGCAGTGGAGGACACCATGCGCATTCTGCGGACGGAAAAACCGAAAAAAGCGGTAATGCACTGTTTTTCGGGAAGCCGTGAAATTGCCGCCGAAGTTCTCTCCTTGGGGCTTTACATCAGCTTTACCGGAGTACTCACCTTTAAGAACGCTAAAAAAGCGGTTGAAGCCTGCGAACTGGCGCCTTTGGACAGGCTGATGCTGGAAACCGACTGTCCGTATATGGCTCCCGTTCCCTTTCGCGGCGAACGCTGCGAAAGCTCCATGATTATGTCCACCGCGGCAAAAATGGCGGAAATAAAAGGCGTTTCCGCCGAAGAGATGATAAAAATCTGCAACCGTAACGCGGAGACGTTTTTCGGTATATGATAAATTTTTAAAAATTTTTAATTTACCCTTGAATAATTTTTAAAAATATGGTATATTCTTTAGAGAATAAATTTTATTAAGGAAAAGGATTTGATGTTATGGACGCAGACGGGCGAAAACGCAAACCCGCGTATTATTTGCTTTATCCCCTTATTCTGTTGGAAAAGGGACTTGATCTTTTACTTAAAAAAGCTTTGGGCGAGGGATTCCGCCCGGCTACCGAAGACGACATACGCTCCCTTGTGGACGCGGGCGCCGAAAGCGGAGAAATCGAAAATTCCTCGGTGGAGCTTATAAACAATGTGTTTGAATTTGGCGACCTTAAAGTGTCCGATATTATGACCCACCGTGTTAATATCGCCGCAGTGGACGAAAACGCCACGGTGGACGACATAGTGTATTTAGCCCTTGAAGATGGTTTTTCGCGTATCCCCGTATATAAGGAAAGTATAGACGACGTAATTGGAATAATTATCGTGAAAGACCTTTTATGTCTTGTGGGAAAAGAGAATCCGGATAAATACACCGCCAAGGATTTTGTAAGAGACGTTGTGTTCCTTCCCGAAAGCTGTCCCTGCGACGACGCCTTTAAGCTTCTTACCGAGACAAAATCGGGCATGGCGGTGGCGGTGGACGAATACGGCGGCACTGCGGGTATCATTACCTCCGAGGATATTATAGAATCGGTAATGGGTAATATTCAGGACGAATATGATGACGAAGAACTTCAGATAAAATCAATAGGACATGACAAATACCGCATTGACGGCGATACCGACCCGGACGATGTACTGGAGCTGTTCGGCTACGCGCTGCCGGAAGATCATGAATACGATACCATAGCGGGTTTTGTTACCGACCTTTTGGGATATATTCCGGAGGATACGGAAAAAACGCCTCATGTGGATTATGAGGACGTGCGTTTTGTTGTAACGGAAGTCAGCGACAACTGTATAAGCAGCATTATTGCGGTAAGAATCGACCGAGACGGTAAAAATGACGGCGAAATAAAAAAAGAATGATATACGCAAGTTGCCGCTTCTATATCCACCCTTTAAAATTGCCAAATAGACCATACATAGAAAAAAATAACCAAAAACAGCGGTATCAACAAAGAACTACCCTTTCGATACCGCTTTTTTGTCTTTTTTTCACGCGGTTTCCACCAATAACCACTTGCAATTGGACTTAAGTTGGAGTATAATAATACAGACAGGATAACTTTTGCAATATATGATAACTCCCGTACCGAAAGGATGATATACAGATATGAAGAACAGAGAAACGATGCCCGCGCTGGCTATGAGAGGATTGGTTGTTTTTCCGAAGATGATACTGCACTTTGACGTTGGCAGGGATTATTCGGTAAAAGCGATAAAGGAAGCTGCGGACGGCGACAGAAGAATATACCTCGTCGCACAAAAGGACAGTCTTGTTTCCGAACCGGTAAACGGAGACGTGTATAAGGTGGGCGTAGTGGCCGAGGTGAGGCAGACACTAAAAACCCCCGACGGCACCACGAGAGTATTGGTAGAAGGAATCTACCGCGCAAAGGCAGAGGATTTTCACAAGGAGGGGGAATATTACATCGCTACGCCTACCCCTCTTGCCGACCGCAAAAATACTTTTTTGTCCCCGGAAGAGGCCACGGCATACACCCGCGCTTTAAAGGAAGCTTATTCAAATTATTGCAGCTTTGCCCCTAAGATGCCAAAGGAACTTTACCAAAGCGCAATGAGCGAACAGGATATTACCAAGCTTATAGATATTATTGTTTTCAATACATATCTTAAGACAGAGGACAGACAAAAACTGCTGGAAACGACCTCCGAGAAAAAACGCGCAGAAATGCTCCTAAAATTCCTTGAGACCGAGATAGAAATACTTATGCTTGAGGTGGAGATAAACGAGGACGTAAGCGAAAGCATGGAGAAAAACCAGCGGGACTATTATCTGCGCGAACAGATGAGAGCCATAGCCAGACAGTTAGGCGACGAGGATTCCGTCGACGAGGCGTATACATATCAGGAAAGAATATACGACCTTAAGCTCAATAAGGAAATTGAGGAAAAGCTGATTAAAGAAGCCGAAAAGCTTTTGAAAATGTCTCCCGCCTCACAAGATTACAGCGTTATAAGAAATTATCTTGACGCGGTTCTCGATCTCCCGTGGAACAAAAAATCCGACAAAAAAATAGATATCGCCAAGGCGGAAAAACAACTGGATAAGGATCACTACGGACTTAAAAAGGTAAAAGAGCGCATTCTTGAGACAATTGCGGTTCGCGCCCTTAACCCGGACGTAAAGGGTCAAATAATCTGCCTTGTGGGACCTCCCGGAGTAGGCAAGACCTCGGTGGGAAGATCCATAGCCAAGTCCATTAACCGCGCCTACGCGAGAATTTCTCTCGGCGGGGTAGGCGACGAGGCTGAAATAAGAGGACACCGAAAGACCTACATAGGCGCAATGCCCGGAAGGATAGTAAAGGCGATAACACAGGCCAAGACAATGAACCCCGTAATAGTCCTCGACGAAATCGACAAGCTTCGCTCCGACTACAAGGGCGATCCCGCTTCCGCGCTTCTGGAGGTGCTGGATCCGGAACAGAATGCTTCCTTCGCGGATCACTATCTTGAAATCCCTCTCGATTTAAGCGACGTAATGTTTATAACTACCGCCAACACGCTGGATACGATTCCCGCTCCTCTTCTCGACCGTATGGAAGTCATAGAGCTTCCTTCCTATACGAGAGAGGAAAAGTTCAATATAGCCAAAAAGCACCTGTTGCCAAAGCAGCTAAAAAAACACGGCGAAAAAGCCTCTCAGGTAAAAATCACCGACAGCGGCATCTACTCCATTATTGACAGCTACACCAAGGAAGCGGGCGTACGCAAGCTTGAACAAAGAATAGCCGCGGTATGCAGAAAATCCGCCAAAAAGCTTCTGGAAGGCGAAAGTAAGGTAACCGTCAACGAAAACAACATCGAAGAGCTTTTAGGCATAAAGAAATATCTGCCCGAAGCCCTGCCCGAACAGGACGAGGTGGGCGCGGTGACCGGTCTCGCATGGACGTCGGTTGGAGGAGTTACAATGCCACTTGAGGTGCTTGTAATGAACGGCACAGGAAAGCTTGAGCTAACCGGTTCGCTGGGCGAGGTAATGACCGAATCGGGAAAAATAGCGGTGAGCCTGGTGCGCAGTCTTGCCGACAAATACAACATTGACCCCGAATTTTACAAGAACAAGGATCTTCATATTCACGCTCCCGAAGGCGCGGTGCCCAAGGACGGCCCTTCCGCGGGCGTCACAATGACCACCGCTCTTGTGTCGGCACTGTCGGGTATTCCGGTAAAACGCGAGGTAGCCATGACGGGGGAGATAACCCTTCACGGAAAAGTCCTCCCAATAGGCGGACTCAGGGAAAAATCAATGGCGGCGTACAAGGCGAAGGTAAAAACGGTTATTATTCCTTATGAGAACAAGCCCGACCTTGAAGAGGTAGACAACATTGTAAAGGAAAACGTAAGGTTTATTCCCGTAAAGAACATAGAAGCGGTGCTTGACAACGCCCTTGTAAAGACCAATACGGCGGCCTTTGAGGCGGATACGGTAAAAACGCCGAAAAAAACTCATCTGCCCAAGGAAAGGGAAAGAAAAGGAATAAGAGCCAAATAACTTTTTAACATAAAGAGGGAGATCGTTTCGGTTTCTCTCTTTTTTATATGAAATACTTTCAATAATTTAAAAAAATTTTCTAAAAGCCGCCAACCTTTTTCCCTCTCTCCGAACTATATTATCAAAAGCCACCCAATTCCAAAGGAAGGAATCATCGTAAAAATGCAAAAACAAAAAGCGGACGCGGTTATAACGGAATATCTTCACAAAATATACGGCTTTTCCGTAAAAAAATGCTATTACTACGAAGAAGCGGAAGAAATGTGCTCTATGATAGTGGAAGCGGTTTACTCCTCTCTTCTGAAAGCGAACGAGATTGCCAATATCGAGGGCTACATCTGGCGGATAAGCGAAAACACATATGCCAAATACGTTTCCTCAAAGAAAAAGCACGAGGGTCTTCCTCTTGAAAACGCGGAAATGCCTTTTTGGGAGGAATATTCCTTTGACGATGAAAGCGTGGAAGAAATGCAAAGGATGCGCAGAGAAATTGCCTTCCTCACCGAAAAGCGCCGAAGAATAGTTTATATGTTTTATTACGAAAACAAATCCGTTTCCGGTATTTCAAAGGAAACGGGACTTCCCGAAGGAACGGTGAAATGGCATTTGAACAAAGCAAGAAACGCACTTAAGGAGGGCTATCGCATGGAAAGAAAAATCGGAAAATTAGGTATTTCTCCCGTAACGTCCGAAGGTATAGGTCACTGCGGACGCGTGGTGTTCGGCGGAACGCCGGAGGATTTTATGAGAGACAGACTGGAGCTGAACATAGTGTACAGCGTTTATTGGTCCCCCAAAACAAAATCGGAGATAGCCGAGGAGCTTGGGCTTACTCTTGTGTTTATCGAGGACAAAATAGACTGGTTGGAGAAAAACGGCTATCTGGTAAAGACAAGCGGCGGCCGCTATACCACATACGTGGTCTTTTCTCCCGAAAGCTTTTCATCGGAGACATACGAAAACGGTCTTAAAGTAAAGCTGAAAATTGCGGAAGAGTTGGCGGAAAAATACGCGCCTAAGGTACGCGAAGTCATACAGGATTTTAAAGATGTTTATGTTCCCGGTGGAAACAGGGAACTTCTGGAAGCGGCGGCGATATTTTACGGAATATCCAACAAAAGCGGCATCACCGTAAAAAAGGATTTGTCCGAATATCTTATAAAACCCGTTATCGGCGGGGAATATTTCGCTCTTGTGGAACTTAAGCAAGAGAATCTGACCCCCGATTACAAATCCGCAATTGACGACAGCAGATACCAAGCCTGCGGAGACATGACCAGATGGTCGTATAAATACCCTTCTGTCGGCTCATGGAGCACAGATACCCATCTGGATTCCAGAAAGGGAGGGTATGTCAATAATCCGACCGCCGATTACGAATATGTCTATGAGTATATTTGCGGTGAACTTCCCAACACCATCGCAAATTCCGAAAAAATAAACCGTTTGAGGGAAAGAGAATTCCTTACCCCCGAAAACAAAATAAACATAATGATAGCAAAAACTTCATCGTCGGATTTCTTTGACAGAATTCCCTTCTTTGACGAGGAAATAAAAAACAGGTTCGCCGATAAAATTTTAGAGTACGCGGCAAACGAAGCAAAAAAATATCCTACGCAGATACAGGATCTGATTGTATGCAGAAGCGCGGAGCTGTTTATAGGAAATACGGTGGCGATAATGACAATGGACATTCTTTACGGTAACGGTACCTTCAGACCGCTGAATGAAAAGGAAAGAGTGACGGCAAATCTGCTGATGTTCAGCGACAGGCTGCCCGAATAAAAATACAAAAAATAACCGCGATAATACTTTTGGGATTATCGCGGTTATTATATTTTTACCAGAATCTCGGCACATAATTAAAAGGATCCTGCGGCACTCCGTCCTTATTTACCGCAAAATGAAGATGGGGTCCCGTGGACCAGCCGGTTGAGCCTACCGCCGCAATGGCTTCGCCCTGGCTTACTGTTTGTCCCACGGTAACATACAGAGCGCTGCAATGGGCGTAAAGGGTGGAGTATCCGTTGCCGTGGTCGATTACCACGTATTTTCCGTAGCTGTATCCGGGTATGTAGTTTTCCTTGGCGGTAATTACAACGCCGCCCTTGGACGCGTATATATTGGTTCCGTTTATGCCGCCGCCCGATATGTCGATTGCGTTGTGGTTGCCGTTTCTCCAAGGGTCGTATCCGAACTCGGTGGTTATCATATGAAATTTTGTATCCACCGGCCAAAGCCATTCGCCCTCTTGATATACCTGACTGCTGTTTTGCTGAGCCAACATTATTTCCCTTTGTATTTGTTTCTCATATTCCTCGATTTCTTCCTTGTTGGCGGCTTTTTCGTTTTTAAGCTGACTTTGTTTGTACTCGAAATTGCCTATTACCGTTGAATAATAGTTGTATTCGTCGTTAAATTTGTCGCTGAGCGTCTTTGCCGCCGCCTGTTCCCTTTCAAGGTCGGCCTTTGCGTCGGTAAGCTCCTTCATATCGCCGTCAAGCTTCACATGAAGGGTATTTAAATCCTCCGCGTCTTTTTGTAACTGTTCGAGCATCTCCTCCGCCTGAGCCAAAGACTGCTTAAGCTCATTCATAAGTCTGTTGTTCTGATCCGTGATATTGAGCATCATTTCGGTTCTTACCAGCAGATCGTATATATCCGAGGATTCCGCGAGAACAGAGAACATATCGCTGTTTTCGGTTATGTACAGCGCGTGGAGCATATCGCCGAATTCTTCGAGATTTTTTTCGTTTTCCGCCTCCAGATCGCTTATATCGGCTTTCTTTTTCTCTATGTCTTTTTCTTTTGCTTCTATCTGAATATCCAGATTATTTATTTCCGCCTGTTTGGTATCAATATCCTGTTCTTTGTAATAAAGAAGATTGTTGTAGTTATCCACTTGTTCCTTGGCGTTGTTAAGTTTTTCCAACGCCAAATCCTGAAGCTCTTCGTTTTCGGTAATATCGCCGTCAATTTGAGACATCTCGTTGTCTATTTCCTTGTTGCGATTCTCAAGGTCTTTTATTTTGTCCTGTTTGTCGGTAATGGAAGTTGATGAAGCGGCGCTTACGCTGTATTCGCCGCCGGGAGCCGTTATAACGCCCAAAAGCAGCGTCAGAGCCGCGGCAAGGGAAACGGCCTTTTTACCCGGTTTTAATTTCATATGTATTCTCCTTTCCTTTGGATACAAGCTCTTACACCTTCAGGTGCTTTCCCATACTGAACACCGTTCCGATAGCGCTGAGCAGCGCTCCCACAAGACAGTTGAATGCTAACATGAACCACATAACGTCATCAAACTGAAGCACATGAGAAAGCCCCAATACCTGCCATATCGTAATATCCCCCGCGAAGAAGGAAACCAGCGCTTCATAAGCGATCTTGGTAAGAAACCACGAAACCGCTCCCGCAACAACGCCGATAAACATTCCCTCAATAAAGAAGGGGAATTTGATAAACGAGTTTGTGGCTCCCACGCTCTTCATTATCCCTATTTCCTTGCGGCGGGCAAAAACACTGGTTCTTGCCGCGTTATACACTATTACAATGCTGACTATCACCAGAGCCACCAGCATAGCTCCCGCGATAATGGTGAGAGTGGTTCTGAGGCTGACCAGAACAGAAGCGAAATCATAGGGGGCGCTCACCTTTTCCACTCCTTCGATTGTTTCAAAGGTTCTTTTGACCTCGTTCATCTTCTTAAGATCGTTTACCGTAACGCGGAATGTATCGGGCATAGGGTTTTCCTTTAAAGCGTTCAGTACCTCCGCGTAATCCTCCATTCTCTCCTTCTGCGCCTCAAATGCCTCTTCCTTGGAATAAAAAACAACTCTTTCGGTATAAGGATTGCTTTTAATGGTTTCCTCTATATGTAAAAGAGCGTCCGCGTCCGCGTTATCCACATATACAAGAACCTCGTTCTTATCCTCCGCGTTGCCTATAACAACGTTAAGATCCGCCGCTATAAGCATGGCGAGGCTTATCAGCAGAAGGCTCACCATAATTATACAAAAGCTTGCGAAAGACATCATTCTGTTGTGCCACACCGAAACGATACCTTGTTTTACAAGGTATGAAAAGTTACTTCCCCTCATCTTCGCCCTCCATATACTCCTCGTCACCGCCGATATAGTTGTCAAAGACAACGGAGCCGTTGCTGAGGTTTATTATCCTGCCGCCGAAATACTGCACAAGGTCGTGCTCGTGAGTCACCATAAGTACGGTGGTGCCGCACCTATTGATATCCTTCAGCAGCTCCACTATCTCATATGAGAGCGCCGGGTCGATATTTCCCGTAGGCTCGTCGGCGATTATTAGCTTGGGGTCGCAGGCGAAGGCTCTGGCTATGGCGACTCTCTGCTGCTCCCCGCCCGAAAGCTGGGTAGGCTTAAACTTAGCTTTATCCGCAAGCTTGACCAGATTCAGAACGTAAGGCACTCTCTGCCTTATATACTTGTTAGACCTGTCGGTAACGCGAAGCACAAAAGCCACATTGTCATACACCGTCATATCGGGAATAAGCCTGAAATCCTGAAATATCATTCCCAATGAGCGGCGAAAATAGGGTACCTTCTTATTTTTCATTTTGGACAGGTTATATCCGTTCACGAATACACGCCCATTGGTGGGAAGTATCTCGCGTGTCAGGAGCTTAAGCATGGTGCTTTTTCCCGCGCCGCTGTTTCCGACTATAAAAACGAATTCTCCGTCGTTTATCCGGATATTTACGTCGTGTAAAGCGTCAACGCCGTGTTTGCCGCCATCCTTGTAATGCACGTCAACATTTTTTAATTCTACCATATTGATTTCCTTACTTTAGATTTTGTGACACCTTACCGCCTGTATACTTTAAACGTATAAGGGCATAATTATTCACAGGCGGGCGGCAAAATTTTCCACCCGTCAAAAGAACACATAACCCCCACCTTTTAGTGAGGGAAATGCAGATAAGCCCGTGTTTTTATAGCTATAATGTATATTTAAATCACGTCAGAATTTTACAGGATCGGCGGAAAGGTATTTCTTGACCATAAGAGCGATTTTAAATATAATCGCGTGGTCGAATTCTCTGAGATCAAGCCCCGTCAGCTTTTTGATCTTATCCAATCTGTAAACCAGCGTGTTTCTGTGCACAAACAGCTTTCGGCTGGTCTCGGATACGTTAAGGTTGTTTTCAAAAAAGCGCTGTATTGTAAACAGTGTTTCGTGATCCAATGACTCAATGGATCCTTTTTTGAACACCTCCTTAAGGAAGGTTTCGCACAGCGTGGTGGGCAGATGATAAATAAGCCGCGCTATACCCAGATTGTTATAACTTACTATGTTTTTTTCGGTATCGAACACCTTTCCCACCTCAAGAGCCATCTGCGCCTCCTTAAAGGAGCGGGCAAGATCCTTGACTCCCGTAACGGGGGTACCTATCCCCACGTTTACTCTGGTGAAAAACTCGCTGGAAAGCGTGTCGGAAATGGAACGTGCAAGCTTTTCAAGATCCTTTACGTCAATATTGTTCTTTATTTCCTTTACAAGCACAATGTCGTTTTCGGAAATGTTGAACACAAAATCCTTGTTCTTGTCCGGGAAGAGATTCTGTATCACGTCGTAGGCGGAAACATCGTTAGAGGTAATTATGTTCACAAGGAACACCACTCTGTTTATATCCGCGTTAAAATGAAGTTCACGGGATTTTATTCCGATATCTCCGGGCAGAACGTTGTCGAGAATGATGTTCTTGATGAAGTTGTTTCTGTCGTATTTTTCGTCATAGTACTGCTTAATGCTGGAAAGCGAAACAGCGATTACCGAAGCGTATTTTGCCGCCGCTTCGTCGGTGCCTTCCACGAAAACCACATAATCGGGTCTTACATGGATACCAAACGCTTTGTAAGTGTATCCGTCCTTGGTATAGGTGTCGTGAGTCTCATTAAGTTCAATGGTAAAAAGCTCGTCTGTGGTGCCTATTTTGGTCAGATCACTGCAAGCGACGATAGTTGCATTTTCGTCGATAACACCGATAATTCGGTCGATTGCGTCCTTCATCTGGTGCACGACACCCTGAAACAGTCTGTTTGACATAAAAAACCTCTTTCTTTGCGTTAACGCCGCTTTTATGTATGACAAAGCCGCGTTTTATCGGGCTTGTTTCTCTTTGACTCTCCATGGCTCCCATTTTTTATTTTTGGGAGCAAATCTGGCGTCCCCGGAAATCAAGCGCAGCTGCCTTGCGCGTCCGATACCGATTTTGACCGATTTGCGGAACATATCGGTCAAAATGGGCATTTCAGAAGCAATCCTTTATTAAAAACGGCAAAGGATTGGATTGACGCCGCTTCCGCCGCGTCAAAGCGCAAACTGAATATATTCCAAGCCGAAAATTACGTTGTCATTAGGAACGTTTAACCAACAGCTTGGATATTTATATCTATTTTACAAGAAAACTACAAAAAAATCAAGTCTTTTTTATGAAAAATGTAAATTTATCCTTTATTTTTTCTGTAATATTGCCAAAACATAAAAAAAGTGCTATAATACTATGAATCAAGTGAAAAACCGAGAAAGGGGCGATGGTTTTTGAACGGCAGAAAAATATTATGCGTCCGCCTTACGTTAAGAGAACGAATGTGTACTTTAAAGCGCAGTTTATAATCTGACATTTTGAAAAAATAAAAAAGAGGAATAACACAATGAACGATAAAAAGAAATTTTATATAACCACACCAATTTATTACCCCAGCGCCTCGCCTCATATCGGACATCTTTACACTACCGTAGCCTGTGATGCAATCGCCCGATTCAAGAGAATGCAGGGCTGCGATGTTATGTTCCTGACAGGTACCGACGAGCACGGTCAGAAAATAGAGCAGAAGGCAAAGGAAGCGAATGTTACACCGAAGCAATATGTGGACGAAATCGCGGAAAAGTTCCGGAGGCTCTGGAAATACGTCAACGTGGACTATGACCGCTTTATCAGAACCACCGACGACTATCATGAGGAATCGGTTAAGAAAATATACAAAACCCTTTTAGACAAAGGATACCTGTACAAAAGCGAATACAAGGGCAAGTACTGCACTCCCTGCGAAAGCTTCTGGACAGAGTCTCAGCTTGACTCGGAAGGAAAATGCCCCGAATGCCACCGTGATGTAAAGGAGGCTACGGAGGAAGCTTATTTTTTCAAGCTTTCCGCTTTCAGCGAAAGACTGGAAAAGCTGCTCACCGAAACGGACTACGTTCAGCCCGAATGGAGAGCCAAGGAGCTTGTAAACAACTTTATCAAACCCGGTCTTGAGGACGTTTGCGTTTCAAGGACAAGCTTTAGCTGGGGCGTAAGGCTGCCTTTTGACGAAAAGCATATAGCCTACGTCTGGATAGACGCGCTTTCCAACTACATCACCGCTTTAGGATACGAAAACGGGAAATACGATGATTTCAAGGATTTTTGGCCCGCCGACGTGCATATGGTAGCAAAGGATATAATGAGATTCCACGCTCTTATCTGGCCCGCGATGCTGATGGCTCTCGACCTGCCTTTGCCCAAAAAGCTTTCGGTACACGGCTATATCAATTTTAACGGCATAAAGATGAGCAAGTCCATAGGAAACGTGGTTGATCCTTTTGTTTTGGGTGAAAGATACGGGGTTGACGCCATACGCTATCATATTCTTCGGGAAATGCCATTCGGTTCCGACAGCGACTATTCCAACGAAATTATGATAAACCGTATTAACTCCGACCTTGCCAACGATTTAGGCAATCTTGTTTCCAGAACCGTGGCTATGGCGGTGAAGTATTTTGACGGAACCTTGCCCTCGGAGCGTGAGGAAGGCGAGTTTGACGCCGATCTTAAAGCCATGGCGGAAAGTCTTGCTCCCGCGGTTGAAAAATACATTGACGAAACAAAGCTTTCTCCGGCGCTTACCGAGATTATGACGGTGGTTTCGAGAGCCAACAAGTACATCGACGAAACGGCTCCGTGGATATTGGCCAAGGATCCTGCCAAAACTGCAAGGCTTGCCTCGGTTCTTTACAACCTTCTCGATACCATAAGGATATGCTCCGCCCTGCTTCTCCCCTTTATGCCTTCTATGATGCCCAAGGCGCTTGAACAGATAGGCGCGGGAGAAAATGACGTAAAATACGAAAACCTGTCGAAATTCGGAGTACTGTCCGAAAACGTAACGGTAAAAAAAGGTGACGTTTTATTCCCCCGCCTTGATGTGGAAACGGAGATAGAGTATCTTAACTCGGTCATTGCCCCAAAAAAGGATGGATATAAAGAAGACGAGGATTTAGATAAGGCTAACGTTATAAGCATCGACCGATTTGCGGAAGTAAAGCTCAGAACCGCCGAGGTAAAGGCCTGTGAAAAGGTGGCAAAATCAAAAAAGCTGCTTAAGCTTCAGTTGGACGACGGCAGAAGCGGAAGACAGATCGTATCCGGAATCGCCCAGTGGTACAAGCCCGAAGAGCTGGTAGGCAAGAAAATCGTCTTTGTGGCGAATCTGGCTCCCGCAAAGCTTTGCGGAGAGGTAAGCGAAGGAATGGTGCTTTCCTGCGACTGCGGGGATGACGTAAGGCTGCTTACGGTGGATAACGAGGTGCCTAACGGAAGTACGGTAAGATAATAAGATAATAGTAAAAGGCTGTTGTATATGACTTTTTTGTCATTTGCAACAGCCTTTCTTGTTGTATCTCGTTTTTGATTAATCTTCAATAATTTTTATTATTTGCTTCAATAAACCCGATATACTTTTCTTTTCCTTGCCAGAAAGTTCTGATATCAATTCGATAAGCATTTGTTCTTCCCGATTAAGTTCGCCGAATGACATCCCTCTTTTACTGTTTGTTCTCTCCGCCAAGTAGTCAAGACTTACATTATAATAATCCGCAAGGGCAATAGCACGTTCAAATGATATCTCACTTCCGCCTTTTTCGTAAACGGCATAATATTGATACGGTGTTCCAAGATATTCCGCTATTTCACGCTGCGTTTTATCGTTATCTTCTCGCAATTCCCGAATTCTTCTGTAATAAGCCATATTATTCATTTCCTCCTTTTTAAAAATAATAACATATTCCATTAGTTTCTCTTGACAAATCCAATTTATTATGTTATTATATTGTAAAAACCAATGATATTAATTTGGTGCCAGGAGGAAAAAATGTTCTGTTCTAAATGTGGAAGCAAATTTGAAGTTAATTCACTTTTCTGCGACAAATGCGGTGCAAAAATCAATCATGCACAAAATAACAATCCTAAAGCTTTGATATCGGAGACTGTGAAAAAATACAAGTCGGTAATTATCATAGCGGCGGCTGTAATAATATTTCTTTTGATTATATTAGTGGCAGTATCGTCACAATCCGATAAGAGTCTTGCCGGAAGAGTATATGGCAGACCTGCAATGACGGTTTATGATGGAAGAGAATATTCAGACGGAAATAGATATTACGAGGTGGTAGAATTTAAGTCAAACGGCATTTGTATTTGGAAATACGATTATGAATTTTTTGACGGAAATTACGAATATGTTGACGGTGAATATATAATAAGAGTTAAAGGTGATAATTGGGAACTGCCGGAAAACTCACTTTACAGAGCTAAGATTACAGCAGATGGCCTTTGGATTGAAGGTCCGCGATCTAAAGGGACTTTTGTTAGAATAAAATAGGAGGGATATGTTATGTTTTGCCAGAATTGCGGAAATCAAGTAAAAGATGAGGCGTTATTTTGCAATAAATGCGGAAAACAAATCGACGGAAATATAACACGGCAATATGTTCGGGAAACTCCGGTTGTTCCTATTCATATACCGTCTTCAAAGTCAGTCAGTTTTTTCGGTAATAAGTTCAAAAATACCTTTTTGGGAACAAACGAACGTGAACATACTATAAAAATGACGGTAATATGCTTATTTGTGGCAGGCGCATTGATGGGGATAATTTCAATGTTAATTTTGATGTCTACAAAATTAGGAATTATTGCTGATTTAGTTACAATCAACGAAGGTTCTTTTTTGAATAAGGAACTTATTACGGAGAGATTGCGGGAAATGTATGATATTTTGCCGATATTTTATTTGCTTGTAATTTTTGAAGTAATAGGCACAAATTTTGCAAAAGGTATGGAGCTTTATTTAAGATGTAAAAAAAGAGATTTCAGAAAAAATAAAAGAATGGTTATTGTAAATTCAGCAATAGATATGGTCGCAGTTATAGCAACAGTTTTTATTTTTTGGCTAGGTATGGGATTTCGTGAAGATATAAGCTTGTCATTTGGATTTTATATTTTATTTTCCTTGATAGTTTTAATGGAAATACTGTACGTTTGGAACTTTATCAAAGCTGCAGACTGCGAAGCCAAATCACTGTACCAATCTTCGCTTCCCGCCGGAAACTGGATATGTAAACAATGCGGAGCCGAAAATACTCCAAAAGATCTGTTTTGTAAAATATGTGGGGTAAATTTTGTAAAAACGGGCTGGACCTGTACGTCTTGCGGACTGCTCAATAAAAACAATGATTTATCGTGCAAGGGCTGCGGGAAATACAAATAAAAGTAATATGGCTATCACTTTTACTCAGTTGAGTATTCCCTGTCATAAGCGGTACCTAAAAAAATACCCAAAACAAAAGCATATTTAAGGCAACACTGCACAAAATTATTGTGCGGTGTTGCCTTAATCCTATATTAATCCAAGAAAAGTGTAATCTATATCAGTCCAAGAAAATAACGCGACGTATAGCGGCAAGAGCAAACCGCGTATAGCAAGGCGAACGACAAAAGCGGCCAGCTTGCGCAATAAACCCGGTGAAGAGAACAACGCAGCTATTCGTGATTTGAATTTCCGGTATATGTTGCGGTATTTTCTTGGATTGCTATATACAGCCAAGCAAGAACCAAACCACCCCAAACAATCAGAAGCGCAAATCATCGAACCTTATTCACAGCCTGTAACTGTCAAAGTCTTCCAAGAGCTTTATCCGTCGCTTTGTTCACCGCTATCGACACAAAATAAGCCAACACGACGCTTATTGCGTCTTTAACAAGATATGGCGCGGAAACCAGCAAAAATGATTCCGTAAAGCCGTTGGAAGTAAGCATGGAATAATGAAGAACTCCGAAAAAGTGCAGTACCATAAGCCCCGCCATTCCCAAAAGTATCCTCGCCGCCTTGCTGTTTAGCGGTATGCCGCTTATAAAAGCAAAAGGCAAAAAACCGTAAATAAAACCGCCCGTAAATGAGGCAATACAGGTAATTCCGCCTTTGAATCCGGTAAAAACGGGTATTCCCACCGCGCCCAACAATATGTAAATTAAAATAGCGGCAGTCCCTTTTTTTGCGCCCAGACAGTAGCCGCACAAAGCTACCGCAAACGTCTGAAGGGTCACGGGAACCTGTGTTGGCATGGGTATTGCTATTTGTGACAGTACCGCCGTTATGGCGGCGAAAAGAGCGATCATTACCAGATCGGCTGTTTTGATTTTTTTGTCAGTGTTTTCTTTCATTTGTCTGTACCTTTCTTTTATTATTGTGTTATTGTTGTTATCAAGAATTATTCCGTTTACTGAAGCTTTACCGATATCTCACCGGAATTCAGCTTCATAACTCCGTCTGTTGATTCCACAATCAACTGCCCTTCCATATCTATATCAATCGCCTTGGCTTTATGCAAAAGGCCTTCCTTCATAAATTCCACCTCGCGTCCGAGTACGAGGGAAAGGGACTTGTAATCGTTTATATTTTCCTCTCTTGTTCTTTTTAAACATTTAAAAAAGCACTCCGTTACCTTGGCGGCAAGCATTGCCCTTTCTATGGGAACACCTATGACTCCGGCTTTTTTATCCAGTTCGTCAGGAAATCCTGCCGTGGTAATGTTTATTCCGATGCCTACCACTATGCTGTCTATTGTTTTGGCTTCATAGTCAAAAGTGGCCTCAGACAGGATTCCGCATATCTTTTTCCCGTCAAGATATACGTCGTTGACCCATTTTATAAGAGGCTTTTTTTCGGTAAGCTCTTCAATAGCCATACATACTCCGCAGCCCGCGCATATGGTTATAAGATCCGTGTCGCAATAAGCAGGCGCTTCACGAAGTATTACGCTCATATACAGGCCTGTTCCCGAAGGAGAATAAAAGCTGTTTCCGCGCCTTCCCCTTCCGCCTGTCTGTTCTTCTGATATTATAACCGTACCGCTTTTTGCTCCGTCGGCAGCTTGCTTTTTTGCAAATGTATTGGTGCTGTCCACCGTTTTCAGAACCGTTATTTCATTTTCCCTAAGATCTTCCGGTAAATGAAGGCGGACTCGCTCGGCCGAAAGAAAGTCGCCCGAATCAAGAAGTCTGTATCCCTTGCCTTTTTCCGCCTCAATTCGATATCCGTCACTGTTGAGGCTGCTTATTCCCTTCCATACGGCGGTACGGCTGACACAAAGCTTATCCGCAAGCATTTGTCCGGACAGCCCCAGCCCGCCGCTTTCCTCGAATATTCTCAGCAGCTCTTCTTTTACGCCCATAACAATTTCTCCTTTTTAAGCCCAAAACAAAATTCAGTATACGTAGTATAACATAAATGCCAAAACTTGTCAACCCTTTTTTAAAATAGGTTGACAAGTTTTTAGTTTTTGAAAAATATTTTACTTTTTTATTGACTTTTGCACTTTATTTTGATAAAATACATATTGAAAAACTTTGCGGTCAGCCTATGTATTAAAAGAAAGGAAAAAAGGGAATGAACATAAACGACAAGAACAAATCAAAAGATTTTGAATTTTTATTTAACGCCGTTTTAACGCTTGAAACGGCGGAGGAATGTTACAGCTTTTTTGAGGATCTGTGCACTATGCAGGAGCTGATTTCCATTGCTCAGCGCTTAAGGGTTGCAAAGCTTCTCACCGAAAGGAAAATTTACAACGACATTGTTAAGGATACCGGCGCTTCCACAGCCACGATCAGCCGCGTCAACCGCACGCTTAACTACGGAAACGGCGGGTATACCCTTGCCTTTGACCGTATGGAAAAAAACGAAGATAAGGTTTCCGAAGAATGAGCTATGAGGATTTTTCGTTGTTTTACGACAGGCTTACCGAAAATGTGGACTATGAAGGTCTGGCTACTTATTACTCAAACATGCTTAAACGATACGGCTACAGATGCGCACAGAGCGAGCTTCTTGATCTGGCATGCGGCAGCGGAAATTTAAGCCTTCCGCTGAAAAATAAAGGATACAATGTAACGGGATGCGATTTGTCTCCTGACATGCTCACCGCCGCCGCAAGGAAGGAGCCCGATATACGGTGGCTCTGCAATGATATGACACAACTGTCGTTTAATAAAGAATTTGACTGTGTGGTATGCGCTTTGGACAGTCTTAATCATCTGGAAAGCAGAGAAGAGATTTTTGAGACCTTCAAGGGCATTTTTGCCGCTCTTAAGCCCGGCGGCGTATTTGCAGCGGATATGAATACGATTTACAAGCATACAAGAGTTCTGGAAAACAACGCCTTTACCTTTGATTATGAAGGGCTGTACTGCGGCTGGCAGAACGAACTTGACGAAAAGGATCCTTTGTACAGGGTGGATATGTACCTGGATTTTTTTTGTGAAAACAAAGACGGGTCGTACACTCGTTTCAGCGATTCGCTGAGCGAAATAGCGATTTCCGCGGAGGATACGGTAAAAATGCTTGAAGAATGCGGATTTGAGGTATGCGAGATTAGCGAATACCCCACGGGCGTTAAGCTGTCGGAGGCTCCGGCGGCGGAAAAATATATTTTTGCGGCAAGGAAAAAAGCGTAGAAAAGAGAAGAAATTACGAGGTGTTTAAATATGGGAAAACTGGTTAGGGCACTGTCCGCCGACGGAAGCGTACTTTGCAGCGCGGTGGACGCAAAGGACATATGCAACGAAATAGTTAAAATACACCGTCCTTCTCCCGTTGCCACTGCCGCCATGGGCAGACTGTCGGCAGCCGGAGCCCTTATAGGCGCGCTTATGAAGGAAAAGGAGGATGCTCTGACCCTGAGACTTAAGGGCGGAGGACCGGGCGGGAGCATAGTTTGCGTTTCCGACTATATGGGAAACGTACGCTGCTGCTGCGACCATCCGCATGCGGATTTGCCGCTAAAACCCAACGGAAAGCTTGACGTGAGCGGATTCGTGGGAAAAGACGGTTTTCTGGCGGTGATACGGGATCTGGGGCTTAAGGAGCCACATGTAACTCAGTCGCCCATTGTTTCCGGTGAGATAGCGGAGGATATTACCTCTTATTATGCAATAAGCGAACAGATTCCCACTGTCTGTGCTCTTGGGGTATTGGTGGACAGAGACCACAGCGTTAAAGCGGCGGGAGGATATATTATCCAGTTGGTTCCCCCCGTAAACGAGGCTGCAATTGACTTTATCGAAAACAATATCAAGGGCATGCAGAGCGTTACCGAGCTGCTGACCGAAGGAAAAAGTGCGGAAGAAATAGCGCTCATGGGGCTTGAAGGACTTGACGGAGAGATATTGGACAGTTGGGAATGCGGATATAAATGCAGGTGCAGCCGCGAGAGAACGGAGAAAATGCTTATAAGCTTAGGGAAAAAGGAGTTGCTGGGACTGGCGGAAGAAAACGGGGAAAAAACGGAGGTTTGCTGTCAGTTTTGTGGTAACAGGTATTATTTTACACCGGATGAGATTAAAAAATTGGCGGAAGAGTGATTTTACCGTAATGTGCTTAGGACGTAAATCTTTAATCAAGTCTACAACTTGACTAAAGATTGGTATTATACGTCATTAAAGCAGTCTTATACCTTATATTAAGTGCAATTCAATCTGTTTGTCTATAGATTGAATTGCACTTAGTATTATACAAAAATCCGGAAACTCAATCAAACGTAAATATTTGCGCTATGTTTCCTTGCCTAAAACAGGTTGGATATTATAAACGGGCTTTTGTACCAAAATTGTAACTAAAAATTTAAAATATGTTAAAGTTGACTGATTTTGGTTTTTGTGCTATACTGTAAATAGTTAAATTTTAACAAACGGGAGGCTTTTATGCAAGCAAATGATTTTGAACCCGAAATGTATACCGAAAAGGAAATGCAGACGGTGGAAAAACACATTGAAAAGTATTACGGAAAATTCAAAGAAGTGTTTCACGAGCTTGTTTCTCCGGATATTCATGTGGACATATGCGTTATACCTCCCGCAAAAAAACGTAATTATTACATATTGACTACAATGGGAATGGGCGCTCATAAAATGAATGTTCCTGAAGAGCTTAAAGGTGAAAATCTCGAAAGAGCGGAGCTGATGATCGCTTTGCCTCCCGACTGGAAAATAAACGATCCGGACGAATGCAATTACTGGCCCATAAGACTTTTGAAAAACGTTGCCAGACTTCCCGTATCCGCCAACACATGGGTGGGATGGGGACATACGGTAGACAATCAGGAGCCGTATGCCGAAAATACGTCTCTTTGCGGCGCACTTCTAATCGATCCGGAGGTCGGACGCCCCGGAGGCAACGTATTGACTTTGCCCTGCGGAGAAGATGTGAATTTCTACCAAATTATTCCCTTATACCGCGAGGAAATGGATTACAAGCTTACAAACGGCGCATCGGCTTTACTGGAAATAATGGAAAACATAGTATCCTTTGTGGTGGAAATCGATCGTCCCAACGCCTCGGAAAATTATATTGAAGGCGAACTGGGCTTTTGTGCGCTGACTATGGACGACGTAAAATACCACATGGAATCCATAGACGAAAAAAAGCTTCCGGTTGACCGCATAAACGCCTACAACCATCTCGCCGCCTATCTCCGCTGGTTTATAGAGCATGATATGCTGAGCGATATGTTCAGAGAAAGCTTTTCGGAGATAATCAACGGCGTGAGAGAAAACATCGGCGAACCGGATAAAATGCCGGATTTAAGGCTTCTGCTTAACGGAAACGCGCTTAAAGGTAGGATTATGCTGACTTATTTCGATCACGAGGGCGCAGAGTTTACAGAATGGTACTACGGAAACGGTGAGGAAACGGCGCATTTTTACCCCTGCGACGTAGACGGCTACGCCGAAAAATATTTCGGCGCCGACAGATACAACAGCGATGAGTTCAGCGACGAGGCATATCTTTTCGTGCCTTGGAACGAGGATTATTATAAAGGGATTTCAAAGGTTATTGATGAAGAGTATGCGACGTGGAAAGCCCAAAGGAATTCCGAGTGATTTTTTACGGGAAAGGAACGGGTAAAAAATGGAACTGAAAAACAAGCTTAAAAAGACCTTGCGCAATTCCATCAGGCTTAAAGCGGAAGGAAAAGCCCGCACCGTAATCGGCGCCACACGTTTCGGCGGAAAACCCGACCTTCCCAACGAATTTGAGTGGTGCCGCTATGAGAGAAAAAACTGCGAGGGTGGGATAAAAAACCGACCTCTTTCATTTATCGCTCAATTTAATTTGGAGGAAATCTCAAAATACGATACCGAAAAATTGCTCCCGCAAAAAGGGCTTCTTTCATTTTTCTATGATGCGGATATAATTGAGCGCGGCTTTGATCCGAATGACTCAGGCTGCGAAAAGGTATTTTGGTTTGGAGATATAAATCGGCTTAAGCCCGCCGAGTTTCCTTCGGATTTAGAAGAGGATTTTCGTTATCCTCCCATAGGAGTACTGGCAAATTCCGAGGATTCCTATCAGGATTACCCCGATTTCCTGCTGCAAAAGGACAAGCTTACGGAGTGCTGGGACGATTACGACAGGGCGGCGAAAGGCTTAAAAATCAACACTCCCGACAACAGCTCAAAGCTGTTAGGATGGGCGGATATTATCCGCGGCAATATGACCGTGGGATGCGAACTGGCTTACAGAGGATATTCTCCGGGCGATGGTTGGAACGAAGCGACTCCCCGTGACAAACAGGAGGCGGTGCAGTCCTCATTAAAGGAATGGCTTCTGCTGTTCCAGATGGATACCGTAGAAAACGGCGGTTTTAAGCTTATGTTCGGAGATTGCGGCAGAATATATTATTACATAAGAAAAGAGGATCTTTCAGCAAAACGCTTTGACAGAGTACGGCTGATAATGCAGTGCCGCTGACCCAGACTTAGCGAATCTAATATTATAGCATTCCAACAAAAAGATAAACAAATAGGAGCGAAGCGGCTAATTGTCCTTTCCGCTTCCCTTTCGGACTCCGAAAGGGAAGTAGGGGAGTCCGAAGGACAGGAGCAGCGCCCCCAAAGCTTGTTTGTTTTTTGCACTGTTGTAATTTTGTTTAAACTTTTTTTGAATTGCTATAGGTACGCCAAAAGCATCGGATTTCTGTCCGTATGTCCATACTGTGGACATTGGCAAAAGGAGGTTCCGAAATGAAAAAGTATACCGGAAACAGCATTTACAATGCGATAGCCATAGGAAAAGTCTCGCTTTTCAAGCATTGCCGAGGCGAGGTTAAACGAATTCGCGTCGACGATCCGGAAGCTGAAAAAATACGCCTTGAAAAAGCAAAAGAGCAGTCCATAAACCAACTTAGAGAAATTTACAACAAGGCGCTTAAGGAAGTTGGGGAACCAAACGCATGGATATTTGAAATACATATGATGCTGATAAAAGACACTGACTACAACGAATCGCTTGTCAACATTATAGACAGCCAGTCCGTCAATGCGGAATACGCCGTTTCGGTAACCGCCGATAATTTTGCAGCCATGTTCGGGGCGATGGAGGACTCGTATATGAAGGCCCGTGCCGCCGATGTTAAGGATATTTCCGACCGCATTATAAACAACCTTATCTTAGGCGGGAACGAATGCGCGCTGTTTAAGGAAGAAAATGTCATAGTCTGCACCGACGACCTTGCTCCCAGCGAAACGATACTTCTGGATAAAAGCAAGGTGCTGGGCTTCGTCACCGCTTACGGCTCTATAAATTCGCATACCGCCATACTTGCCAGAAACATGAACATTCCCGCCGTTATGGGAGTAGGCGAGGAGTTTCTGAAGGAAATTAAGGAAGGCGATAGATTTATTGTCGACGGTTTTTCGGGAGAGGTGTACATCGACCCGGATTCGGAAACTACCGAAAGGCTTACCCAAAAGCAAAACGAAGAAGAGGAAAAGCGCCGCTTTCACCAGAATCTTAAGGGCAAAGAAAACATTACCGTTGACGGAAAAGAAATAGACATTTTTGCCAATATCGAAGGCACCGAAAATATAGGTGCGGTTCTGTTAAACGACGCGGGTGGAATCGGGCTTTTCAGAAGCGAATTTTTATATCTTGACCGACATGACTACCCCACGGAAGAAGAACAGTTTAACGTTTACAAAAAAGTTCTTGAAAGCATGGCCGGAAAAAAGGTGATAATAAGAACCTTGGACGCGGGCGCGGACAAGCAGGCGGACTACTTTCACATAGGAAGAGAAGAAAACCCCGCACTGGGGTGCAGAGCAATACGTTTCAGCCTATCCCGCCCCGACATTTTCAAAACTCAGCTAAGAGCTTTATACCGCGCCTCCGCTTACGGAAATCTCGGAATAATGTTTCCCATGATTACAAGCGTTGAAGAACTTACCGAAATATTTGATATCTGCAAAGATGTAAAAAAAGAGCTTAAAGCTCAGGGAAAAGAGTATTCGGAAGACACAGAGGTCGGCGTTATGATAGAAACTCCCGCCGCGGCGATAATAAGCGACTTGTTGGCTCCGATGGTGGACTTTTTCAGCGTAGGCACCAACGATTTGACTCAATACACCTTAGCCTGCGACCGACAGAATCCAAAAGTTGAAAGATTCTGCGACCCCCATCATAAAGCAATACTGCGTCTTATTACAATGACGGCGGAAAACGCTCATAAAAACGGAATAAGGATAGGCATATGCGGCGAATTGGGCGCCGACATAAATCTGACAGAGGAATTTCTGCGAATCGGCATCGACGAGCTGTCGGTAGCTCCGGGAATGGTGCTTAAAATAAGAGACAGAGTGAGAAATATCGATCTTGGCAAATCGGAATAAGAGGCAGACCCGATGAAAGAAAATACTGTTTTCTGGATATTTTCACTTTTGTTTGCGGCGGCATGTGTTGTCGTAATTCTCGTATGCGAGGTCACATGGCAATCAGATGATATTTTTGTTGGAGGAATATTTGAAATCGGATCCGACGTTTCGGAAAATTTCAATCAGGTTAACGCTACTGTAAAGATTGATATAAACGAAGCGGATGCGGAAAAGCTGACGGAGCTTCCGGGAATCGGTAAAGCAATAGCGGAAAGAATTGTTGATTACAGGGATGAATACGGAAAATTTGAGTGTATTGAAGAGATTATGGAGGTCGACGGAATCGGAGAAGGTAAGTTTGAAAAAATCAAGGAGCTGATAACCGTTTAATACTGATCTTTGATCAAAGTATAATACTAAATCCAAATAAAAATCAGCCAAATAATACGGGCGATCAAAGATCAGTATTAATATTGTTGAATTTGCTGTTGTTCCCCCGACAAATCCCCATTCCGAAAAGGTTTTGTCGGGGGAACAATATCATTACCCATTGACATTATACAAAAAAGGTGGTACAATACAAAAAGAAACAATTGCAAAAGAAAGGATAGAAAAACTATGACCAAAATCACTAAAACCGCAATCGCATTTTTCATCGCCACCGCTTTTCTGACAGCCTGTTCCTCCGACTCAAACGAATACGGCGGAATTAAAACAATAGAATCCCCCGAAAGCTTTCAGGGCAATACCGCCGATATAAACAAAAATTCAACCACAGAGCTTAAAAGCGGCGATACCTACGCGGTTATTACAATAGAAGGCTATGGCACAATAACCTGCAAGCTGTATCCCGAAGCAGCCCCCGAAGGAGTTCAGAATTTCATTGATCTTGCAAACAACGGGTATTATTCCGGAAAAGATATACACAGAGTAGTAAAAGGCTTTATGATGCAGGGAGGCTCCGCTAACGGCGACGGAATGTCGGTTGATAGCGACCCATCATTCAACGTGGAATATAACTCAAAAATGCGGCACTACTTTGGTGCGCTGTGCTATGCCAACGCCGGCGGCATCAACGGGAGTCAGTTCTATATAGTTAACAACAGGGAATTCAGCGATATAAGCGAGGATTCGCTTAATGCCCAGCTTGAGCAGCTTGACAGCGCGATAGATGAGCTTAACGAACAGCTTAAAAGCGCAGAAGAAGACGCAAAAGCTTATTTTCAGCAGTATCTGGATTATTACAGCGCCAACAGAAACACTTATGCGTCACAGCTTCGTGCCTTGAAGGAACGCACCGACGAAATGACCGAAAAATACCAGGAGGTAGGCGGAGCACCCTTCCTCGACGGAGGATATACCGTTTTCGGACAGACGATAGACGGCTTTGACGTAATCGACGCAATAAGCGAAGTTGAGGTTGAGCTTCAGAAAAGCGGAAACGAGGAAAGTCACCCGGTGCAGAAAATAGTTATCAGTTCGGTGGAGATAAATACCGTAGAATAATCATCTCTTGCGAAAACAGGAAGTTATTTATTGAGGAACATATGAAAAATGAGCTTAAAGAATATATCAGACAGACCGAAGAGGCAGTAAAAAAGGGGAATGTAAACAAAAATCGTCTTGAAAGCCTGAAAGTGAATATCGGATTTTTTCAGCACGAAAGGCTTGTTCATCTGATAGTTACAATGACTTTCGCGCTGCTGACCGTTATTTCCTTAAGACTTGCCATGGCGGAAATATATCTTCTGCCGCTGTTTGTGCTGTTTCTTGCGCTTGAAGTGCCTTATGTGTTTCACTATTACCGATTGGAAAACGGAGTTCAGCGCCTTCAGGAGCTTTACCGCGAAGCTGAGAAAAAAGATGAATAGTTATAGATTACGCTGTTTTATACTAAGGCTTGTTTGAAAATAGAGGAAATGACGGATTTTTACCCAAAATGGTTAGCTTCAAGGAAAAAAGCGCAGTCAAACCGTCGTTTGACGAGGCTTTTTGACGCAGAAGATGACCGTTTGGGGGCAAAAAGACGGCGTTTCTGATTTTTCAAACAGGGCCTAATCTTTACTCAGGGTATAGACAAATTATATTGATGATCGAAGATTAGTGCTTAATGTGCAATCTTTAATCAAGTATACAACTATTGGTATTAAATAGCAGCTTAAACAAGCTGCCGGAATTGCAAAACAATTTTTCAATTCAGAGGAGGCTTTTCATTTCACCTCTGAACCGAGAGATGAAGAGACTTTTCTTGCAAAGTCTTATAAATCCTTGCCACCTAAGAGTAGGGGAACATCCGGCATTGATTATGGACAACCGATAGGGGGGCGACCGTGACTAATATAAAAGAAGCCATAATAAAAGCCACAACCGAGCTTATCGAAGAAAACAAAGGCGAAGCAAAGGCTGTGACCGCCCGCGCTATTGCCGAAAGAAGCGGCATTGCCTTGGGTCTTATAAATTATCATTTCAAAAGCAAGGATAAGCTCATAGAGATGTGCGTACAAAGAATAGTCAACAGAATCCTGCTGTGCTTCTATTCGGGAACCGAAAGCGGAGAAAACGTCATAAAATCGGTAACAAGTCAAGCAAAGCAACTAATGGACTTCTTTTTTGACAACAAGGCGATTGCAAAGATATTTATTTTAAGCGATTTTAAGGAATACCAGCCGAAAAACAACTCCGTTTCCACCCAGAACGGTTTGAAAATGACTATCGGGAACAAAGTGGAGAACAGGAAAAAAAGACTTTTATGCTTTATTCTTACCTCCGCCATCGAAACCGCGTTTCTGGCGGGAGACTGTTCAAAAGAAATTTTGGGCTGCGACCTTAACGATAAGGAGGAAAGGGACTTTTTTGTGGAGGACGTTGTATATATGCTGTTCCAGGGAGTAATGTAATATCAATCCCTTTTTAAACTAACAGTAATACCCACAAATTAAAAAAGGATCGGTATAAAAGCCTGTCTTCGCGAGATTTGCGCACGGAAAGGGTTGATCGTAAAAATGGATATCCTGATAGTAGACGACGACAAGGAACTGTCACAGATAATTTCCGAAATGCTGGAAGACTATGGCTACAAGGTCACCTTGGCAGATTGTGCAGAGAAAGCCTTCCGGCTTTTGACGTCGGGTAATTTTCACATTATTCTGCTGGATATAAACCTGCCCGACGCTACCGGTTTCGAGCTTTGCGCCGAATTAAGGCGCGTATCGGACACGCCGATAATCTTTGCCAGCGCAAGAACCAGTGAGACCGACAGGATAACAGGTTTTGACATAGGCGGCGACGATTATCTCCCGAAGCCCTATTCAATGAAGGAGCTTTTGTCGAGAGTTAATGCGCTTATAAGAAGAAGCTACAGTATGGGAGAAGGCGAAAAAACAGTGTCATTCGGTGATGTAAAGGTAAATATTACTTCAAGAAAAGTCACCAAAAACGGCAGTGCCGTCTCCTTATCGCTAAGAGAATTCGATCTTCTTTCGTACCTGTGTCTGAATATGAACAAAGCTATATCCAAGGAAAAACTGCTTTCAGAGGTATGGGGCGCGTTTTCTGTTTCGGAGCCTTCCACTTTGGCGGTACACATACGTTGGTTAAGAGAAAAGCTGGAGGATGATCCTTCTCGGCCGAGATTTATCAAAACAGTATATAAAACCGGATATATACTTTCGGTATAACCGCTTGCAAGCCAAAAATTTCTTCGTGTTTTTTTAATGTTATAGGGCTTGAAGCTTGCGTGATAGGCAAGCCAAGGGATTGAATACATACTTATAATATACAAAATGTAATATACTTGATAAAAAACACTTTCCGTACTATTGAGGTTAAAAAATGAAACGAAAATTTTTTGCGGTAGTTTTAATATTCTGCGCCCTTATCGCTTTGACAACGGGCGCTTTATTTTACGCCGAAACAGTTTCGGCGTACGGCGACTCGAGATCGGAACAGCTAATGGCGCTTAACGAAATAGAACAGCTTGCCATAAGAGGAGACCTGAAAGCGACAAGAGAAAAAGCGGCTTTACTCTCCGAAACCTTAAGAGCAAACAAACACAGAGCGGAAAAAAATATAATTTATTTGGGTGCATTTTTCGTGCTGCTGTCCGGCGCAGAATTTTTGTACCTTTACTATATGGTGCTGAAGCCTTTTGAAAAGCTGGAGTCTTTTGCGGAAAACATAGCGGGCGGCAATTTTGACGTACCACTCGGATATGAACGCAAGAACTATTTCGGTGCGTTCACTTGGGCCTTTGACAGTATGAGAAACGAAATAACCAAAGCCCGCGACGGTGAAAAGGAAGCTATTGAAAACAACAAAACGATAATAGCCACACTTTCTCACGATATAAAAACACCAATAGCCTCTATTAAGGCTTATGCGGAGGGACTGGAAGCAAATATGGACAACACCTTTGAAAAAAGACAGCGTTATATTTCTGTAATAATGACCAAGTGCGACGAAGTATCGAAGCTTACCGACGATCTTTTCACACATTCGCTTTCGGATCTGGATAAACTGAAAATTGTCCCCGAAAAAACTGAATTGGGGAAATTTTTTGAAGCAGTGTTAAAAGAAATCGGAGCGGAAAGGAATGATATTCTTTACCAAAAGCCGGAATACTGCGTATGGGTCAGCGCAGACAGAAGACGTCTGACACAGGTGGCGGAAAATCTTGTAAATAATGCGAGAAAATACGCGGGAACAGATATAAGTATATCGGTGGAAAAAAGTGACGGAAACGCTGAAATACGTTTCAGAGACTTCGGAAACGGTATTCCAGACGAGGATATGCCTTTTGTCTTCGGAAAGTTTTACAGAGGAAGAAATTGCGGGGAGGAACAGGGATCTGGGCTGGGTCTTTATATTGTAAAATACATTGCGGAAAGATCGGAAGGAAAAGTGCTTTTGCATAATTTTCCGAACGGGCTTGAGGTTACCGTACGTTTGCCGCTGATTAACGAAAAGTAATATTGGGTAAAAAAAGCGGCACTCAAAAAAATAATTTTGTGTAAAAGCAAATCCAATCAGTCAAGGGCAGTGCTTGCAAAGCAGGCATAATTTGGGATTTCCTCTTAATTGTCAAACTTCCGCAGGCTGAGGAGGTATGTGCGCCGTAGTCGTGAATACCGCCTCATACTAATAACCATTTTGACACAGGATAAAATCATAGTCAAAATGGTTATTACACCCGAAACACTGTTAACCAATTAAAAACCATTTTTCCAGTTTTTAATTGGTTAACAGTATAATTTACGATCGACAACAAAATTTGTCTATACTTTGATCGGGAATTAGTATAAAACTGTACACCAATCTTAGTTTGTAATAAGATTGGTGTACAGTTTTTTTCAAAAATCCATATATAGAGACGCGCGTCTTTCGGTAAATTTTGTTAAATGCCGTCATTTTTGCCCAAAACTCCTTGAAATACGCCGGTATTCCTTCGTCGTTCTGGAGAATCTGACGAAAAAACTGACTGCGCGTCTGCACGGCAACCTTTGTGCGGTATTTACTTAAATAGCCTGAGAGGTATAAAGCTTATAATAATCGCCTTTTTTCTCGATAAGGCTGTCATGACTTCCGCATTCGGTTATTCCCTTGTTGCTTATATACATTATTTTATCGCAGTTTCTTATTGTAGAAAGTCTGTGAGCAATTATGAAGCTTGTTCTGCCCTTAAGCAGATGATCGATGCCTCTTTGCAGATATCTTTCGGTCTTGGCGTCAATGGAAGATGTGGCTTCGTCAAGCACCAATATCTTAGGATCGGCAAGAATGGTACGCGCAAAGGAAATAAGCTGCTTCTGCCCCTGTGAAAGCCCCGAACCGCGTTCGTTGACCTCCGTGTAATATCCGTCCGGCAGAGTGGAGATAAATTCGTCCACACCCACTATCTTTGCCGCTTCCATAGCTTCCTCGTCGGTAGCGTCAAGCTTTCCGTACTTGATATTGTCCATTATGGTACCGCTGAAAATAAAGCTGTCCTGAAGCATTATGCCCATCTGACTGCGAAGAGAGTAAAGGGTAACGGAAGAAATATCCGTGCCGTCAATGTCTATTTCGCCGCCGCTCAAGTTGTAGAATCGACTTAAAAGGCTCACTATGGTGGTTTTCCCCGCTCCGGTAGGGCCTACTAAGGCTATGCTCTCCCCCGCCTTGGCGGTAAAGCTTAAATTTTCCAATATATTGGGTCCCGTTTCGTAAGCGAAGGTAACGTTGTTAAAGGAAACCTCGCCCTTAATTTCGGGCATTTCCTTCGCGTCCTCCCTGTCGCATACGGTCACCGGCTCGTCCATTGTCTCAAATATTCTTTCAAGATAGGATACCGCGTTTATAAATGTGTTCATAAGGTTGGACAGGTTTAACAGCGGCTGCCAGAAGCGGGATGCATAGCTGCACATAGCTACGATATTACCCAAGGAAACCGTACCCGTTCCGAAAACAAGCAGTCCGGTTATATAGATTGCACCGCTTACCCAAATGGAGATATTGTCCACGGTAGGCCATACCAGGTTGCTGAAAGTTACGGCTCTCATCCAGCTTTTGCGGTAATTGTTCTGAAGCTTGTCAAATATTTCCGCGTTTACCTCTTCGCGGGTGAACATCTGCGTAACCTTAGTGCCCACTATGCTTTCGTGAATATAGGCGTTAAGGTTGCTGCTCTTGTTGCTTACCTGCTGCCACGCTTTTCTCTGCTTATTTTTTATCATAAGCATAACCACGGCGAATACAGGTAAACCGCAGATAACCACAAGCGCCAGCTGCCATGAAACAAAGAACATAAAGATCATTATGAAAATAAGGTTGAAAATTTCAAGAATGAACTTTATAATACCGTCGCTCATAAGGTCGGAGATGCTGTTTATGTAATTTATAACGCGTACCAATATCTTTCCGTGAGGGCGGGTGTCATAGTATTCAAAGGGAAGTTTTTGCAGGTGCTCAAACAAATCTTTACGGATATCGTAAACTATATCCTGTCCCACTTTCGTCATTATTCTGGAGCGCTTGGCGGAAAGAAGGACGCTTATGAAGATGGAAGCCAGCATAAGCGCTCCCAAAAAAATTATCTGAGGTACGTTGCCATCGGGAATGGAGACGTCAAGAGCGTACCGGCTTATCAAGGGGACAACCAATCCCGCTATTGCCGCCACGGCGCTCAGCGTAAGCGAAAGAAATATTTTTCCCTTGTATCTTCCGCAGTAGATCAGCGCTCTTTTCAAGTGACGTATGTCAAATGGGGTTTCAAGGGTTTCGTCTATGTCAAACTTATTTCGTGCCATTACTGTCTCCTTTCTTATTTTTGCAGCTCATACACTTCTTTATAGTATCCTTCTCTTTGGATCAGCTCCTCATGAGTTCCGATATCGGATATGGTGCCGTCCTTGAGTATAACTATTTTATCCGCGTCTTTTGCGGAGGAAACACGCTGGGCTATTATTATTTTTGTACAGTTAAAGTCAAGATTTCGGAGGTTTTCCTGTATACGTGTCTCTGTTTCCAGATCCACCGCCGAGGTTGTGTCGTCGAGAATAAGTATCGAGGGTTTTACCGCCACCGCGCGGGCGAGAGCGATACGCTGCTTCTGACCTCCCGAAAGCCCTACGCCTCTTTCGCCGATTATCGTTTCATAACCCTCGGACAGCTTTTGTATAAAGCCGTTGGCGTCGGCGATATCGGCGCACTTTACCACTTCGTCCTTGGTCATTTCCACATTGCCGAAGGCTATATTGCCCTCAACAGTATCGGAATAGAGAAGTACGTCTTGAGTGGCAACGCCGACGCTTTCTCTGAGCTGCTTCAGCTTCATCATTCTTACGTCGTGATCGTCCACCGTTACCTGTCCCGAATCAACATCGTAAATTCTCGAAATAAGCTCTGTGAGAGTGGTTTTTCCCGATCCGGTGGCTCCCATTATCGCCACGGTTTCTCCCGCTTTTACGGTAAGGTTTATATCGTGGAGCACCTGAGTTTTTCCGTAGCTGAATGAAACGTTTTTAAACTCTATGTCACCCTTTATTCTTTCGGTAAGCTCCACTGCGTCCTCTCGATCCGCAACCTTGGTTCTTCCGTAATATAATTCGATTATCTTATTGGCGGAGGCAGAGAATCTCTGGAAGTCATTTATTATGGTACCGATATTTCTCATAGGATTGGCAAGCGTCCAGATAAGTCCGCTGAAAGCGGTGAACTGGCCCACCGTTATTCTTCCCATAACCGCGAAGATACCGCAGACGACCAATTGAACCACTGAAAGCGCCTGAGCGGTTATTTCAATTGTAGGGAAAAAGTCTATCCACTTCAGGGCTGCCGCCTTGTTGGCGGCGCAATACTCGCGGCTTTTTTCGTCAAAACGCCCGATTTCATAATCTTCTCTTGCAAACGCCTTAACAACTCTATTTCCCGATATGTTTTCCTCCGCCAAAGTATTCATTTGAGACAGCTTTTCACGGAGCGTCACGTACATGGGTCTTACTTTTCGTTTAAATATAAAGGAAGCGATAAAGATAACGGGGGTGAGAGCTATAAGGCATAGTGCCGTAATCGGATCCATGCTGAAAAAATATACAATGGAAACAATAAACAGCACCAAGCTTTCCAGCACGGTCTTCAATATCCACGCCACGCTGTGTCGCACCATATCCATATCTCCGCTCATTCGGGTCATTATATCGCCTGTACGGTGGGTATGATAAAAAGTAGCGTCCTGCATGTTTATATTTTCGTAAAGTTTTTTGCGCACTTTGTACACAACAGCCTGGGAGGTGGATTCATACAGCATATTGGCGCTGTATGTCATACAGGTGCGAAGGAATGTGAATCCCACCATTGCCGCCACCATCATAATAAGAAGGTTCGGCTGTGTTCTTATCATTTCGGCGCTGTTTCCGGACACAATGAAGGTATCCACTATCCTTTGGCTCATCATCGGGGTTATTAAGTACATGGTCTGGCAGATGACGGATAACAGCAAAGCCGTTATGTATCGGCCGCGGTAACCGCTAAGGTTGCTCCAAAGCCATCTCAAAAGAAACATTGTTCACCTTTCCTTTCTTTGGGGGAAGCGTTATTTTTAACGGATTTGCAAGTTAATACTAATCCCTTATAAATTGTTGGATTAGTGTTTTGGTTGGGCGTACCTCTTTTTAAGCTATGGATTTTATCCATAGCTTAAAAAGGATCGGTATAAAATCTTAAACTATTATAGCAGTATTTTATAAAATTTAAAGTGTCAAAATGGACCAATTTCGAAAATGTTTTCGGCTTTTTTTGGGCAATGCGACAAAAAAGAAACTATATTGAAAAAAATAGATTTTTGTAAAATAATATCGTGTTTCCTCGTAAAAACAACTTGCTCTCACGCAAAGAAACTGACTATCACATTGACATTTATGTTTAGGCGTGTTATAATTTTAACATATTCAGCAACAAAAACAACGGAGGTAAAGGCTATGGAACTTTTAAAAGACAAAGTAGCATTGGTCACCGGCGGAACAAGAGGTATCGGTTACGCAATAGTACGCACCTTTCTGGAAAACAAAGCCAAGGTAGTACTTTGCGGTTCGAGACCCGAAACAGCTCAGAAAGCGGTGGACGAGCTGAAAAAGGAAAACGCCGGTTTTGAAGTTGAAGGAATTTCACCCGATCTGACAAGTTACGAAAGCATAACGAAAGCGGTTGAGGAAATAAAGGCGAAATACGGCAAAATCGACATTTTAGTCAACAATGCGGGCATAAGCGCTTCCGAGCCTCTTTACAGCTATGATCCCAAGGATTTTGACAAGATAATGAATCTTAATGTAAATTCTTGCTTTTACACTACCCGCGCGGTGGCTCCGATAATGAAAGAAAACGGCGGCGGAGTTATTCTGAACACCTCTTCCATGGTATCGATTTACGGACAGCCCGCCGGAGTGGGATATCCCACATCAAAGTTTGCTCTTAACGGAATGACCAAATCTCTGGCAAGGGAATTGGCAAAGGATAACATACGCGTTAACGCCGTGGCTCCCGGAGTTACCGATACGGATATGGTTGCCGCTCTGCCGGAGCAGACGAGACAGTATATCACTTCCACAATTCCCCTTGGAAGAATCGGAACGCCCCAGGATATCGCAAACGCGTTTCTGTTTTTGGCCAGCCCGCTGGCGTCGTACGTGACCGGAGAGGTGCTTTCCGTTGACGGATGCGCAAGGGCATAATACTATTTATAAATGGTGTTATTTTTCTCTGCAATAAGAAAAAACAATCCGAAAAACTCTCTGTGTGCGAGTCGTCTTCAAGCACGGAGAGTTTTTTGATTCCCAATGACTATTAACAACTACACAAAAACAATATTATAATATATCAGCGCTGTACTATGCAATACAGTACAGTGCATAAAAATTTTTGCTGAAACTTTATTTTAACTATCTTACCATTGAAAAACAAGCTAATAAGTGCTATACTTATTATATCCGCTTAGAAAAAAGTCAGCTTTACTCTAAAATTGCACAAAAAGGTAAATTAAATTTTATGCAATATAACGGTTTTTGGTAAAATTTTAAAAAAACGGTAACATTTTGCCCGCTTTTATCGTTTAATATATAAGAGGGACAAGTGCAATATTTTTTCTTTGGACAACGTATAATTGAAAATAAGAAAAAAATAAGAAAAGCTTATGGAAAAAAATAAGCTTTTCCATTATAAAAGCTTTATACTTTTACATAGTAACAAAAACGAAATGAGGTGAGAAATTGTCATTTATTGAAGTTGCCGGACTCCGTAAGGTCTATCGATTGGGTCAGGAAAAAGTCTACGCCCTTAAAAATATAAACCTGCGAATAGAAAGGGGCGAGATATGCTGTATCTTAGGTACTTCGGGTTCGGGTAAATCGACGCTTCTCAATATGCTGGCCGGCCTTGAAAAGCCCACAAGAGGCGATATTATAATAAACGGCGTAAATATCGCAAAGCTGTCGGAAAGAAAGCTAGCAAAATTCCGTCAGGAAAATACGGGTTTTATATTTCAGGCCTATAACCTTATCCCTCAGCTTTCCTCTCTGGAAAACGTGGGAATGCCGCTGATGTTCAAGGGTTGGAGCCGGCGAAAGCGAGATAAGGAAGCAAAAAAAATGCTGGCGGCGGTAGGACTTAAAAGCCGTATGAAGCACCGCCCAAATCAAATGTCAGGCGGACAGCAGCAGCGCGTGGGCATAGCGAGAGCCTTTGTGGCAAAGCCCAACGTCGTTTTTGCCGACGAGCCTACGGGAAACCTGGACACAAAAACCACTGCCGACGTTATGGAGCTGATGGTAAAAATGTGCCGCGAGCATAATCTTACGCTTATATTGGTTACCCACGATCTTGATATCGCCAAGTATGCGGACAGAATAGTGCACCTTATAGACGGCGATATTCACAGCGACGAAATCAACAAGGCGGTTTACGACCCTTTTGCGGATAACGCGGAAGACAAATCGAGACAACCCGCCTCGTAGTTCGCTTTTTACTGTCGGATCTTGACTCATAATATTTTAAGGCAACACCGCGCAAAGACCGCGCTGCGCGCTTTGCCGCACATACGCTTGCATCTTTTCCGTCATT
>CAJUFF010000003.1:4888-43141 GCA_910585505.1 uncultured Ruminiclostridium sp. | reverse complement strand
GGAGGATTTGTGCAAGATGACGGAAAATATGCAAGCAAGCCGCACGCAAAGTCGTCAGGCGGTCATTGCGCGGTGTTGCCTTTATAGTCGGGTTTGACTTTACATTGTAAAAATGTTATACTGAAGAGAAAATTAAAATACAAACAAGAAAGGCGGTTTTTTATGTGGAATGCAAATCTGTACGATGATTTTTCAAAAGAACGCAGACAGCCATCTCTTGACCTTGTAAGCAGATTAAATGGGCGCGGCTTCAAACGTATACTTGACGTAGGCTGCGGCTCCGGAATGAGTACTTCCGCTCTGGTTTCGGCTTTCGGGGAAGCGGAGATAACCGGAGTAGATTTGTCGGAAAATATGATAGAGGCAGCAAGAAAAGCTCTGCCCCATGTTACGTTTATTCAAAGAGACTGCGAAAATTCCGCTGCCGATCTTGGGAAATTTGATCTTATTTTTTCAAATGCGTTTATGCAGTGGCTGGATAATCAGAAAAATTTTATTGAAAGTTCCTTTAAAATGTTAAACGAAAATGGGGTTTTTGCGGCACAGGTGCCGCTTTCGCATCTGATGCCGTCAAGAAAGTGTATGGACGAAGCGATATGCGCTCTTCCCGAAAGCGTTCGGAAAACCGAAAGAAAAAGCACTTATTTATCGGCGGAATTTTATTATGATGTTTTGTCAAAACTTACTGATAAGCTGCAAATCTGGGTTACCGACTACTATCATATAATGAACGGACACGAGGATATACTGAATTTTTTCAGAGGTACGGCGCTTAATCCTTATACCGAAAAGCTTGATGAAAAGGAACAAAAAGTATTTTTTGACAGGGTGCTGGAAAACTTAAAAAAGGCGTATCCTGCTCAGGATAACGGAAAAATATTATTTCAGTTCAAACGGCTGTTTATGATAGCGGAAAAGTAAGGAAACTCATTGTTTTTATTTTAAATTTATAAGGTTTATACTTGAAGTTTCTTTCAATTTGTGGTAAAATAAAACTATTAAGACGAAAGGAAAACAAAATAATGATAAGTGAGATTAGAGATATCAACCTTTGGGAAAGCGGTTGCCGCAAAATCCAATGGGTAAAAGATAATATGCCGCTTCTCAGAAGCTATGAGGAAGAATTTATTGAAAAAAAGCCTTTTAAAGGGCTTAAAGTCGCCTTATCCGTTCATCTGGAGGCAAAAACCGCTTATTTGTGTAAGGTTTTTGCGGCGGGAGGCGCGGAAATGTATGTTACGGGAAGCAATCCCTTGTCTACTCAGGACGATGTAGCCGCTGCGCTGGTGCACGATGGTCTTAACGTGTTCGCGTGGTACAACGCTACCGATGAGGAATATCACCGCCATATTTCCCAGGTAATAAAGGCTGCTCCCAATATCATAATTGACGACGGCGGCGATCTGGTTCATCTTATTCATACCGAATATCCTCAGCTTATTGAGAATGTTATAGGCGGCTGTGAGGAAACCACTACGGGTATTCACAGGTTAAAGGCAATGAATGGGGCGGGTAAGCTTAAGTTCCCGATGGTTCTTGTAAACGATGCCGACTGCAAGCATCTGTTTGATAACCGCTACGGTACAGGTCAGTCGGTATGGGATGGAATCAACCGCACCACAAACCTGATAGTTGCTGGCAAAAATGTGGTAGTGGCCGGCTATGGTTGGTGCGGCAAGGGTGTTGCCATGAGAGCGAAGGGTTTGGGCGCGTCGGTTATCGTTACCGAGGTGGATCCCATAAAGGCTATGGAAGCGGTAATGGACGGCTTTAAGGTGATGAAAATGACGGAAGCCGCCAAAATAGGAGATTTCTTCGTTACGGTAACAGGCTGTAATCAGGTTATTTGCGAAGACAGCTTTAAGGTTATGAAGGACGGAGCGATCTGCTGCAACGCGGGACATTTTGATGTTGAAGTGGATGTGGCAAGACTCAGGGAGATCGCTAAGGAAAGCCATCTCGCAAGAAACAATATTATGTGCTATACCCTTGAGGACGGCAGAAGAATAAACGTTATTGCCGAAGGAAGACTTGTCAACCTTGCCGCGGGCGACGGACACCCCGCCGAAATAATGGATATGAGTTTCGCCATTCAGCTTTTGTCCGCACTTTATCTTTCTGAACACAAAAACAGCCTTACGGATATGATCATAAATGTTCCGAAGGAGATCGACAATGAGGTTGCAGAGCGTAAGCTTAAATTCTGGGGTATTGAGATTGACAGGCTCTCACAACAGCAGATCGACTATCTGAACGCCTCGGAATGATTTTACGTGTTTTCAAGACATGAACGTTCAGCTGTGCCTGCTTTTTTGAATCAATGAACACAGCGCGCGGCAATTGAACCGAAGTAAAAGTAAAATTTATCTCGAATATTGTAAAGGAATTTTAATTTATGCTGAAGGAAAAAGAATATTTTGTATTGTTGTCTGACATTATCGACGAATATTCTCTGGAAACCGTTTACTGCCCCTGTAATCCGAAGGAAATTAAAATCAAGAACAATGACGTAAACCGTCCGGGCTTGCAGTTGGCAGGTTTTTACGAATATTTTGACAGCACCAGAATACAAATAGCGGGTAAGGCCGAATTTGCCTTTATGGAACAGCTCAGCGAGGAAAAGAGGATATCAGCCTTTGCCGACCTGTTTTCTCAGAAACCGCCCGCTTTTATAGTAACGAGGGATCTTGAGATATTTCCGGAAGTGGAAAGACTTGCGAGGGAAAACGAGGTGCCTTTGTTCAGAAGTAAGCAGAGTACTTCAGAGTTTATGTCGTCGCTTATCGCGTTTCTCAACCTGAGACTTGCTCCGAGAATTACCCGTCACGGAGTGCTTATAGAAATATACGGCGAGGGCGTACTTATTTTAGGGGACAGCGGAGTGGGAAAAAGCGAAACGGCGATAGAGCTTGTTAAGCGCGGTCACAGACTGGTAGCTGACGATGCGGTGGAAATCAGGCGCACCTCCAATATCACCCTTGTGGGCAGTTCTCCGGACAATATACGACACTTCCTTGAGTTAAGAGGAATCGGTATCGTAAACGCGAGACAGCTTTTCGGTATCGGCGCGGTAAAGGTTAACGAAAAGATAGATATGGTTGTTGAGCTGGAAATCTGGAATCCCGAAAAGGTTTACGACCGTATGGGCGTAGACAATCACTATATGTCGATTTTAGGCGTAAAGGTACCGTATCTCACCATTCCCGTTAAGCCGGGACGTAATCTGGCGGTAATTCTTGAGGTAGCGGCAATGAACAACCGTCAGAAGAAAATGGGCTACAACGCCGCTCAGGAGCTGCTTGACAATCTGGGAATGGATATGGAAAGCTCGGATACAATCACGAATATCAAGTGAAAATCCTCCCTGAATCGGGAATAGAGGGGAAGTATTAAAATTATGATTTTAAAAGAAGAACGGCTGACTCTGAACGGACACGAAATATTGCTCCGAAGCGCGAAGCCCGATGACGCTCCAATGCTTAAGGATTGTCTTAAAACGGTAAGCGGAGAAACAAGATTTCTTTCGAAGGAAGCCGACGAAGTAAACATAACCGACGAGCAGGAAGCCGCCTTTATCGAAAAGATGAGCAGTCCTCGGAATTTGCTGATAATAGCTTTTTTTGACGGTGAATATGCGGGAAACTGTTCCTTTAACACTGAGGGTGAAAGCAGGAGAAACAACCACCGCGCCGGATTAGGCATTGCCCTGTTTGAAAAATTCACGGGCAAGGGTCTGGGGCGCGTTCTTATGGAAAAAGCGATTATCTGTGCCAAAGAGATTGGATATACGCAATTGGAGCTTACCGTTGTCAGCACAAACGAAAGGGCAAAGGGGCTTTACAAAAGCTTGGGATTTGAAGAATACGGCAGATTACCCTGCGCGAACAAATATGATGACGGTACCTTTTCGGACGATATATTTATGCTGAAAAAGCTTTAAAAACCTGTCCCAATAGGAACCGGCGCAGGTATTTTAGGCAGTTTTTTTCACTGTTTGCGCTAAAAATTTATGCTCGGCTTTTTCAAAGTTACATTGAAGGGTGATAGCCTGTCCGCGAAAGGCGACAAAATCTGCTCGAAAATCCAAACACAATTTCCATTAAGGCTGGTTTTAGGGCAGCAAAAGAAAGAAGGATTGATCAAAAATGAAGCTTACGGCGGATCTTCATACACATACCCTTGCTTCAGCTCATGCTTATTCAACATTAACCGAAAATACCGCGCAGGCAGAAAAGGCCGGATTAAAAATAATGGCGGTGACGGATCACGGCCCTCAGATGGAAGACTCCCCCCATGTGTGGCATCACCATAATCTTACCACTTTGCCTCGTATTATAAACAATGTGTTTGTACTGCGCGGAATCGAAGCGGATATAATCGACAATAACGGACGATTGGATATAGACAGGGAACTTTCTGAAAAACTGGACTGGATAATAGCCAGCTACCATTGGGGCAGCGGCTCGAAAGCCGAATTTACCGGATCTTATATAAAAGCTCTCGAAGATCCTGATATTTGCTGTCTTGGTCACACTGACACAAAATGGTGCCCCTATGACATAAGGGAAGTGTGCAGAGCCTGCGCCCATTTCGGAAAGTCAATGGAACTGAATGTTGCTCGGATACGTGACCCTTTAAAAAAGGATACTTATGATTTTTACCGAAAGCTGCTTGAAACCTGCGCCGAGGAAAAGGCTTTCGTGGTTGTAAATACCGATTCCCATTTCTGGAATACCATAGGCGATTTCGGTCCCGCGTTAAAGCTTATTGAAGAGGTTGCTTTCCCGGAGGAGCTTCTGCTGAATGCCGATGAAAACCGGGTTAAGAATTTTGTCAATCGTAAAAAGGGAAAAAATATTTTTGATATTTGATTTTTTTGAAGCGCTGTTGTAATTATACTGATTCTCAATCATTTATTGAATAATAGATCAATTGAGAATCACATAAGAAGCACTTTTTGCAAATCATTTCAAATTTTTGATTTATTTATAGCATTAGAATGATTTATAAATAGTATTAACACCGTCTGACGGCGCTGTTTTTCAACGTATACGGTAAACTTCCGTATAAAAATCGAGGAGTGTAAATATTATGTATAACATAGGGATTGATCTGGGCGGTACCAATATAAAGGTCGGTATCGTCAATGAAAATTACGAAATTATTTCAAGGGCAAGCGTAAAAACAAACCTTCCCCGTCCAGCCGAGGGGATTGTGGACGGAATCTGTGAAGCTGTAAATATTGCGCTCTCTGAAGCAAAAATAAACATTGACGATGTGTCCTCCGTGGGAATAGGAACTCCCGGCGCGGCTAACAGAAGTACTGGAACGGTGCTTTACAGCAATAATCTCGGCTTTGACAATGTTCCTCTCGGTAAAATGCTCAGGGAAAGACTTAAAAAGAATATTTACGTTGAAAACGATGCTAACGCTGCCGCATTCGGGGAATATTTAGCGGGCGGAGGAAAGGACTATGAAAACGTGGTTGTTATAACCTTGGGCACGGGCGTAGGAGGCGGTATCATAATCGGCGGTAAGATATATACCGGCTTTAATTTCTGTGGCGCGGAGCTTGGCCATACCGTAATCGAATACGGCGGACGCCCCTGTACCTGCGGAAGAAACGGCTGCTTTGAAGCCTACTCTAGCGCCACAGCCTTAATTACCGCCACAAAAAAAGCCATGGAAGCCGATAATAGCAGTAAACTCTGGGAAATTGCCGGTTCCCTTGAAAATGTTGACGGAAAGACAGCCTTTGACGGAATGAGAGCCGGAGACGAAACCGCAAAAAGTGTTGTAAAGGAATATATTTGTTATTTGGGCTGCGGTCTTACCAATATTGTAAATATTTTTCAGCCTCAGGTGCTGTTAATAGGCGGAGGAGTGTGCAAGGAAGGGGATAATCTTACGGTTCCTCTTAAGGAGATAATTGAAAAAGAGGCATATTGTATCGACGGAAACGATTCCACAAAACTTGATATATGCAAACTTGGAAACGACGCAGGAATAATCGGAGCGGCATTTTTGGATAAGCTGGCTGATTGATACTAATCTTTGATCAAGGTATATACAAATAATACGGATAATCATAGATTAGCGCTTTGGGTGCAATCTTTATCAAGTCTGCAACTTTATAAAGATTGGTATGAGATTTGCGTCTGTTAAATTAAAAAACAAAAAACATATCGGGAGGGGTTATGGATTACCGCAGAATAAAGGGAATCTGTGAAAAATACGGTGCAGTGTACGGTGAAACCGTATGTCTTGCACCTTATACAAGCTTTAAGATTGGCGGAAATTGCCCCTTGATGGTTAATCCTAACTGTGTTGACTGTCTGAAAGAGCTTGTGACAGAATTTTCGGCCGAAAAGACGGAATTTCGGGTATTGGGAAAGGGCAGCAATCTTCTCGTATCGGACAAAGGCGTAAGCGTTCCGGTTATATCCCTTGCCGCAATGAATAAAGCGGCGATAGACGGAGAAAGAGTACTGTGCGGAGCGGGGGCTTCGCTGATCGGATTGTGCAGGCTGGCCGAAGAGAATTCCTTAAGCGGGCTTGAATTTGCTTACGGAATACCGGGAAGCGTGGGGGGAGCTGTTTATATGAATGCCGGAGCCTATGGCGGCGAGATGAAAGACGTAATTCGGGAATGTACTTATGTTGACTCCGAAGGACGGCTGATTCCCATTGACGCCTCGGATATGGAGTTATCCTACCGTCACAGCTTTTTCAGCGGAAAAAACAATATTATAGCCGAAATAGAACTGGTTATGAAAAGAGGCGACAGGAATATAATCCGCGGAAAGATGGAAGAGCATATGAATGCCCGAAAGGAAAAACAGCCTTTGGAATATCCCAGCGCGGGCAGCACCTTTAAAAGACCGGAAGGGAATTACGCAGGCAGGCTTATCGAAAATGCGGGACTTAAAGGTTTTTCTGTCGGCGGCGCTCAAGTAAGCGAAAAACACTGTGGATTTATCGTAAATAAAGGCGGTGCAAGCTTTGAAGACGTTATGAATCTTATTGAGGCTGTCAGAGAAAAGGTTTCGGAAAGCTCCGGAGTTATACTTGAGCCTGAAGTTGTGGTTTGGGAGCAATAATGCCGCTTGCTGCAATTACAGCATTTCGGGAAAAATACCAAAACGCATAAGGAAGTTATATTTATGGAATTCATCATAATTACGGGTCAATCTGGTTCTGGGAAATCTCAGACGATAAACGTTCTGGAGGATTCGGGCTTTTTTTGTATAGACAATATGCCTCCTCAGCTTATACCCAAATTCGCGGAGCTTTGCGGTGAAAACGGTTCAATCGAAAAAATAGCCATTGTTACCGATATAAGAGGAGGTTCTCTTTTTTTGGAGCTTCTGGACAATATCGGTCAGCTTAAGGATCACAATATTAACGCTAAGATACTTTTTGTAAGCGCCGAGCACGAGGAGATCAAACGCCGCTATAAGGAAACAAGGCGCAAGCATCCCCTTCTTGACATTGCCGAGGGGGATATCGACAAGGCCATCGACGCGGAATACGATATTCTTACTCCCATAAGACAAGCAGCGGACTATTTTATAGATACCACTCATATGACCACCAACAATTTAAGGGAAGCGGTGCGCAACCTTTTTGTGGAAAACGTTACCGATACTCTTCTTATAAGCTGTGTCAGCTTTGGATTTATGCACGGAATACCTGCCGAATCGGATTTGGTGTTTGATGTAAGATGTATGCCAAATCCATATCATGTTCCCGATCTTAGAGAGTTTACGGGTCTTGATGAATGCGTTCAGAATTTTGTTATGAGCTTTGAGGTATCGAGAGAACTCAGAACAAAAATGTTTGATATGATAGACTTTCTTTTGCCCCAATATATCGCCGAAGGGAAAAGTCAGCTTAATATAGCGATAGGCTGTACTGGCGGACGTCACCGCAGCGTTACTTATACCGAGCAGCTTTATAAGCATCTATCGGAAAACGGATATAAGGTTAGGATTTTGCATAGGGACGTCAATAAAAGGAAAAAATAAAATATATTTTAAAAGGGAAAAATATGTTACTTGAATATAAAAATCTTAAGATAAGAAATGCCGGTGAAAGCGACGCAAAGCAGTTGGCTGTTTGGTGGAACGACGGTAGGGTAATGGCTCATGCAGGATTTCCAAACGGACTCGGTACTACCGCCGAAAAAGTGTGGGAGGAAATCGGCAGCGACAGTGACGATACCCGCCGACGACTGATTATGGAAGCGGATAATGTGCCCATTGGCGAAATGAGCTATTGTAACAGGGGCAATAAAACGGCGGAAATAGGCATAAAAATATGCGATTTTTCCATGCAGGACAAGGGCTTGGGAAAAATACTGCTAAGTATGCTTATTTCCTACCTGTTTGAGGAAATGGGCTATGAAAAGATTTTCCTTGATACGAATCTGAAAAACAAAAGAGCGCAGCATGTTTATGAAAGGCTCGGTTTCAAAATGTTACGTGTCGCGGAAAACTCTTGGTACGATCAGCTTGGAGAGCCTCAGTCGGCGGTAGAATATGAAATGTACAAAGAGGATTTTATAAGTTTTTTGGAAAAATAAAAATATCCGGTGTTATTATGTCTTTTACAACCGATGTTAAAAATGAACTTTGTTCTTACAGCTTATCGAAAAAAGATGAAAAAATCGTTATGTACGGTTTTTTGTATTCACTTAAGGAACAAAAGGAATATTTTACCGAAAGCGAATCGGTAGGCGAGTATCTCAGAAAAATTTCCGGAGAAAAGAAACCCTTGGTAAGGCTTACTCAAAGGCGTGGGAAAAGCGGTACTTTGTTAAAATTCGACGACGTCGGCTTTGATTTCGGAAATTATAATATCAGCGCCGAGCTTGTAAACGGGCGCGATGAAAATACGGGTCTTTTTTTAAGGGGCGTTTTTTTGTCATGCGGCATTGTGTCAAGTCCCGACAGGGAATATCATCTTGAATTTACCCTTGGAACAGAGGAAAAGGCGGAAAAAATATGCAGGCTTATGAATGAAAGCGGAATGAATATCAAGAAAAGCCGCCGCAGGGAAAAGCATATACTTTATACAAAAGACAGCGAGGGAATCAGCGATATTCTTACGTATATCGGTGCCATGTTAAGTTCTATGGAAATTATGAACGCGAAAATTTACAAAGGTGTGCGCAATAACGTAAACCGTGCGGTTAACTGCGAATCCGCCAATATAGAAAAAACAGTGGCGGCAAGCCGAAAACAGTTGGAGGACATCGAGTATATAGCGCAATGTAACAGTCTTGGCATTCTCAGTGACGAATTAAGGCAGATAGCTGATATAAGAATGGAAAACATAGAGCTTTCGCTGACCGAGATAGGAAAGCTGTCAAAGCCCGAAATAAGCCGCAGCGGCGTATATCGACGCCTAAAAAAAATAAGCGGGATAGCGGATAAATTACGGCGCGAAAGGGGAGATTGAACAATTGACAGATTTTGTGCATCTTCATGTTCATACGGAATACAGCCTTCTTGATGGTGCCTGTCGCATAAAGACTCTTGCGAAAAGATTGAAGGAGCTTGGACAAACCGCCTGCGCAATTACCGACCACGGGGTGATGTATGGCTGTATAGATTTTTACCGCACGTTAAAGGAGGAAGGAATAAAGCCCATATTGGGCTGCGAAGTATATGTCGCCCCCCGTACAAGACTGGATAAAGACGGCAAATTGGATACATCCCCCTATCATCTTATTCTGCTTTGCGAAAACGATATCGGATACCGAAATCTTGTGAAGCTGGTATCAGATGCCGCGGTAAACGGATTTTACAATAAGCCTCGCTGTGACAGAGAAACGCTGAGAAAATATCACGAGGGGCTTATTTGTTTGTCCGCCTGTCTTTCGGGGGAGATTCCCCGAAAGCTGCTGGCGGGAGATTATGAGGCGGCGAAACAGGCGGCTCTCGAATATTTAAATATATTCGGTGAAAATAATTATTTCCTTGAAATACAGGATCACGGTTTAAGCGGACAGAAAAAGATAAATCCTTTTTTGCAGCGTCTTTCGCGGGATACGGGAATCCCGCTTGTAGCCACAAACGACGCTCACTATCTTACGGAGGAAAGCAGCGAAATACAAAGAGTTCTCACTGCAATTTCCACCAATACCACCATAAACGAAAAAAATCCCCTTAATTTCAATACAAAGGAACTGTATATCAAATCGGGGGATCAGATGGCGGAGCTGTTTGATGAAGAAGCTATAAAAAACACTGTCAAAATAGCCGAGCGCTGTAACGTTGAAATCGAATTCGGGGTAACAAAACTCCCCAAATATACAGCCGAAGGAGTCAAAGACAATACTGAGTATTTTAAAAAAGCGGTGTGGAGCGGATTAAAGGAGAGATACGGTGAAAAGGTTCCCGATGAGGCGGTGGAAAGAGCAAGGTACGAGCTGGATATAATAATAAAGATGGGCTATGTGGATTATTATCTTATTGTAGCCGATTTTATCGCCTATGCCAGAAGCAGGGATATTCCTGTTGGACCGGGAAGAGGATCCGGCGTTGGAAGTATTTGCGCCTACGCCATGAAAATTACCGCTATCGACCCCTTAAGGTTCAATCTTCTTTTTGAACGTTTTCTGAATCCCGAAAGAGTTACTATGCCTGATTTTGATATTGATTTTTGTTATGTAAGAAGGCAGGAGGTAATTGATTATGTAGCTCGAAAATACGGAGAGGATCATGTGGCGCAAATAATTACTTTCGGTACCTTAGCGGCAAAAGCGGCGATTCGCGATGTGGGAAGGGCTATGGGAATGCCTTACGCTAAGGTAGACAGTGTGGCGAAAATGATTCCTTTCAGCCTGAATCCATCCATCGAGCGATCATTAAAAGAAGAAAAATCTTTGGCGGAGGCGGTGGAAAAGGATCCCGAAATAAAAAAGCTTATAGATACTGCCGTAAAGCTTGAAGGAATGCCGCGGCACGCCTCGATGCACGCGGCGGGCATAGTGATTGCGAGAGAAGCGGTTACCGAATACGTTCCCGTTCAGAGGTCTGAAAGCTGTATAGTGACTCAGTATCCAATGGGAACATTGGAGCAGCTTGGACTGCTGAAAATGGACTTTTTGGGATTAAGATATCTTACTATAGTACACAGTTGTGTTGAATCGGTAAAGAAAAATGCTCCGGATTTTGACCTTGATAAAATACCGCAGAATGATAAAGAGGTATTTGGTATGCTGACTTCCGGCAGGACGGCGGGAGTATTCCAGTTTGAAAGCGCGGGAATGACCTCGGTGCTTTCCAGATTAAAGCCATCCTCCATAGAGGATCTGACGGCGGTTATATCCCTTTACCGTCCTGGTCCCATGTCCTCTATACCCATCTATATCGAAAATAGGCATCATCCGGAAAATGTGGCTTACCGTCACCCCCTTTTAAAGAATATTCTTGATGTCACCTACGGATGTATAGTTTATCAGGAACAGGTAATGCAGATATGTCGTGTTGTCGGCGGTTATTCTTACGGCCGAGCCGATATGGTAAGGCGCGCTATGGCAAGAAAGAAAAAGGACGTGATGGAGAAGGAACGAAACGCCTTTATATACGGAACTGAAACCAACTGCGGAGCGGTTAGCAACGGAGTTTCGGAAGAGATTGCCAACGAAATTTTCGATGAAATGGCGGCTTTTGCTTCTTATGCTTTTAATAAGAGTCATGCGGCCGCATATGCATGGCTTGCATATCAGACCGCTTATCTTAGATGTCATTTCTATAAGGAATATATGATAGCTTTAATGACAAGCGTGATGGATTCGGCAGGGAAGCTTAACGAATATATTTCCGATCTGGAAAAAAATCGGGTGGTACTGCTTGCTCCCGACGTAAACAGCAGTTACGCTGATTTCTCCATTGAGGGCGGTGGCGTAAGATACGGACTCCTTGCTATAAAAAACCTTGGAAGAGGAACAATAAATGCTATTGTAAATGAAAGAAAAAAAGGAAAATATAAGGACCTATACGATTTCTGTTCGAGACTTATCGGATTTGAGCTTAACAAGAGGGCGGTTGAGGCGCTGATAAAATCAGGAGCATTGGACAGTCTCGGGCATAACCGACGTTCCATGTTTATGTGCTTTGAAAATATTCTGACAAGGCTTTCATCCAATCGCAGCGTCAATGTGGACGGACAAATAGATATGTTTTCCGGGAATAGCGGCAGCGATATTGGCGCAGGATTTGAAATGCCGAAGGTTGCGGAATACAGTCTCAGTCAGCTCTTGCAGATGGAGAAGGAAAGCGCGGGATTTTATATTACCGGACACCCGGTGGATAAGTATGACGGATTAAGAAAAAAATTGGGCTGTAAGAACATTTATAATATTATTACTTCGGTAAAAGAGGGTCAAAACGGATTTAAGGAAGGACAAAAGCAGCCGTTGGTTGCAATGCTTGTTTCCAAAAGACAACATATGCAAAAAAACGGAAAACAGATGTGCTTTGCGGAATTCGAGGACAGGAGCGGAGTTATTGAGGGAGTTATATTTAACGATGTTTACGAAAAATGCTTAGGTAAACTTTCGGAGGGGAAAATTTACAAATTTGTCGGTACCGTATCATCGGGAGGATACAGGGAAGAGGATGATCCGAAGCTAATAGTCAATTCCATAGAGCCGGCAGTCGAAGCGGCAAACGAAAAAACCCTCTATATAAAGCTTAATTCCGATGACGAGGAAACTCTCGGCGAGGTATACGGGCTTCTTTCGGCAAACAGGGGTGACAGCGGCGTGAAGCTTTGCTTTGGCGATACAAGGAGCACGGCAAAACCAAAGGGAATATCGGGTGTAAAAATAGCAAAAGAATTGGTGGAAAAATTGGAAAAAATTTGTGGAAAAGGTAATATTCTTATAAAATAATGTAAAAAAGATAAAAAAGCTATTGACGATTTAGGTTATAAAGTGTAAAATAGTATAGGATAAAGTTTAAGTAAAATATGTTCTCTTTTTTGAAACAGCTTTTTGCTCCAATTCGGCAGTTATACCGAAACATTTCATATTTGCTTAAATAAAATGTTGAAAGGAAAATTTAATTATGAAAAAAATTGGCGTACTGACCAGCGGCGGCGACGCCCCTGGAATGAATGCGGCGATAAGAGCGGTAGTTCGTACAGCAATCTCCAAGAATATGGAGGTAATGGGAATATACAGAGGTTATAACGGACTGATAAACGGCGATATTAAGCCGTTGAACGTAAGAAGCGTATCGGATGTTATTCAGCACGGCGGTACCATGCTTTATACTGCCCGCTGTAAGGAGTTCCGCTTTGAAGAAGGACTCCAGAAGGCTAAAAAAACCTGTCTTGAACAGGGCATAGAAGGAATAGTGGTTATCGGAGGAGACGGCTCGTTTAGGGGTGCCGCCGATCTTTCCGCCAGAGGAATTCCATGCGTAGGCATTCCCGGTACCATAGACAATGACATTTCCATGAGCGAATATACAATTGGTTATGACACCGCTATGAACACCGCCATGGAACTTGTTGACAAACTTCGTGATACCTCTCAGTCCCACGATCGCTGCTCGGTGGTGGAAGTTATGGGAAGGCACGCCGGATTTATCGCCGTTAATACGGGAATTGCCTGCGGTGCTACCTGTATAGTTGTTCCCGAAGTGCCTTGGACAATTGAGGCGGTTTGTGACAAAATAAAACAAACACGCGAAACGGGTAAGCATCATTTTATCGTAGTGGTTTCCGAGGGTGTAGGAAATTCTGCCGAGATTGCGAAGCAAATAGAGATGCATACCGGAGTTGAAAGCCGCGCAACCATTTTAGGTCACGTTCAGCGCGGAGGTTCTCCGACAATTCGTGACAGAGTTGCCGCAAGTCAGCTTGGGTACTACGCAGTTCAGCTTCTGGCGGACGGCAAGGGTAACCGTGTGGTGGGTATTCAGGACAACAAGATAGTTGATTATGATATCCAGGAAGCTCTTTCAATGAAAAAGTCTTTTGAAAACGAACTTTACAGGATATCTGATGAAATCAGTTTCTGATGAACAGTTTTAACGAAAAAATAATTCCCTGAAGGGATTTATATAGAAGAAAACAGAGTAGAAAATCGAGCGTTAAGTGCTCTGCGGACGGAGAGTTGCCGCAGGGACGAAAAGACTTCGTTGTTTACAACGTCGTCTTGCGGTTCGTTTTTCGCATCTCGCTGTGCATAAAATCGAATAGGTAAGCCATACTTGCCGCTTTTATGTATTAGCGCATTTTGAAATGGAGGATAAGTTTGAAAGAACTTAAAAAAATGCGTTCTTTCGGACATTCCTCAAAAGGAAAGGTGGATATAAGTATGGCTTTTTTTAACGGCTTTAAACGCTCTCTTTCCGAACTGCGCAATATCCGCTGCATTGCCGTTGTGGGCGTGTTTATAGCGATTTTCGTAGTTCTTGACGGATTCGGCTCGATAAGGATAGGCGAATTTCTTAAGATAAACTTTGCCTACCTTGCATTAGCTGCAATCGGAATGCTTTTCGGTCCTGCTGTGGGACTTGTGGCGGGCTTTGCCTGTGATTTGGTTGGATATCTGGTAAACCCAATAGGCGGATTTCTTCCTTGGCTTGCGCTTATTACCGCGCTTGAGGGAATGATTTACGGACTGTTTTTATATGATTTTCTCCCGGAAAAGTCCGTAAAGCAGTATCTGAAAATATTTGCCGCAAGGCTTGCGGTTGTTGTGATATGCAACCTGCTACTTAATACTTGGGCACTGTATAGCTACGGATTTATAGGCGGAGCGGAGGAAAGCCTCTGGACCTTGATATATGCTCGAATAGGAACAAATGCGATCGGGTATGTTGCCGCGCTTTTTCTGATGCCTGCTGTGTTGATTCCCGTCAAGCTGGCGTACAGAAGACTTTCGAGCGGTAACGGAAGAGTAAGACGGTAATTTCTATAGGTAAGCCGCCAAAGCTTTAATTGAGCTTGGCGGCTTGATTTTTTATAAGGAAGGACGAAGAAAATGAGAAAATTAGGATTTCTGGGCGCAGGAAATATGGGAAGCGCCATTGTAAAAGGTATAGCGAAGAGCGAACTTGAAGTTGAGCTATTTGCTTACGACAAGGATACGGAAAAGCTTGTGGATTTAAAAAAATACGGGGTAAAGCCCTGCAAAAGCGAAGCGGAGCTTGCAAAAAAATGCGGTTATATTTTGTTGGCGGTAAAACCGCAGGTTTTGGGTGAGGTTCTGGATAAGCTTAAGGGAACCGTCGGCGAAAACCACGTATTTATCAGCATTTGCGCGGGAATAAGCTCCGAATTTATTAAAGCGCATACCTGCGGCGGGGTCAGAACTGCAATTGTGATGCCGAATACTCCCGCCATGCTTGGGGTAGGGGCAAGCGCCGTAGCGCGTGACGAGGATATAAGTGATGAAGAATTTGAGTTTGCCAAAAAGGTGATTGGAATCTGCGGTCTTGTAAGAGAGATTCCGATGGATAAAATGAAAGAAATTATTTGCATCAACGGCAGTTCTCCCGCATTTATTTATCTTTTCGCCAAGGGCTTTGTGGATTATGCGGAAAATGTGGGGATAGACAGGAAAACGGCGCTGGAGTTATTCGCGCAGTCGCTGATAGGGAGCGCCAATATGCTGACGGACAGCGGAATGACCGTAGACGAACTTATCAAACAGGTTAGCTCGCCGGGGGGAACTACGTTGGCCGGAATTGATAAGCTTAACGAGGGAAAACTGACCGAGACCGTTAAGGAAGCCTGCAGAGCCTGTACGAAGAGAGCGTATGAACTGGCGGAAAAATAGCCTATTCATATTCCGAACAGCGACAATACGGGTATTATGTTCATATACATACCTTCAAATCTGTATAATCCCGCGCAACCCTCTTTTTCGGACAGATATCCGATAAGCTCCTTTGAAACGCATTCGTTTACAATATCTTCCAAAAAACCGCTGTTTTCACTTATTTCTTTTAGAGAAGCATATTTGTTTTCATCATGAACCGTAAGCCGATATAGAGAATCAGAAATTCTGAGATTGAGGGGTACTGAAAAAGCCTTTATAATTCCGCTTATCCGTTTTATATCGGCGTTTGTTAGTTCATATACGTTATTGTCGGAAAAAAATATGGAACTTTTCTTCATTGTTGTGGTGATACTCGGCTCATAATAAGAGGAATATCCCCATTCCGATTTTTCTATATGCTTCATCGCTTCTTCAGAGTTAAAGGACGGGTTGATACAGTAGGATAAAATCAGCATATGAAGTATTGCCGCGGCTTTGAATGCCGTATTTCCTTTATCCTTATTTGAAAATGTGCCGAAGCTTTTTTTGAGCTGTGTTATAAAATCTTCTTGTTTTACGGCGCTTTCTTTTCCGAAAAGCGTGTCGATGGAAATATTGAAAAGCTCAGCAATTTTCGGTAGCAGCTGTATATCGGGACAGCATATGTTGTTTTCCCATTTTGATACTGCTTGGTTAGTAACGCCCAATTGGGCTGCCAAATCGTCCTGAGTGATGTTCATTTGCTTTCTGAAAAAGGTTATCTGCTCGTTTATTTTAATTTCCATGGTTAAATATCCTTTCAGGTTTGTTTTGTGATCACATTTGCAGTATACATAACTTTAAGGAAAAAATCAATAACCTGTTGGTTTGACGCCGTTTTTATTCCTCCAACCTATGGTTGGAGGAAAATATTTTAATATATTTGACACAAGAGTAAAAAGCTGATATAATATAGGAATAATAAGGGAGAATACATATGATCGAATACAGGATTTTGTCCTGCGGCGAGATAGAAAAAGAGCTGTTTAAAGGTTTTATCCGCCGTCAGGTCGTTAACGACTGTTGGCGCAAAGTAAACGGAGAGTGGGTAATAAAAAGCGATCCTTTTATTGATGATTGGGGCGACTCTGATTATGAGCTGTTGGTGAAATGTCTAAAAAATACCGTTAAAACGGGCGGTTTTGTTATGGGAGCATTTTGTACGGGTGCTTTAAAAGGCTTTGTTTCGGTTGAATCGGAGATATTCGGCGGAAATAACGAGTATATGGATCTTACGAGTATTCATGTTTCGGAAGATAAGCGAGGCTTGAGCATAGGAAAAACGCTTTTTGCCGCCGCAAGGGAATTTGCTTCCTCCAAAGGTGCGAAAAAGCTTTATATATCGGCGCATTCTGCCGTTGAAAGTCAGGCTTTTTATAAAAAAATGGGCTGTGTAGAGGCAAAGGAGTACAGTAATGCTCATGTTGAAAAGGAACCTTTTGACTGTCAGTTGGAATGTGTTTTATAAGGAATATTATATTTTTTTAACTCATAAAAGAGCATGTATATATGAAAATAAAGTTCGATTGGGGCAGAGAGCTTATGGAATGCAGAATAATCACTGAGTTGTCATTGTTGCAGATCGTAAGCGCACCAAACGGTTAAAGCGGCAGATTGTCTAAGCCGCCGGAATGGCAAAGCAATTACGGGTTTCAGTGGTGGTTTATTCGTAAAAAATTATATCTGCGAAAGCTGCAAAAGAAAAAAATAAAGGAAAAATAATATTATGATAATTTTACCTGCGATAGATATAAAAGACGGTAATTGCGTAAGACTTTTAAAAGGTGATTTTGCTACCGTACATAAAGTGGCGGAAGATTATATGGAAACTGCCAAAAGTTTTGAAAGGGTCGGTGCAAGCTGGATACATATGGTTGATCTGGACGGAGCAAAGGAAGGAAAGCCCGTAAACGCCGATATTTATCTTGACGTTGCCAAAAATACAAATTTAAGGGTAGAAGTCGGCGGTGGAATACGTAGTCTTGACGCCGTGGAATACTATGTTTCAAACGGAATTTCAAGGGTGATTTTGGGCTCTGTTGCCCTTAAAAAACCGCAGATTGTAATGGACGCGGTTAAAGAGTACGGAGAAAAAATTGCCGTGGGAATTGACGCAAAAAACGGTATCGTTGCGTCAGAGGGTTGGCTTGAAAGTTCTGAGGTTGATTATATCGACCTGTCTTTGGAGATGATAAGAGCGGGCGTTAAAAATATTATTTTTACCGATATCTCAAAAGACGGCACTTTGTCTGGTGTCAATACCAAACAGCTTTCCGCGCTTAAAGCCGCGGCGGGGGAAAAGTGCGGTATTATCGCCAGCGGAGGAGTTCACGATATAAACGACATAAAGGTTTGCAAAAAAATGGGACTTTACGGCGCAATCTGCGGAAAATCCCTTTACAGCGGAACCTTGAGTTTAAGAGAAGCAATTGAGATCGGTGAAACGCAATAAACAGAAAGGTAAACAAAATGCTTGCAAAAAGAATAATTCCATGCCTTGACGTAAGAAACGGGAAGGTAGTAAAGGGAGTAAATTTTGAGGGAATAAAAGAGGTAGGAGATCCGGTGGCATATGCCGAAGAATATAACCGTCAGGGCGCCGATGAGCTTGTGTTTTACGATATAACCGCTTCTGCCGAGGGGAGAGGGGTAATGCTCGATGTTGTTCGCGAGACCGCAAAGCGGGTATTCGTACCCCTTTGCGTAGGCGGCGGTATATCCACGATAGACGATTTCCGAGATACCTTGAGGGCGGGAGCTGATAAAGTTTCCGTAAATTCCAGTGCGCTCGGCAATCCTGATATTATAAACAAAGCGGCTAAGATATTCGGCAGCCAGTGCGTAGTGGTTGGAATCGACGCCAAGCGCGACGGCAAAGGCGGTTACACCGTATACAAAAACGGCGGCAGAGTGGATATGAAAATAGAACTGGGCGAGTGGGCAAAGGAAATACAGCGCAGAGGGGCGGGCGAAATCTGCCTTAACTCAATGGACGCGGACGGCACACGCAAAGGTTTTGACAAAGAAATGCTGAAATATGTATGCGACAAGGTCACTATTCCCGTTATTGCCAGCGGTGGGGCGGGGAAGTTGTCGGATTTTTCCGATGTGCTTATGGAAACGGAAGCTTCGGCGGCTCTGGCGGCTTCGCTGTTCCATTACGGAGAATTGACTGTCGGAGACGTAAAACGTGATCTGAAAAGCCGCGGTATTCCGGTAAGATAAACGCAAAATTTCAAAAAGGATAATTAGAATGAAATATTATTTTGTTGATTACGAAAACGTACATTCCGAGGGCTTTATAGGTATAGACGGCATAGCTAAAAACGATACTTTGTATTTGATGTACACCGAGCAATGCAAGACTTTTTCTCTTGAAGTGCTTGAAAAAATAATCAGGCGTAAGATAAATTTTGAAGTGTATAAAGTAGGATCGGGAAGCAAAAACGCCCTTGATTTTCAGCTTTCTTCCTTTATGGGCTATATTATAGCCAAAAATGAGGACAAAGAGTGCATCTTTTATATTGTTTCAAAGGACACAGGCTTTGATCACCTGATTGATTTCTGGAGAAAAAAAGGCATAAATGTTGAAAGGATATACAATTTTTCTCCTAACTCCAAAGGTGCAAAATCTAAGGCTGTAAAGTCTTTGCCCTCTTCTCAGCCAACGGTTTCTTTACCGTTTGTATCTTCCGCAAAACTTTCGTCTTCAACGCAGACCGGTTTATCTCCAAAATCAGCGTCTCCCGCTCAAAATTCGCTTAACACCCGAATCATTCCTCCAACTCCACCCATACCGTCCTCACAGCCCATAATATCCGCACAAGCCGTTTTGTCGGAAAAGAAGGAGATTTGCGAAAAATCTGCTCCGACAAAAAAACAAGCAAGAGGCAGGGCAAAGAAAACCGATATCAATAAAGCAACCAGGGAAGAGCTTTTAGCTTATTTATCGGACGAAGAGTATTCCGACGTAATACTGGAAATAATTAACAGCTACAAGTCAAAAGTTTCTATAAAAAACGCTCTGGACAAGCAATTCCGAGATTCGCAGAAAAGCAGCGTGATTTATAAAAAACTTAAATCTCTTTTTAAGGACAAGAAAAAAACTTGAGGATTGGTCAAATAATGAATAATGTTCACAGAATAAAATGCGGAAACGGAAATTGTTATATCATTGAAAACGGAAATACAGGGGTATTGGTTGATACGGGAAAAAAGGAATATCTGAACAAAGTAATCGACGCGTGCAGGCAATACAATACAAAGCTTATTGTTCTGACTCATGCGCATTTTGACCATGCCGAAAACGCAGCAGCAATATCGAAGGCGTTGGAAATTCCCATAGCGATGAGTGAAAAGGACATTGATCTGATAAAGCAAAATTCAGATCAAAAACTTTTTGCGGAAACGTTTTTTGGGAAAATAGTGCTGTCAGTATCGCTGAAGGATTTTTCTTCCCGCCCGATACCGGAGTTTAAACCGGATATTCTGCTTAATGACGGTGACTGTCTCACGGATTACGGGATTGACGCACGTATTGTCTCTTTGTCGGGGCACACGGAGGGTTCGATTGGGGTCGATGTGGAAAAAAGAGATTTAATTGTCGGAGATGCGCTTATGAATATGGTTTATCCCACGGTGTCAATGCTGTATCACGATAAAGGTAAGATGCTGGCGAGTGCCGGAAAAATTGGAGAAATGGGGAAAAGAACAATATATTTCGGTCACGGAAGACCGCTGGCTAACAGACTGTGGGTACAAAAAAATAATCGGAACAATCAATTGCATAATAATATTAAGACACTGTTCCAATAGGAATTGGCGCACGTCTTTTCGACATACTTTGCCGCTGACTTGTGTTAAAAATCCTTGACGGGCTTATCGCGTAAGCTGCTCGCTTGCGGATTTTTGCCTTGTCATCAACAAAATATGCTTGAAAATCCGCACACCATTCCTATTGGAACAGTTTCTAAAAATACTTAAAGGGGAAATTCATAATGTCCGAATTGACGTCTTTGACAAATATCGGTAAAGAAATGGCGAGTAAATTGATATCGGTAGGTATTGACACTCCTGAAAAGCTTATTGAATCAGGCTCCAAGGAAGCGTTTTTCAAGCTTAAGGAAAAATATCCTCAGGTTTGCTTGGTGCATTTGTATACATTAGAAGGAGCGGTTTCAAATGTTGAATATAATAAGCTTTCGGAGGCTAAGAAAAAGGAATTGAAGGAATACAGCGATAAATTAAGAGGACGATAAGACAATGGATAATATAATAAAACAATGGAATAACGCAGCGTTAAAATATACGCAGGCTCAGGAAAATTCCGAATATGTGCAGATAAATAAAAATACTGTCAAAAACAGATTCCCTTGTTTTAACGGTGAAAAAATATTGGATCTTGGCTGCGGCTACGGCTTTTATACGGATTATTTCGTAAGCATAGGCGCAAATGCGGTGGGTATCGACGGATCTGAAAAAATGATTGAAATAGCTCGGAAACAATATCCCATGTCGGAATTTCATCATATGAATATCATGAAGCCTCTGGAATTTGAAGAAGGCAGTTTCGATGTCGTGTTTTCCAATCAGGTGTTAATGGATGTGGAAAATATTGATTTTGTGTTCTCCGAGTGCAAAAGAGTGCTGAAAAACAAAGGTATTTTGTATTTTTCGATAGTTCATCCCGCCTTTTACGATGGTAAATGGATTAAGGACGAAAACGGATATTGCCGCGCTAAAGCATTGGAAAAATATATTTCTCATTATAGGGTTACAAACGATTTTTGGGGTGAAACGGAACATTATCACCGTCCGTTATCATATTATCTGAATGCTGCGGCAAAAAACGGGTTTATGCTGAAAGAAGTAAACGAGCCAGTTTCATATGACGGTAAAAGAAAAAACAGCGATATTCCTCTGTTTTTCTTTGCCGAATATATAAAATTACATATGGAGTAAAAAATGAATATATTAAAACAGAAAAAAACAATACTTCCTTTGTTTTGATAGAAAGCGCTGAGCAGGTAATAACTGATGTTCAGTCCGCGCTTGACTTGATTGTGAACGCCTATTACGAAGCGGGAACCAAAAACATTGTAATAGACAAGAGACTTATTAACGAGGACTTTTTTGTATTCAGTACCGGTTTTGCGGGAGAGGTATTGCAAAAATTCATAAATTACGGCGGCCGCATAGCAATATATGAGGATTATTCCGGATACACAAGCAAGCCGCTTAAGGATTTTATTTACGAGAGCAATAAGGGAAAGGAAGTTTTCTTTGCTTCCTCAAAGGAAGAAGCAATTGAAATGCTTACGCGGTAAAATGATTATCCTTATGGAGAATGGGAGACAACCTATATTTCCGAAAACGGTGATATATATCGAAGAATTACGGATTCACCGTTCCATTCGGAAGAAGAGGTTAAGGAAAAGGACGAACTTGAGTATGCCTTACAGAAACGCGCTTGGGATATCTTTAGAAAATTTGACCCAGATTGGCATTCAAGATATCGCACCATAGATATTTATGAGAGAAATAACTGTTACGCTGTCCGTTTAGGTACAGTGGGGGCGGGAGAAGAACCCTGCGCAAATTTTGATAAGGAAACCCTCGAATCTATTACCATGGATATGCTGTTAGGTGAAAACTGGCGAGAATATCTGGACGGCAGATGTGACAGCAAACTGAATTATATTCCGTCGGAATGGTATGAAAGCAGTATGGGAGAAACTGTTGTTTTTGCTTATCCAGACACAGTGGGAGAAAGAATATCATTCACCGTTCCCGTCGAGAAAATAAACAAACATTATTTTTAATCTAGTAAACGGTAAAATATGTGAAAGGAAAAATATGTCCGAAATTTTCAGCGGAAAGAATATGCTTATTTCTCCGGAAAAATGCCTTCCCACAGGTGAAACGCTCACGGCGGAAATACACGGAATCGGAGCGAAAACGCATATCAAGCAGGCATTTGGAGATTGTGCGCTTAAGTATGACTGCCTTTTTCCGGATGAAAACGGGACACCGATTGAGATTGGCAAAAGCAAATACTCAAAATATGATTTGTATATCGGCATCACACAAAATTATCTGATAATGTCCAATGTTTTATCAAAACAAAAGACGGGAGTACACTGAAGCTGGTATTTCCGAAATTAGGCGGTTTTGACGGTAGTATTCCTAATCATGCAGAATATCGCGAGGATATATTGAACGATTCAGCACAATTTCATTAAAATGAGGAGAAATGACAAATGGAAATAATTAACGGCAATATAGACGGCGGAAGACCATTTGACTGGGGTAAAACCTCCTCCGATTACGCAAAATTCAGGGATATATATCCACCCGTATTTTACGGGAAAATTCTTGAACGGGGCTTATGTATAAAGGGGCAGAATGTTCTCGACATAGGTACGGGAACGGGAGTTATACCGAGAAATTTGTACAGATACGGAGCAGACTGGACCGCCGCCGACATTTCGGAAAACCAGATAAATCAAGCAAAACTTTTATCCGAGGGAATGGACATTCATTATCTCACGGCTTCAGCCGAGGAACTGAAATTTGACGATGATTCCTTTGACGTTGTTACCGCATGTCAATGCTTTTTTTATTTCAATCACGAAAAGGTTATGCCTAAGCTTTACCGTATGCTGAAACCCGGCGGTAGCATACTAATATTATATATGGCTTGGCTTCCCTTTGAGGACAAAATCGCGGCTGAAAGCGAAAAAACGGTGCTTAAATACAATCCTAAGTGGAGCGGAGCGGGAGAAACTATGCACGCGATTTATATACCGGATTTATATAACGAAAAATTCAAGCTTATTTACCGTGAGGAATATCGGATAAAAGTTCCTTTCACCCGCGAAAGCTGGAGCGGTAGAATAAAGTCCTGCCGTGGAATCGGGGCTTCACTGGGAGAAAAAGAGATTGAGATGTGGGAAAAGGAACATAAGAAAATGCTTGACGAGGTTGCGCCGCCCGAATTTGAGGTCGTGCATTACGGTGCGGTCGCGGAGCTTAAAAAGAAATTATAAGTGTTGATTTTTTATTAAAAAATGTTATATAATGAATAAAACGGTTAAATCGCAAATATTTAAGAAAGATGGAACGCCCACAATCGAAACGTAAAGAATTATTTTGGGAAAATTTACGCCGGATTATACATACACTCTGTACTCGCTACTCAAAGTTGAAAACATAAAATAATCAGTATGAAGAAAAAAGTTTAAAATAACTCGAAAAAAATTAAAATCGCCGCCTTTGTTCATTAAACACAAAACTACACTACACAAAGGCTCTTTAAGAGGAAGGAATGATTATAAAAATGAGCAAAATTAAATTATCGGATTTGGACAAGTACTTTGAAAAAAGCCCTCTTATCCCTGCAATAGCATTTGACATAAACACAAAAACAGTGCTTATGCTCGCCTATATGAACAAGGAAAGCCTTCAAAAAACTCTTGAAACAGGATATACTTGGTACTGGAGCAGATCAAGGCATGAGCTATGGAATAAAGGCGCAACTAGCGGACATTTACAGAAGGTGATTTCCGTATACGCCGACTGTGACAGCGACACTCTGCTTCTTAACGTGGAGCAGACCGGCACAGCCTGTCACACGGGGAATTATAGCTGCTTCTTTAATAAACTGTATAATTCGGATGAATAAAATAAAAATTGAAAGGAAACACAAATGACAATCTATCGAGAAATTTTTGAGGTAATCAAGCAGCGCAAATCCGACTATGAGAAGGGAATCGCGCAGGAAAACAGCTACACTGCCTATCTTTTTGACAAAGGCGTGGACAAAATCTGTAAAAAGGTGGGGGAGGAAGCCACCGAAACGGTTATTGCCGCCAAAAACGGGAATAACGAGGAGCTTATGAACGAAATAAACGATTTGCTCTACCATGTAATGGTGCTTGCGGCAAACCAAGGGTTAGACTGGAGCGATGTGGAAAAGGTGCTTGAAGGAAGGAATGAAAAAATAGGAAATTTAAAACAGTTTCATCAGGTAGATAAAAACACCTGAAAATAAAACATATTGTGAAAGGACGTTTTAAAAATGGATATCAAAGCGAAAATTGACGAGGTAGTAAACAAGATAAAGAACGACAAGAACTTTGCGGAAAAGTTTCGGAAGGAGCCTATAAAGGCAGTAGAGGAAGTGCTGGGTGTTGATCTTCCCGACGATGTTATAAAAAACGTTATCGACGGGGTGAAAGGCAAGATCAATGTGGATAGCATAAAGGACAAGCTCGGCGGTCTTTTCGGAAACAAGTAATAAGGATATTTGCAAAATGCCCGTGAAAACTTTTAACTGAAAGGTTTTCACGGGCATATCAAATATTTTTTAAAAACTATTGAAATTTATGTCAAAAAATAGTATAATAATACTGTAACTTTCGGCTTGTTGCAAAAGCCGCCGAAAAAATGCGAACGAAACGAGGAAATGTGAATGTACAACAATTTAGTCAATACTATAGGTTTTTTGAAGGACTTTGATCCCGAAGTATCGGAGGCAATGAACGACGAGCTTAAGCGTCAGAGACGCAACTTGGAGCTTATCGCAAGCGAAAATATAGTTTCTCCCGCCGTTATGGCGGCGATGGGAAGCGTTCTAACAAACAAGTACGCGGAGGGGTATCCGGCAAAGCGTTATTACGGCGGTTGTCAATGTGTTGATGTGGCGGAAAATATTGCCATAGACCGCGCGAAAAAGCTTTTTGGTTGTAATTTCGCCAATGTTCAGCCCCATTCGGGAGCACAGGCAAATACTGCGGTTTATTTTGCGCTTCTTGAACCCGGCGATACTGTTCTGGGAATGAGTCTTGCCCATGGCGGACACCTTACCCACGGTTCCCCCGTAAACCTTTCTGGAAAGTACTTCAATTTTGTACCCTATGGACTGAACGACGAAACCGAAACTATAGACTATGATGAAATCGAGCGCCTTGCCAAGGAGAATAAGCCCAAGCTGATAGTAGCAGGCGCAAGCGCATATCCTCGTAAAATAGATTTTGAAAAAATATCCCAAATCGCCAAGATTGTGGGTGCTTACTTTATGGTAGATATGGCACACATTGCCGGACTTGTTGCCGCAGGCGTCCATATGTCCCCCGTGCCTTATGCCGACGTTGTTACCACTACCACTCATAAAACCCTCAGAGGTCCCAGAGGGGGTATGATACTCTGCAACGACGAGGAGATCGCCAAGAAGATTAATAAAGCCATATTCCCTGGAACACAGGGAGGACCTTTAATGCACGTTATCGCCGCCAAAGCGGTTTGTCTCAAAGAAGCTCTCGATCCTTCCTTCAAGGAATACGGCAGACAGATTATATTGAATGCTCAGGCATTGGCCGGAGAGCTTGTAAAGAGAGGCTTCCGTCTGGTATCCGGCGGTATCGACAATCACCTTATGCTTGTTGACCTGCGTCCTTTCAGCATTACGGGCAAAGAGCTTGAAAAGCGCCTTGACGACGTGTATATAACCGTAAACAAAAACGCTATTCCCAACGACCCCGAAAAGCCTTTTGTTACCAGCGGCGTAAGAATAGGAACGGCAGCCGTTACCACACGCGGGCTTAAAGAAGAGGATATGCTTAAGATCGGTGAAAGTATCTATCTTACCGCCTCCGATTTTGAAGCAAATATGGATAAAGCAAGAGATATAGTTAACGGTATCTGCGCTAAATATCCTCTTTATGAATAAGTTCCCGTTGTAAACGGAATACGCCTTAAATTTCCTTATTTACGAAAGGACGTAAAAAATGACTGAGAAAGCAAGTGAAATAGTGCTTAAATCAAAACAGCAAGTGGCTCCTTTGGGAATTATCGCTGCCGACGGCGCGAAGGATTTGGGTAACAAGATCAACAATTATCTTGTTCAGTGGTCGGAAAACACTCCTTACGCACAACCCTCATACCTTGTTGAGACCGAATGTCCGAGATTCTCCTCCGGAGACGGAAAAGGACTTATAAAAACCTCCATTCGCGGCGACGATATCTTTATTATTGTTGATGTGGGTAATTATAGCTGTACCTATAAAATGTTCGGCAAAGAAAATTTTATGTCCCCCGACGATCATTTTCAGGATTTAAAGCGCGTTATTCAGGCAATGGGCGGAAAAGCCCACAGAATAAGCGTGGTAATGCCCATACTTTACGGCGGCAGACAGCATAGAAGAAACTACCGCGAGTCTTTGGACTGTGCGGTAATGCTTCAAGAGCTTCAGGCGATGGGAGTATCCAATCTGATTACCTTTGACGCTCACGATGCGAGAGTATGCAACGCGGTGCCGCTTATGGGATTTGATAATGTTATGCCTTCTTATCAGGTGCTTAAAGCAATGTTTCAGGAGGTTAATGAGCTTGACGTTTCTCCAGAGCACTTTATGGTGGTAAGCCCCGACGAGGGCGCTCTTAACCGCAATATGTACTACGCTTCGGTTTTGGGAGTACAGATGGGAATGTTCTACAAAAGACGGGATTATTCCACTATTGTGAACGGCCGCAACCCGATAGTTGCCCATGAATATCTGGGCAACTCGGTTGAGGATATGACGGTGTTCATTTCCGACGATATAATCTCCTCCGGAGACTCAATGCTGGATATAGCTTACGAGTTGAAAAAGCGCAAGGCAAAAAGAATAATTGCCTACGCCACATATCCGATATTTACGGCGGGTCTTGATAAGTTTGACAAGGCTTATCAGGAAGGAATGATAGACTACGTATTCGGTACAAACCTCACATACAGAACTCCCGACCTGCTTTCTCGCGAATGGTTCAAAGAGGTGGACGTATCCAAGTACATAGCCTACCTTATTGCCGCCATTAATCACGATATATCCACCAGTAAGGTTATTGATCCTCATACAAAAATAAAATCGCTGCTTAGAAAATACAATGTTAAAAGCGCGGAGAATTTATAAGTTATTTTTTAAGTTATAGTTTATAAAATATGATGACTTTTTCTCTTTTATTGAGATTGGATTGATGGTGTGATACATGAAATTAATTATTCAGCCTACTTTTTCAACGTGCGGACAGGCGTGTATCTCCATGATTACTGGGAAAAGTATTGAAGAAGTAATCAAAGATATGAAAACAGATGGTGCTACGAGTATCGGTCAACTGATAGAAATACTTGATTTTTATGGCGTCAGACACGCTGAAAGAAATAAACGTATTTCCAAGAAACTTCCTGTTCCTTACAAATATTCGATTTTGACAGTCCATACAAATGCGGGATATACACATTGGACGCTATTTTATGATAATAAATATTATGACCCGGAGTTTGGTTTGATTGAGGGGGAATACACATATGGAAAAATTACGTCATTCTTAGAAATATATGCCGAATAGTAACTTTCAGTTTATCGGGCAGTGATCCGGAATGGTTCACTGCCCATTCCGTCACTTTGATTTTATAGATGTTTATCAACACGAAAGGGAAAAGGGACAAATATGACCCCACTGCCATAAGCGGTGGGGTCATTAAGTGACAAGAAAGGAAAATCCGATGCCATTAGCCGATAAGATACGTCCGGAAGATCTGAGCGAGGTATACGGCCAGTCTCATTTATTGGGAAACGGAAGACCGCTGAAAAACATTATTGAGAGCGGCCATATACCCAATATGATTTTTTACGGTCCTTCGGGAGTGGGGAAGACCACCGTTGCCAACATTATAGCAAAAAAAAGCAATATGGATTTGTACAAGCTTAACGGAACCTCCGCCTCAACCTCCGACATAAAAGAAATAATAGCCTCCCGAAATACATTTTCTTCTCTGAACGGTATTCTGCTTTATCTTGATGAAATACAGTACCTTAACAAAAAGCAGCAGCAAAGTCTTTTGGAATACATTGAAACGGGAGATATAACGCTTATAGCCTCTACTACGGAAAATCCTTTTTTTTATGTCTACAACGCCATTTTATCCCGCTCCACTGTTTTCGAGTTTAAGCCTCTTACTCCCGAAGAGATAAAGCCCGCCGTTGAACGGGGCTTCAAGCTTGCATTTGAAGAAGCGGGGGAAGAAATGGATATTGAGGAAGGAGTTTTTGAGCAAATTGCCAAGGGCTGCGGCGGAGACGTGCGTAAATCCCTTAACACCGTTGAACTTTGCGTACTTTCCGCCAACGACGGAAAAATAACCAAGGCTCTCGCCTCCGAACTTGCCCAGAGAAGCAATATGCGCTACGATCGGGACGGTGATCAGCATTACGATCTGTTGTCCGCCTTTCAGAAGTCTATTAGAGGCTCCGATGAAAACGCGGCGCTCCATTATATGGCGAGGCTGCTTGAAGCGGGAGACTTGCCCTCCGTCTGCCGAAGGCTTCTTGTCACCGCTTCGGAGGACATTGGTCTTGCATATCCCAACGGAATAGTCGTGGCAAAAGCCTGCGTTGACGCAGCGCTCCAGCTCGGTCTTCCCGAAGCACGTATTCCTTTGGCTCAGGCGGTCGTCCTGCTTGCCACAAGTCCCAAATCCAACAGCGCCAACGTTGCCATAAAGGCAGCGGTGGAGGATATCGAACGGGGAATAACCGGCGAATTTCCCCGACAGCTTCAGAACAAGCACTACGACGGAGAAGGAGCCGCCGTCAAGGGACAGAATTACATTTACCCCCATGAATTTCCCAATCACTATGTGGAGCAGCAGTATCTTCCCGATGAGCTTAAAGACAGAGTGTACTATAAATTCGGAGATAACAAGCTGGAACAGGCGGCTAAGGAATACAGAGAAAAAATTAAGGCGGCGGCTAAAAAACCGTTTTGATTATCTTATCAGATTCGGGAGTTGAATATACCCAGCTGTCAAGACGGCCGCTGTCGATAAAGTACCTGAATCCGCCGTCCTTAGCGTCCCTGACAAGAGAACAGCCGCTGTCGAAAGCGTCCACTATAATAAGCTTGACTTTCATCTTTTCGGGAATTATCGCTTTGATAAAAACACTTGCGTGTTGATTTATATGTACGCCGTCCTTAAGCTCCGCCAGACCTGCCAGATTCGGGGTAAGTTCAACGAATATGCCGTAATTTTCTATGCTTCGTATATATCCGGTCACAGTTTCGCCGGTTTTAAAGAGCGCGGCGTTTTCCGCCCATGTTCCGAGAAGTTCTTTGTGTGAAAGCGTTACTTTGCTGTTATCAATGCTTTTAACAATCGCTTTTATATTTTGCCCTACCGATATGCGGTTTGAGGGGTGATTTATCCTTGAAACCGAAATGGCGTCAATCGGTATAAGGGATGGAATGCCGCAGCCTATGTCCACAAAACATCCGAACTGTTCCAGATGCGTAACCTTTGCATTTATTATATCCCCCGGAGTCAATTTTGAAATATAATTTTTTATACATTCCCGCTGCGCCATTTTACGGCTTAAAATAGCGGTTTTTCCTCCGTATTCGTTGTTGACCACGGCGGTTATTTTAAAACAAACCGCTTTATTTACTCTTGATATAAGAGCAATGTCCTTTGTGGTGCCGTCGTCAATGCCTATGGCTCCCTCTATGCGTGGGATAATCCCCTTTATAAAGCCCAGATCCACTATAAGATTATGTCTGCTGTCGCACACCACGCAGGGCGCTTCGAGTATTTTTCCGCTTAAGATACATTCCCGCAGCCTTTGTTCATCGGCGGTAAGACGGCGGTTTTCCTCGGTATTTATAAGTTCTCCCTCCGGATAAAATTCTGACATTTTTATGATCATTCCTTCCTTTGTGAGGGCAAATGGGAAGAGCCACACACTTTTTGCTTTTTGTTAAGTTTATGAAAAGCAAGTCTTTATTATTCCTTTTGTTGCTTTTTTTGGAAAAACGTGGTATAATACTATGTATTGATAAATTCAGATCGGGAGGAAACAATGAAAGAAACGTTTGAATTCAATCATAAAAAACAATGCGGACTATGGCTGATACTTGTGGCAATAGTGCTTACAGCTGCGGTTATTTTCGGCGGCGAGTTTCTTGTAAATCCGTTTGTGTTCCTGATAGGATATTATGTCAGCTTTTTTTGCGTAAACGTTAACAAAAAGGTAAGGGAAAAGCTTTCACAGGGAGGCATTTCAAAAAAACAATTAAAGCTGATTTATTTTTCAATAGCGGCGTTATTTCTGCTAATGTTTTGCATTGCGGGTCCCTTTATCCCCGGGTGGCACTGGAGACAGATATGGCTGGGCGTATTATTGGCGACGGCGATACATTTTTTCTTATGGTTCTTTATACACGGCTGGAGCATGGTGGTGCTGGGAGCGGTTTGTGTGGTTATAACGGTGATGGGTTATATATTCACGGATATTTCCATGGCGGTTATCTGCATTGCTGATGCCACAGCCAAGCTGTTTTGCGGTGCGTATTTGTTATTTGCAGCCAAACCGTCAAAGTTTGTTCCCAAAAAATAAGATAACAGATAAATTAACAATTCTTTATATTCAAATTTAATGAAACAGCGAGGATAATATGAATGTAAACATCGGCGATATTCTTGAAATGAAAAAGCCTCACCCCTGCGGCGGGAACCGTATGATCGTCATGCGAGTGGGCGCTGATTTCAGACTGAAATGCGAGAAATGCGGGCACGACTTTATGGTGCCCAGAAGCAAGTGTGAGAAAAAAATCAAAAAAATCATTGCAAAGGAAAGTTAAACAATGCTTGATAAATTGAACAACGCCGAAAAGCGCCTTGAAGAAATAAACGAGAGCTTAAGCGATCCCGAAGTTATAAACGATCAAAACCGATACAAGGCTCTGATGAAGGAACACAAGCAGCTTACCCCCGTAGTGGACAAATTCCGACAATATAAAAAGGCTAAGGAAGAATTTGAAGAAGCGGAGGGGATATTAAACGAAAGCGGAATTGATAAAGAATTTAAAGAAATGGCGCAGCAACAGCTTAATACCGCCCGTGAAGATACCGACAAATTCGAGGAGGAGCTGAAAATTCTTCTTTTGCCAAAGGATCCGGACGACGACCGAAATGTTATCGTGGAAATAAGAGGTGGCGCGGGAGGCGACGAGGCCGCCTTGTTTGCCAACTCGCTGTACAGAATGTACTCTCTTTACGCTCAGTCAAGGAACTGGAAAACGGAGGTAATCAGCGCCAACCCCACAGAATTGGGCGGATACAAGGAAATAAGCTTTTCCGTGGAGGGGGAAGGCGCTTACGCTAAGATGAAATACGAAAGCGGAGTCCACCGTGTTCAGCGTGTTCCCGAAACGGAAGCGCAGGGACGTATTCATACTTCCACAATTACTGTCGCTGTACTTCCCGAAATGGAAGAGGTGGACGTTGAGATAAACCCATCCGACCTTGAAATACAAACCTTCCGATCCAGCGGCGCGGGCGGACAGCATATAAACAAGACCGAATCCGCAATACGCATAATACACCATCCCTCCGGTACAATCGTAGAGTGCCAGGAGGAGCGAAGCCAGATAAAAAACAAGGAAAAAGCCATGAAAATGCTTTATTCCAAGCTGTACGAAGCCAAGCTCAGCGAGCAGACCGACAAAATTGCAGCCGAGCGCCGTATACAGGTGGGAACCGGCGACCGCTCGGAAAGAATACGCACCTACAACTACCCCCAAAGCCGTGTTACCGATCACAGAATAGGTCTTACCATATATAAACTTGACGCTTTTATGAACGGAGATTGCGACGAGGTGTTCGAGGCGCTTGCGATAGCCGACAGAACGGCGAAGCTTGCCAGTTCGGAAAATATGTAAAGAAGTATTGATTAAAGATAATATATTTAAAACTATGTGAGAACAAAATAAATGGAAACACAAATTCTTCCGATAAACGATTATAGCATCAAACTTGCCGCGGAGCTTTTGAAAAGCGGAGAAATAGCGGCGATACCCACCGAAACGGTTTACGGACTGGCGGGCAACGGTCTTTCCGCCCAAACTGTAAAAAAAATATTCGCAGCCAAAAACCGCCCCGCCGACAATCCTTTGATACTCCATATACCGGATACAAATTGGCTTTACCGATATGCGGAAAGCGTTCCCGAATCTGCGTTAAAGCTTGCGGAAAGATTCTGGCCCGGCTCTCTTACAATGATAATGCCTAAAAACAACATTGTACCCGATGAAACCAGCGGAGGTTTGACCACGGTAGCTTTCCGGATGCCCGACAATAAATACACTTTAAAGCTTATAGAGCTTTGCGGTTTTCCTCTGGCAGCGCCGTCGGCTAATCTTTCGGGATTTCCCAGCCCCACCGAGGCGAGACACGTATACAACGACCTGAACGGAAAAATTTCCTTAATTCTTGACGGCGGAAGATGCTCCTGCGGACTGGAAAGCACGGTTATCACCTTTACGGAAAAAGGAGTAAAAATACTTCGCCCCGGAGGGGTAACGCCGGAAATGCTGTGCGAATTCTGCGAAGTGGAAATCGATAAGGCCGTCACTGATGGTCTTGAGGACAATGGAAAAGCCCTTTCCCCCGGAATGAAATATAAGCATTATTCCCCCAAAGCCGCGGTTTATATGATCGAATGCTGGGATAACAGCCGTTTTATCGAATTTGTAAACAATAATTACGATGAAAACACCCTTGTTTTGACGAACGCGGCGGGAAAGATACGCGCAAAGACGATTCCGTATGGCAGCACAGACGAAAGGGAAGCGGCTGAGCTTTTTTCCGCTTTACGGCAAGCGGACGAGCTGGGAGCGGAAAAAATATTTGTTAAAGCTCCCGAAAAAAAAGGAATAGGCCTTGCGGTATACAACAGGCTGATAAGAGCCGCCGCTTTCAAAGTAATAAAACTATAATATGTCTGACAGAAGAAAAACAAAGGTTATCGGCCTTACGGGAATGTCCGGAGCGGGAAAGTCAACCGCCTGTAAAATGTTTAGGGAAGCGGGGTTCTATGTAATTGACTGCGACGGGATATGCCGCGAGATTGTGAAAAAGGGAAAACCTTGTCTTAAAGAAATCGCTTCCGGATTCGGGAGTGAGATTCTCACCGCCGAAGGCGAATTAAACCGAAGGCTAATGGGAAAAATAATTTTTTCGGATCCGGATAAGCGAATAAAACTTAACGGAATTATGTATCCCTTTGTTTCATATAGTGTTATAAAGCGAATAATTTTCTCCGATTCGGAATACACAGTGCTGGACGCTCCCACGCTTTTTGAAAGCGGGCTGGAGGATATATGCGGAAAAATAGTAAGCGTGGCGGCAGATAAAGAGATTCTTATAAACCGAATAACAGTTCGTGACGGAATAACAAGGGAAGAAGCGAAAAATCGTCTTGACTCTCAGTATGACGCGGATTTTTTCAGGGAGAAATCGGATATTCTGATTATGAACAACGGTTCCGAGGAAGAATTTTCACGGGAAATAAAGAAAACAATATGTCGGATAAAGGAAGGGAAATGAAAGCGGAATATAAATCACCTCACAGGAGTAAAAGAAAAAGCAGAAGATATATTTTTGTTGTCACGTCGCTTATCCTGATAATAGCGCTGCTTTTCGGGAACGCGGCTTACAGGGCGGCAAAGGAAAAGTATCTTTTGTATAATTACCCCTTAAAATATGAGGAATATGTTGAAAAATATTCCAAAGAAAACGGTGTTGATAAATTTTTAATATATGCAATAATAAAGACGGAGAGCAATTTCAACAGCAACGCTGTCTCAAATGTTGGCGCAAGAGGTCTTATGCAGATAATGGACGAGACCTTTCAGTGGGTGCGTTACAGACTCAGCGACAGCGACGAAACGGAATACGGAACAATGTTTGATCCAGAACAGAATATCCGCTACGGCTCTTATCTTATCGGTTATTTGCTGAATTATTTCGGTTCGATGGACGAAGCCGTATGCGCTTATCACGCGGGGGCGGGAAGCGTGGATTCATGGCTTCAAAATTCAAAGTACAGCAAGGATGGAAAAACATTGGACACAATACCTGCGTCGGATACAAAGCACTATCTTAATAAAATAAAAGATGCGCTTAAAAAATATCAAAAAATATACACGGAGGACAACAAAAATGCCTAACGAAAAGGAAGTAAACAAAGCAAAGGAACTTCAGGAAAAGCTGTTCATGAAAAAGAAAAATTCGGGTCTGATTATGTCGGAAACCGAGCTTGAAGCGGCAGACAAATTCTGCGACGGCTACAAAAGGTTTCTTGACGACGGGAAAACCGAAAGAGAGGCCGTAAAGGCAGCGATTGCCCTTGCCGAAAAGGCGGGCTTTTCCGAATTCGACAGCGGAAAAAAATACGGCGCGGGAGACAAGGTTTATTTGAATAACCGCGGCAAGGCTCTTATTCTTTCCATAATCGGAAAAGAGGATATAGAAAAGGGCGTAAATATACTTGCGGCTCATATTGATTCCCCAAGGCTTGATCTTAAACAGAATCCTCTTTATGAAGACGCAGAAATGGCTTTTTTCAAAACTCACTATTACGGCGGTATAAAGAAATATCAGTGGCCCACCGTTCCTCTGGCGCTTCACGGCGTTATCATTAAGAAAAACGGTGAGACGGTTGAGGTGAAGATAGGCGAGGACGATAACGATCCGGTATTTGTTGTTACCGACCTTCTCCCTCACCTCGCCGAGGAGCAGATGAAGCGCACCGCGCCTAAGATCATAGCCGGCGAGGAGCTTAATATCCTTATAGGTTCGAGACCGTTCAGGGACGATAAGGAAAGCGATCTGGTCAAGCTCAATATAATGAACATTCTTTTTGAAAAATACGGTATTGTTGAAGAGGACTTCCTTTCGGCAGAGCTGGAAGCCGTTCCCGCTGTAAAAGCCAGAGATGTGGGCTTTGACAGAAGCCTTGTGGGCGCTTACGGACAGGATGACAGAGTCTGCGGATATACCGCGCTTATGGCCACATTGGAACAGAAGGACGTTCCCACAAAAACCGTTGTGACCGTGCTTACCGATAAGGAGGAAACAGGCAGCGACGGGAACACCGGGCTTCAGTCCTCATACCTTGAATACTTTATCTGCGACTTGGCAGAAGCCGCAGGCAAAAACGGCAGACATGTACTGTCCGCTTCAAAGTGCCTTTCCGCCGATGTAAACGCGGGATTTGACCCTTCATTCCCGGATGTTCTGGAAAAGAAAAACTGCGCTTTTGTCGGAAAGGGTACCTGCCTTACGAAATTTACCGGGTCGAGAGGTAAGAGCGGCACCAGTGACGCTTCCGCAGAGTTTGTGGGTTATGTGAGAAGCATTTTTGATAAAAACGGCATAATCTGGCAGACCGGCGAGCTTGGAAAGGTTGATCTGGGCGGCGGCGGTACCGTGGCTAAATATATAGCCAATCTCGACGTTGATACAATAGACCTTGGGGTTCCCGTTCTTTCGATGCACGCTCCCTTTGAAATTACTTCAAAAAACGACGTATATATGACTTATAAAGCTTTTGCAGCGTTTATCAAGTAAAGGTTTCTCTTTTTAAAATAGCTTGTCTAATCACGCCTTAATTATCATAAACATATTATGATAATTAAGGTGGTGATTTTATGGCAAGGTACAGATCCCCTAAACGGCATAAGCTGGGGCTTAAACTTATCGCCTTTGCTTTACTGCTTATAGGTATTCTGATTCTCATTGATATGCGGGTAAGACCCATTATAGAAAAGACAACCATATATCAAAGTAAGGTATTGGCGACCAGAATTATAAACGACGCGGTTTATAACGAACTGGCAATCGAGGATTTCGGTTACAATGAACTGGTAACTGTGGTTTATAACGATAATAGCGTCATAACCTCAATTGAAAGCAATATGGTAAATATCAACAGACTCAAGGCCAAGATCACCAAAAGCGTCAACGACGAGCTTGAACATCTTGACTCACAGGATCTGAGCATTTCCTTAGGTACTATATCGGGTTTTTCCTCATTTTACAATCAGGGACCCCTTATTCCCGTAACCGTACGCCCGGAAGGATATGCCGAAACCTCGTTGATAAGCGCCTTTGAAAGTGCTGGGATAAATCAGACGCTTCACAGAATATTGGTGGAGATAAACGTGGATATTTCCGCTATAATTCCGGGATACACTGCCTCCGCTGTCGTAGAGACACAATTTATTGTTGCGGAAACGGTTATAGTGGGAAGCGTTCCCGACAGTTACACTCATGTCATTACGGGCAGTGAAGATCTTATGGGAACAATAAACGATTACGGCAGTCCTTGAAACGTACAGGAAGGATACCAAATGGAAAACAACATTGATTTTAAAACGGCTAAGGTAAGACATACAGAGCTTTCCGAAGAAATAGAAAAGCATAATTATTCCTATTATGTGCTAGACGCTCCGACGGTAGACGATTATCAATATGACGCTCTTATGCAAGAGCTTTGCGCGTTGGAAAAAGAGTATCCGGAGCTGATAACTCCCCATTCACCATCACAGAGGGTTGGCGGCTTTGCCGAAAGCAGTTTTGAAAATGTGCCTCACGCGGTACAAATGGGCTCGCTTCAAGACGTTTTCAGCGTCGACGAGCTTAGAGAGTTTGATGCAAGGGTAAGACAGGCTCTCAGCGCTCCGCCTACCTATATAGTTGAACCTAAAATCGACGGATTGTCCGTTTCTCTTGAATACCACGACGGCTTGTTCTTAAGAGGTTCAACAAGAGGAGACGGCTTTATCGGCGAGGATATTACGGAAAATCTCCGCACAATAAAAAGCATACCCATGAAATTAAAAGAATCTGTTCCTTTTATAGAAGTAAGGGGAGAGGTTTATATGCCCAGAAAAAGCTTTGAAAAGCTTATTCAAAGACAGGAGATAAACGGAGAAGTTCCCGCGAAAAATCCGCGCAACGCTGCCGCCGGCTCTCTTAGGCAAAAAGACAGCAAGATAACGTCGCAAAGAGAACTGGATGTTTTTATTTTCAATATACAGCAAGTGGAAGGAAAAAATCTTATTTCCCATAAGCAATCTCTTGAATATATGAAAAAATTGGGATTTAAGGTAATAGACGGTTACGAGGAATTTACCGATATTGAGAAGGCGATAGAAAAAATATCCGCTATCGGAGAAAGCAGAGGAAAGTTGGCTTACGATATCGACGGAGCGGTTATCAAGATAGACGATTTTAAGGACAGAAACGTTCTGGGCGCAACCTCAAAAGTGCCTAAATGGGCGGTAGCGTTTAAATATCCGCCGGAGGAAAAGGAAACAAAGCTGAAACACATTGAGATAAATGTGGGAAGAACAGGTGCCTTGACTCCCGTAGCGCTGTTCGATCCGATAACCTTGGCGGGCACCTCCGTTTCAAGAGCCACCCTGCATAATCAAGACATCATAACCGATCTTGACGTAAGACTCGGTGATTCGATAATCGTCAGAAAAGCAGGGGAGATAATCCCGGAGGTTGTAAGAGTAAAGGAGCATTCCGAAGGCTCCGAGCC
>CAJUFF010000003.1:0-4878 GCA_910585505.1 uncultured Ruminiclostridium sp. | reverse complement strand
GTTTGTCCCGCATGCGGCGCCGAAGCGGTGCGCGATGAGGACGAAGCGGTAATACGTTGTCCCAATATAGACTGTCCCGCCCAACTTTTGCGCAATATTGTTCACTTTGCCTCAAGAAACGCCATGAATATTGAAGGACTTGGCAGCGCCAACGTCGAACTGCTTGTGAATCACGGCCTTGTAAAGACCGTAGCGGATCTTTACGCTTTAACTTTGGCGGATGTACTGACTTTGCCGGGTTTTAAGGAAAAGTCGGCGGGAAATCTCATCGGCGCTATTGAAAAATCCAAGGACAATGAGCTGGACAGGCTTTTATTTGCTTTAGGCATAAAGGGTATCGGTCAGCGATCCGCTTCGCTTTTATGCGAATGTTTTCCTTCAATGGAAAAGCTTATGTCCGCAAGCCGCGAGGATATTGTCGCCATAGACAATTTTGGGGATATTTTAGCTGAAAATGTATATAACGCTATGAGAGAGCCTCATCGGATCGCCTTGATAGAGCGGCTTAAGAGCTTCGGGCTTAATATGAGCTATACAGTAAAGGAAACTGGGAAAAAGCTTGACGGCTTAAAGTTTGTTTTAACGGGCACATTGCCTACAATGACCAGAGACGAAGCCAAAGCGCTTATTGAAAGCAATGGCGGAAAATGCAGCGGCTCGGTTTCCTCAAAGACAAATTACGTTCTTGCGGGAGAGGAAGCAGGGAGTAAGCTAACTAAAGCGCAGCAATTAGGAGTAGCGGTAATAACCGAGGAAGAGCTGCTGTCAATGCTCTCCCAATAAAATAATAAAAAAGCCGTACGAAAAACCTGAAGCTTTTTGTACGGTATTTTTTGGTAACGATTATCTTGACGCCGCCGTTCGTATCCTTCCCGCCGCAGCGCACAAAAGAAACGCCGTCAGATTTGTTATAACTATACAGGCTCCCGTTGGCACTGGAATATAAAAGGTAACGGACAGACCGACGATAAAACAGACAATTGAAATTATAACCGACGCCAATGTCACACCTCTGTAGCTTTTGCATATCCTCATAGCGCTAAGAGAAGGGAATATCACCAGCCCAGATATCAGCAGCGCACCCATAAGGCGCATACCCACAACTATCACAACGGCGGTAAGCAAAGCTATAAGCGCGTTGAAAAGATTTGTTTTTATTCCTGTAGCCTTGGAAAAGCTTTCGTCAAAGGTGACGGCGAAAATTTTGTTGTAAAACAGCAAGTAAAGTATTATTACCAGAAGAGAGGAAATTACGCTCAATATCACGTCCTCGGACTGCAAAGCCAATATGCTTCCGAACATATAACTGTTTACGTCTATGCTCACCTCAAACAGAGATACGACTATCATTCCCACGGACAGCGCACTGCACGAGATTATCGCTATAAGAGCATCGCCCTTCATTTTACTATTCTGACTCAGTCTCAGAAGAAAAAACGCAGCGGCAACCACAACGGGTAATGCAACTTGAAGAGGAGCAAGATTCAGCGCCGCCGCCAAAGCAAGCGCTCCGTAGCCCACGTGGCTCAGCCCGTCTCCTATCATTGAATATCGTTTTAGAACAAGGCTTGTACCCAGAAGGGAAGCGCAGAGGGAAACCAGTATTCCCACCGCTAACGCTCTTGATATAAAGCTAAAGGACAGCATTTCAGCAAGAATACCCATCATGTTTTTTTCCTCCGCTCATTTCTTTGTAAAAATCGGTTTTTAAATATTCCTCAGCTGTTCCGAAAAAAGAGCTGTCGGAGGAAATATGAAGAACCTTATTGGCGTATTTCAGCGTATTTGAAATATCGTGAGTTATCATTATTATCGTAACGTTGTGAACGGTGTTAAGATGGCTGATAAGGTCGTACATTTCTGCCGTCACAACCGCGTCAAGTCCGGTTACCGGCTCGTCAAGAAGCAAAAGCTTGTCCGTGGCGCACAGCGCTCTTGCGATGAGTACCCTCTGCTGCTGTCCTCCCGAAAGATCGCGGAAGCTTTTCTTGCGTATTTTATCTAAATGCAGATGCCTCATACATTTTTCCGCCGTCTCTCTTTGCGCTTTGGTGTAAAACGGACTGAATCCACCAGCTCCTATGCAGCCCGACAGGATAACCTCCTTTACCGTAGCGGGAAAGTCCTTCTGTATAACATTCTGCTGCGGAAGATATCCTATTTCACGGGGAGTAATGCCGTTAAAGCTTATTTTACCGGAGTAAGGAGCTTTGAGCCCCAGAAGCCCTTTTATAAGCGTGCTCTTTCCGGAGCCGTTTTCACCTAAAATAAGCATATAATCTCCGATTTCAAGGGAAAAGGAAATATTGTCAAATGCCGATACGCCTTCATATGACATTGTGAGTTTTTCACATTTAATCAGTTTCAAGCTTATTGTCCACCTTTCTTATTAAGTCCTTTTTTCAGATTTTCAAGATTTTGTTCCATCAGCGACAGATAAGTAATACCCCCATCAAATTCTTCTTTGGAAACTGTATGACAGGAATGTAACAAAAGCGTTTGCGTACCTGTTTCGTCTGCTACCGTATCTGCAATTCTCCGTGCGCTGAATTCTATATAATAAACGGCGGGAAGCTCGTTTTCCGTCACCTTTTTTATCAGAAACAGCATAGTGCTTGCGCTGACGTCGGAATCTGTGCTGCAACCGGGAAAGGCGGCGTAATACTTAAGGCCGTAATCGTCGAAAAGATATCGGAAAGGGAATCGGTCACCGAAAACAACGGTATTGTTTTCCGCTTCTTCCGCCGCGCTTTGATATTTCAGGTCAAGCTCACGGAGCTTTTCAATATACAGCTCGGTGTTTTCTCTGTAAAAATCCGCGTTTTCCTCATCAATACAGATAATAGCTCCGCAAATTTCCTCCGCTATAAGACAGGCGTTTTTAACTGAGGTCCAGACATGCTCATCGTATTCGATCTCTTCTTTCTCTTCGCTGCCCGTCAAAGAAAGCTTTTCACCCTGCATTCCATCGGTTATTTCCTCCTCCTTCAGCCTGTCCCCGACACACTCCATAAGGCTTATAACAGTGATATTTTCCGTGTCAATCGTTTTGAGTACAGAATTATACCAGATATCCGATTCGCCGCCCGCGCAAATAAAGATATCGCATTCGGATACCGCTTTAATATCCTGAGGGGTAGGTTCATAAGAATGGCTTTCTCCGCCGGGAGTGGTGAGCATTTTAAGTTTTATTCTGTCTCCCCCTATCTGCCTCGCAAAATCGTACTGCGGAAAAATAGTGGCGACAACACTGATTCTTTCATCGTCCGATTCAGATTCATAAAAATCACATGAGGCAAACAGAAAAACAATTACCGCGAAAAGCGTAAAAAAATTAAGATTTTTTTTATTCATGGCTACAGTCCCCGCATATACCGTACAACACCGTCTTGGTGTTGTCTACCGTAAATCTGTGTTGCTCGAAAACATGCCGCTCTATATCCTTAATGTAGTCGCATTTAAGATGTATAAGCCTTCCGCAGCAGGTGCATTTCAGATGAAAATGGCTGATGCAGTCTCCGTCTTCGTCAATATATTGATAACAGGCACTTTTTCCCTCGTCGGCGATGTACTTTCTTACCCTGCCTTCTTCCATAAGCTTTTCCAAAGTGCGGTAAACGGTGGACTTGCCTATTTCAACGCCGGTTTTTTTAAGCTTCTCCCGTATTTCGTCTGCCGTCATGTGTTTTTCACGGTTTAAGGCTATACATTCCATCACCTGCAATCGCTGCCTTGTTATATAAGATTTTTGCTCTTTCATCATATTAGCCTTTCTTTTAGCCGAATATTGCCGCAATTTTGTACTAATCTTTGGACAAGGAAATAATATATAGCCAAAGATTAATGCTTAGGGTGCAATCTTCAATCAAGTCTACAGCTTGAATAAAGATTGATGTTACATAATCAAAATTGAAATTGAAACTCAATTTCATATTATACAATAAAAACCTTTTCTTGTCAATAGCTGATATTTGTCGCTTATACCAATCTTTAATCAAGTCTACAATTTGATTAAAGATTGGTATAAATGCGCGGAAAGGAAAAAAACATTATGGAATATATCCATCACTTTAAATCACCGCTAGGAGGAATAACTATGTCAAGCGACGGAGAAGCTTTGACGGGTCTGTGGTTTGACGGTCAGAAATACTTTGCTGCTACTTTATCAGAAAACTTCAAGGAAGAGCTTCTTCCCGTATTTGAACTTACCGATAAATGGCTGAAAATTTTTTTCGGGGGAGCAATTCCTTGTTTTACCCCGCCGCTGATTGTAAAATCCACGCCGTTTCGCAAATCCGTGTGTGAGATAATGCTTTCCATACCTTACGGCGGTACGATGACCTACGGTGAAATTGCAAAAAAGATAGCAAAAGAAAAGGGAACTGCAAAAATGTCTTCGAGAGCGATAGGCGGCGCGGTGGGACACAACCCAATATCGCTTATCATACCTTGTCACAGAGTTATAGGGGCTGACGGAAGTCTTACGGGATACGCGGGAGGAGTTGAGAGAAAAATAAGGCTTCTTTCTTTGGAAAAAGCGAGTATATGTAAAGATCAGGGCGTACCCGACATCAATCCCTTTTTATACTAATTCTCAATCATCTTGAAGACAAAATTTAACAGGGTCTGCAAGATGATTGAGAATTACACCCTAAGCACTATGGCTTGTTTGAAAAATCGGAAACGCCGTCTTTTCGCCCCCAAACGGTCATCTTCTGCGTCAAAAAACCTCGTCAAACGGCGCTTTGACTGTGTTTTTTGAAGTTAACCATTTTGGGTCAAAAATCTGTCATTTCCTCTATTTTCAAAAAAGCCCTAATTCCCGATGGAGATCGGAAGAGCGTCGTGTAGGGAAAGAGTGTTCAGAGCCGTGTAGAT
>CAJUFF010000002.1:40342-46815 GCA_910585505.1 uncultured Ruminiclostridium sp. | reverse complement strand
ACCTTGGTATAAGTATATTTTTAAGCGCGTTGGCTCTTTTCTGAGTCTTTTTTATTGCCACCGACAAGCGATAAATGCTGTTTTCTATCTCCGCAAGCGTCGCCGCCATTTGTTTTGCCTTGTTAAAACAAATATAGGCGCGGTCAAACTGACTATTTGTAAGCAAAGGGCTGTAAGTCATAACAGAAGGCGTTTCGTCTATGGTAACCGTGGGAAGCTCCACGCCCATAACACTCCGGTAATTAACCCTTACCCCCGTTTCCTCCGGTATCTGCTTGGTAAGGGGAGTAACAACACCGAGCATTATATTCGCCATTTCAAGAGACTTGTAGGCGTCGGCGAACACTTTGTCAATACTTCCCCTTATCTCCTTCGCCTTATCGGACAGCGCTACCATTTCCCTTATTAAAATATTATGCTTTCTGTCCATAAGCTCATATCCCAAACGAGCCTGTGCCAATGAGCGCTTTGACGCCATAAGATTGCCCTTGGTGGGGAAAATCTGCTGAGAAGCCATAGTTCAAATCATTCCTTTAAGATTATTGGTTTGAAAATTTTTCCGCACGGCTTGGATCATAATTTTCGGAAATAAGTTTTTCGTTCATTCGATCAAGTTCACCCATAGGCAGCATACAAAGCAAATCCCAAGCAAGATCCAAGGTTTCGTTAATGGAACGGTTTTCCTCGAAGCCCTGATTTAAAAAATACTTTTCAAAGGCCGCGCCGAAGCTCATGTAAGCCTTATCGGTATCCGAAAGCTCATCTTCGCCTATTACCGAAGCCAAGGAACGAGCGTCCTGTACCTTTGCGTATGCGGAGAAAAGCTGGTTTGACACATCGGGATGATCAGCTCTTGTGTATCCTTCACCTATACCGTCCTTCATAAGTCTGGATAACGACAACAAAACGGAAAGTCCGGGATAAACGCCCGTCTGATCAAGGTTTCGGTCAAATACTATCTGACCCTCTGTGATATAAGCGGTAAGGTCGGGTATGGGGTGAGTAATATCATCGTTCGGCATTGTGAGTATGGGTATCTGTGTCACCGAACCGCTGCTGCCCTCGATAACTCCCGCGCGTTCATACAACGAGGCGAGGTCGGAATAAAGATATCCGGGATAACCCTTTCGTCCGGGAATTTCGCCCTTTGAGGAGCTAAATTCGCGAAGAGCCTCGGCATATGAAGCTATATCGGTCATAATAACCAATATGTGCATATTCTTTTCATATGCAAGATATTCCGCTACTGTAAGAGCACAGCGCGGAGTAAGAGTACGCTCAATAATGGGATCGTTAGACATATTCAGGAACATTACAACCCTCTCTATGGCTCCCGATTCCTCAAAGCTGCGGCGGAAATAATCCGCAACGTCGTTCTGAACCCCCATGGCGGCAAAAACAACCGCGAAGTCCTTCCCTTCCGAGTCCGCTATTTTCGCTTGACGCACTATCTGAACCGCCAGCTTGTTATGAGAAAGACCGGAACCGGAAAAAATCGGCAGCTTCTGCCCTCTGATAAGCGTCATCAGACAATCTATGGAGCTTATACCCGTGTGAATGTAATTTCTCGGATAAGAGCGGGCTACGGGATTCAAGGGCTTACCGTTAACATCGGCGTACTTTTCTGGAAAAACAGGACCCAGTCCGTCAATTGGTTTTCCCACTCCATTAAACACTCTTCCCAACATCTCTTCCGCCAGCGGCATTTCCAACGGTTTTCCGCCGAATACCGTCTTTGTGTTTCCGAGAGAAAGTCCTCCCGTGCCCTCAAACACCTGCAATATGACCTTATCGCCGTCCATCTGAACCACGCGCCCCATGCGTTGTGAACCGTCGTCCAAATGTATTGCGGCTATTTCATCATACCCTACGTCCTTTACCCCTTCAAGACATACAAGGGGACCGTTTATAGCCGTAAGACCGGCGTATTGTATAGACATATCATTAAGTCGGCGATAAAGATGACATCTTCACCGCTTCTCCTTTCAGCTTTCGATTTTTAATCTTAAAATTGTTTCTTCAATTTCCTTTTCGTATTCCTCAAACAAATCAAGCCTGTTATTGGGAATATCATATTTAATCTTTATCAATTTGTCAAAAAGCCCCGTCTTTACAACATCGGAAAACAACACGCCGCTTTCTATCGCCTTATATGCCTGATGATGCAGCTTAAGAATAACTTTCATCATAAGAAGCTGTTTTTCCAGCGGTACATAAGTATCGTCCTTATGGAAAGCGTTTTGCTGCAAAAATCCTACTCTTATGACTCTTGCCGTCTCTATTATAAGCTTCTGATCATCGGGAAGAACATCGGCGCCTATAAGCTTTACTATTTCCATAAGGTTATTTTCCTCAACCAGCAGGGTAGAAATTTCCTGCCTTAAAGGAATGAACTCTTTTCCCACGTTTTCCTCATAATAAGGAGTCAAATCCTCGGTATATTCGGAATAGCTGGTCATCCAGTTTATGGCGGGATAATGCCTTGCATATGCAAGAGATTTGTCAAGCGCCCAGAAACAACGCACAAAGCGCTTTGTATTCTGCGTTACGGGCTCCGAAAAATCCGAGCCTTGCGGCGATACCGCACCTATTATGGTAACACTTCCCTCGTTTCCGTTAAGCGCCTCCACATAACCCGCCCTTTCGTAGAATTCGGAAAGACGCGAGGGCAAATAAGCGGGAAATCCTTCCTCGGCAGGCATTTCCTCCAAGCGTCCCGATATCTCACGGAGCGCTTCCGCCCATCTGCTCGTGCTATCCGCCATAATGGCTATATGATAACCCATATCGCGGTAATATTCAGCAAGGGTTATACCGGTATAAATTGAAGCTTCACGCGCCGCCACCGGCATATTCGAGGTATTGGCTATAAGCACTGTTCTGTCTGTAAGTGGTCTTCCGGATTTGGGGTCGATAAGCTCGCTGAATTCCTCAAGAACCTGCGTCATTTCGTTTCCGCGCTCACCACAGCCGATATAAACTATAATATCGGCATCGCACCACTTGGCAAGCTGATGCTGCGTCATTGTCTTTCCGGTACCGAAGCCTCCGGGAATAGCCGCCGCGCCTCCCTTTGCAATGGGAAGAATGGAATCTACAATTCGCTGTCCCGTAATAAGAGGCTTTGTAATAGGAAGCCTGCGCCGTGACGGTCTGGGGTCTCTTATAGGCCACTTCTGACAGAGAGTAAGCTCCGTCTCCGATTCCTCTCCCTCCGCCTTTATCTTAAGTACCGTATCGTTTACCTTGTGCTGCCCGTTTTTTGCGGTATATGTTACCTTAGCGGTCTTCACCGAGGGCGGGATCATACATTTATGAAGCACAAGCGGAGTTTCCGGACAAGTGGCATATATCTGACCCGCCGTTACGGTATCGCCCTCTTTTACGGTGAGAGTAACGTCAAATAATCTTTCCGCATCCAATGAGGGTATACTGCTTCCCTCCGACACAAACGCTCCCGAAAGATTTTTCATATCCCGCAGAGGACGCTCGATACCGTCGTATATGTTCGATATGATTCCCGGTCCCAACTGAGCGCACATAGGAGTGCCGGTACATAAAACCTGTTCTCCTACCTTAAGACCGTCGGTATTCTCATAAACCTGAATAACAGTGAATTTCGAGGTCACTCCGATAACCTCTCCGATAAGTCTTTTTTCGCCAACGTAAACCATTTCTCTCATGGAAAAATCCACGGTATCTTTCACCTTTATAACGGAACCGTTTATAGAATAAATTGTATTCAAGTGATCATTCCTTTCGGATAGACATATTTGTTATTGTATCTGCATAAAAGCATTTTTTACAAATTCCGCTTTTTGCTGTTGAAAAGAGTTGTCATATGTTTTATCAATATACACGGAATCAGACGGATAGAAAACCGAAACTCCGCCAAGCTTTATATTTTTGTCCGCCTGAACGCTTATTTTCGGATACAGCCTTTTCACTTCCTCCACGTCGGATGCCTTAACGTAAATAACGCATCTATCCTCAATCGGTTTTTCCCCGTGTATTTTTAAAAGGATATCCTTAAGGCTTGTCTTATAGGCATCGGTTTTGGTAAAGCAAATGATTTCCTCAGCCGCATTGCTGAAAAATTCCTCTACGCACTTATTTCTGTAAGCAAAAACTTCTTTTGAAGCCTCAAAGCTTTTACGGGATACTTCTCTGTCTATGCCGCTTTTTATTCTTTTGGTCTCTCCCGAAACAAACTGATAACCTTCTTCCAAAAATTCCTCATCGGCGCTGGCGACCGCTTTCGCCGCCTTTTCCCTTGCGGCGTCAAGCATAGCGTTTATCTCCGAGTCTACTGCTCTGTTTATCGCATCCTCGAAACGAGCCGCCTTATCTAAATTTTCCATAGCCTTTTTCCTTTCAATTTAAAAGAACTGCCTGTGATAATATAACCGCATTAAAGTGCAGCTAAACAAGCTGCCGGAATTGCTTCGCAGTTCCGAGATTCAGCAAGGAATTTTTATCCCCCACTAAACCGAGATATGAAGAGACGTTGCCTGTAAAGCCTCAAAGATCCTTGCCGCCTAAGAGGCGGGAGACATATGTCAGCAAGTTATATCTTTATACCAATAGCTTCATTTACATAGCCGCTTATGGTATCGGTAACATCGCTTGTACCGTGCCTGTCGGAAATTTCAACTATAAGCGGCTTGGGACAATTAAGCTTAAACTCATATACTCGTTCCCTGCACAGATTTATAAGCTTTTCCGTCATAAGAATTATCGCTACATCCTTATCTTTCATAGCTTTTTCAAGAACCGAGATAACCTCGTCCTCCTCATGTGCCACAACGCCTTCTATCCCTGCCAGTCTCATTCCCATCAGCGTATCGGTATTATCGCTTATTAGATAAAATTTCATTTTAATGACCGTTCCTTTCCTCTTGAGGAAACACAATGAAACTCCTTCAACAGCTTAACCGTTAAGAATAAGTATGGAAATAAGCAAACCGTAAATGGCTACGCCTTCGCCCAACGCAACAAAAATCAACGACTTTGTGAAGTTCTTTTCATCCTCGCTGGTAGCACCGATAGCCGCGGGAGCCGCATGACCTACCGCTATACCGGTACCTATGGTAGCCATACCCGTGGACAAAGCTGCGCCGATATATTTTAAACCGTTTGCCAGTCCGTCAGCGGCTTCAGCCGCAGCCTCGGCACCCTCCGCACTTGCAAAAACAGGCATAATACAGATCATAAGTGCCATACAGCCGATAAAGGAGCAGGCGTTTATCAGCACCGATTTTTTTATACTCACCGACCTGCCCGCTTTTTTGCGCTTTAATGTGATTACAAGGGGAATGATTATAAGCGCTAACGCTATTAAAGGCATAAGAAAAAGAAATGTTTTATCCATTTTTGGTTCCTCCGATATTAAAAATTATGTTTTTTTCAGTATATTTTGTTTTTGCCCAAATCCCGTCAGTCCTCGGCGCTGAAGTTCGCCGCAACCGGACTGAAAGGCTTTCCGTCGCCTTTATAAAAGCGGCTGAATATTTCGTAGAATTCCAGACGAAGCACCTGTATTCCCACCAAAAAGCCTTCAACTCCTATAACGAAGAGATTTCCGATTATCTGAACAACAATAGCTCCGCCTCCGGCGCTTTCGGCAAGAATTGATACTACCAGCATCATACCGGCGTGGCTTAATATAAATCCGCCGACACGCAGGAAAGACATCGTATTCGTGATATAGGTAAGACAGCTTTCAAACAGCTCTATTATTCCCTCAACGATAAAATTCGCCACGGATTTATGTTCTTTCTTTTCATTGACTACGTAATCGCTGAGGTGAAGGTTCTGCGCCTTGGATATATCAATAATATGCTCCGGCATCTTCATCTTTTTGAATCCAAGACCCGAAAATGCCTTTTCAATAACCGAAAATTCGGAAGCGGAAGTAACGAAAACACCCGCGACGGTTTTTTCGTCATTTTCGAAGGGATAAAAAACGTAATTCCCTTTTATACTATCCGATATACTTTTATATGCGGATATCTCCATTATACCGTATTGCGCCTTTATAAACCTCGACTGAATCAGCCCGTCAACCGTCTTTTCGCCGTCATTTACGGCTTTAAGCCCGGAAACCGCGTCGCTGTAAGACTTTGCAGCATGAAGGATATCCTCGTTGTTTTTCTTGGAGCCGGATTTTCCGAATCTGTCGTTGAACTTTACAATAGGCTCTTTAAAGAAGAGAAGCAGAAGCGGGAGAACGATAAGGCATAAAACATACGGCGTTGTAAGAACGTTTATTCCCAGTCCCATTTGAAGCGCGACGCCCGCCATAACGGAAGTATAAAATACCATTCCCACTATTCCGTTGGGGCTTATTATCGCATCGGCAAGTCGATTGGGCTTGCGTATATTGGTGATCACATTCATTACCATGGATAAGAGCACCAAAATCACCCCTATCCCCACCGCGCCCAAAATAAGAATGGTGGATATCCCAAATA
>CAJUFF010000002.1:29882-40332 GCA_910585505.1 uncultured Ruminiclostridium sp. | reverse complement strand
GGCGCAGAATTGAAGCCTAACGCTTTATACACGGAGGGGATCTTGAAAAACGGCTGTATAATCTCCTCGTTTCCGAAAACCGAACCGTAAAGAATACCAAAAATCGCGCTAGTGATGCCTATTCTCTGCATTATCGGCGCTAATTTCACTTTCCGCCACTTATCCAGCACAATGCCCAGAACCGTTATCAGTATTCCCTGTCCCAAATCGCCAAACATGATGCCGAACATCAGCATATAGGTTATCGCCACATACGGCGTGGGGTCAAAACAATTATAATTGGGAAGACCATACATATTAATGAACATCTCAAAAGGACGGAACAGCCAGCAGTTGCGCAAAAGTACGGGAGGGCGGGCGTTAGGCTCGCTGTCCAACGGCCGTTCCTCTGTGCGCACATCGGGTATCGACTCGATTGAAGCGATAAACTCCTTAAGCATACGCTTTGGAACATAGCCTGACATATAAAACTTATTGTTAACAGCCAAAACGTTCTGTCTCAGATCATAGCTCTGATCTATTGCGATAAGCTTGCTCACAGCCTTTAGGAAATCCTCCTCAACCTCCGACTTTAACGCACTTATCTCCGCCTTTACCATTTCAAGATTTTCATTTTCCGAGGTAACAAGCTTTATCATCTCCGTTTTTGCCTCATCGGCATTTCCGTGAAAATAATCTGGCAAACGCACCCTTTCAAAAAACAGTGAATTGAATATATTGTCAATTTCCACCGCGTCGGTAACAGGCGTGAGGTAAAGCAGCTGCGCGTATCCGTCCTCCTCCGAGGAAATAAAGTACACAAAATTTCTGTCGCTGTAATATTCAAGCTTCGGTATACTGTCCAGAGGAAGCTGTCCGAATCTAAGCTTCACATACTTACAGGCAAACAGCTCGGAAAAGTCTATATCAAAACCCGCAAGCTTTTCCACGCGCATAAGCGATATGCTGTGCTCCTTAAGCGCCTCCTGTATCTTAGTTTTCCTTTCGATGAGGCCGCTCAACCTGCTCTCGATGCTTTTGAGATAATTGTCGAAATCAACAGTTACGTTCATACCCACGTCATCATAATCAACTCTTTTAATTTCGACACCCAAGCCGTCCGCCAACGCCTTTGAGCGGTTAACAAGAGAGGTAAAAGGGCTCTTTGACTTTAAGGATCTTATGCCGGCGTCCTTCCCGCCCGAATCCTTATTTACGCCCTTAGAAGCGACTATGTGAAAGCAGCTGCTTTCACAGCACTTCATAAGCGTTTTATTTACTCTTTTCAGAGCTCCCTCGATATGAACAAGGGACATTTTTTCAATTGCCATGATCAACCGTCCAATTCTTGTTATTTTTTATTATGAATTTTTCAGAATATCAAAACACCAAAAGCTGCTCCGTTTCGGCAGGAGAGCGGTTATATCGCGCACTTTCCACTATTTTTCGGATATTGGTGCACTCTACCTCACACAACCCTATCAGAGAATACAGCGCCATCGTACCGTTTTGCGTAAAAACAAGCTGCTTTTTGCAATAATTATAATTATACCTTCGGACAGATATTTCAAGATTTTCCGGGTCGCACTCGATATTATTCTTAAAATACAGCTTTTTAAGCAGCAACAGCAACTGTTTATCCGCGTCCGGATGTGCCAGTATCTCATCAATAACCGATGGTTTTACTCTGTAATAGGTATCCCGAAGAGATTTTTTTATAGTCTGTGCGTCTTCGTCAAAAAGGCTGCGCTTTCGGTAGCACATAGTTATGTTAAACAAATCAGACTGTCTTAAAAATATTTCCTTCAGCTCCCGCGCCTCTTCTCCGCCGTAATCCCGATCTATGGCCTTAAAGGCCCATTTTATGAACCATGCGTAAAGGGTTGAAGCGCATTCCTCAAGATCGCCGCCGTTTATAAGAACAGGCTTCAGTATCTTATAGTAGGGTGTGCCAATCAGAACGTCCAGAATTTCATCGTAATTTTGAGCCTTACTGAGTCTCATCATATCAAAGGAAAGCTTTCCCATAAGATAGGCCGGCATTTCAAGAAGATATCCGTCTTCGGAACCCGCCTTTATATACATCAATGCCGAGATGATCTGTTTAATCTCGGTTTCCTTTATAAAATAATAACAAAAGCTGTTTTTATCCGCCGCCATAAAACCGCAAAGCCTGAAAAAAAGTTCATAGACACTCTTTGACAACATCTGTTCTACCTGACCGCGGTGGATCTGGGTTTCGTTTACATTTTTAAAAATCTCACCATACCGTTCGGTATCCTTAAGATAAGCCACAACCCCGTTTATACTTCCCTTATGAATAAGATTGTTGTAATCTTCCGAAGTGAGCCTCCTGCCATAAATCGCTCTGGATTTTGCTATGATTGCGCCTGAGGCGCCGCCTGCTCCGGCCATCTTAATTCCTCCGTTTTGTACCCGTTACCGCTTCAAAAACTTCGTCCAAAAGCTTTTCGCGGTTTTGGGACAAGGCCTTGTCAAAGGCTTGTGTTTTCTTGTTTTTGTCTGCCTCTATTTTCGATATTTTTTTCTCGGCTTCAAAACGGTAAGAACTTTCCATTTTACCGAGACGTTCCCTTGCCTGCTCGTCATAATCAATCCGCATTTTATTTTTTTTACTTTCGGCCTCGTTCTCAATACTTTCAGCCTCTCGCCTTGCTTCGTTCACCCTTTCTCTCGCCTTTTTATCCAGATCGACTATATATCGAATAGAGGTACCGTTAACCAACTTCTGCATAGCGACAGCAACCTTTCCAACTAAATTCCTTTTTCTTTCGGATATATATTTTAAACCCATCGACTTGTTTTTTCAATACCCTTAATCAAAAGTTTATAAAATCCGACTAAAATTTACAATATAAAAAGTAATTTTTTGTTAATTTTTCAACTTGCAATTTTACCGATTTAATTCTTCAAACTTTGAAGCGGCGCGGGTATTCTTCCGCCTCTCGAAATGAACTTTGAACAGTCAAAGCCGTTTATTTTCATAACCGGACCGCTTCCGAAAAGCCCGCCGAATTCCAGCGTTTCACCTTCTTTCATTCCTATTGCGGGAATCACCCTGACAGCAGTGGTTTTGCTGTTTACCATCCCTATCGCCGCCTCATCGGCGATAAGACCCGAAATTATACTGGGTGAAGTGTCCCCCGGTACTACCACCATATCAAGTCCCACTGAGCAAACAGCCGTCATGGCTTCCAGCTTTTCAAGTCCGAGCGCTCCGCAGCTTGCCGCCTCTATCATTCCCGCATCCTCCGATACGGGGATAAATGCGCCGGAAAGCCCTCCAACCTGCGAGGAAGCCATCACTCCACCTTTTTTCACCGCGTCGTTAAGCAGCGCCAAAGCGGCGGTGGTACCGTAAGCGCCGCAGCGCTCAAGACCCATTTCCTCCAAAATATGAGCCACGCTGTCTCCCACTGCCGGAGTGGGTGCCAAAGAAAGATCGACTATCCCAAAAGATACTCCCAAAGCCTTGCTGGCCTCGGTACCTACCAATTGACCCATCCTGGTTATTTTAAAAGCGGTTTTCTTTATAGTTTCCGCTATTTCGCTTATATCCGCGTCGGGCATCTTCGCAAGAGCGGCTCTTACTACCCCCGGACCGCTCACGCCTACGTTTATAACTGTATCCGGCTCGCCGATACCGTGAAACGCCCCCGCCATAAAAGGATTATCCTCTACGGCGTTGCAGAATACCACTATTTTCGCGGCGCCGAAGCAATGATCGTGTTCGGTGGCTCTGGCGCTTTTAAGTATAATCTCTCCCATCAGCCTTACCGCGTCCATATTGATTCCCGCACGGGTCGAACCTATGTTTACCGAGGAACAAACGTTGGAAGTTTCAGCCAAGGCTTCCGGTATAGATTCTATAAGTTCTCTGTCTCCCGCCGCAAATCCCTTGTGAACAAGGGCGGAATAGCCACCTATATAATTTACGCCGGTACCCTCGGCAACCTTTTGGAGTACCTTTGCAAACTTTACGGGATTGCCCTTTGCCGAAGCCGCAAGCATTGCTATCGGGGTAACCGAAAGACGCTTGTTTATAATGGGTATGCCATAGCGTTTTTCTATCTCCTCGCCCGTTCTGACATGATTTTCCGCCACACGCATCATTTTCTCGTATATTTTGTCACAAGCTCTGTCTATATTGCTGTCAATACAATCCAGAAGCGATATTCCCATTGTTATAGTGCGTATGTCGAGATTCTCCTCTTGAATCATCTTTATTGTTTCGAGTATATCGTTTGTGCTGACCATTTTCGATGTCTCCTTAAGTATAAATAAAGATTCGCAACCGCAGCGTATCTAAAAAACAAGCAATTTTGTACAATTTCGCTGAATGTCTGGCGATTTCAAAGAAAAAGCAGAGAAATACAGTAATATTTCGAGCATTTTGACGCAGAAGCAGAAATCGAACACAGCCATAAAAAATTGTACAAATAGAAACTTTTTAAATTGTTTTTCAGTCAATTGTCAATAGACTGAAACACACACAAAACACTATTTGCATATCAATCCAAATTTTTAATTTGTTTTGTTTATATTATGATTTGCAAATAGCATAAGATAGCCTCTAAATACGATGCATTGAGTTGAAAATATCCTCGTGCATCACATGAACTTGAAGATTCATTTCCTCCCCCGATTTTTTCAGGCGCTCCGCAAGAGTACCGTAATCTGAAGTGCAGCCGGTAATATCTATAAGCATAGTCATTGCGAACATATCCTGCATAATTGTCTGAGTAACATCCATAACGTTGGCATTAAAGTCCGCGCAGATCGCGCTTATTTTTGCGAGAATACCTACTGTGTCTTTTCCTATAACAGCTACTACTGCTTTCATAATGTTTGTTCCTTTCGGGTTTAATTTTTACTCAATATATTATAGCTAATTTTTTGGTAAAAGTAAAGTTCTTTTTGCTATTTTTTACATCTATTTGAAATATTGACTTTAATATTAGGGTTTGTTTGAAAAAAGAGGAAATGACGGATTTTTGACCCAAAACGGTCGGATTCAAGGAAAAAAACGCAGTCAAACCGTCGTTTGACAAGGCTTTTTGACGCGGAAGATGACCTTTTGGGGGCGTAAAGACGGCGTTTCCGATTTTTCAAACAAGCCATAGTGCTTAGGGTGCAATATTTAATCAAGTCTACAACTTGATCAAATATTGATATAAGCTATTGACACGAAGCTTATTTTGTGATAATATAATTTCGGAAAGTGTTTAAATATAGAAAGACGGAAAACAAACAACGAAGCTTCAATTGAACACGTATCTAATAACGGCTCAAAGCTGAACAACAGGAGGAACCCTCAATGTCAAAAACCTGCCAGAACTGCGGAAACATATTTGAAGACGATGCCAACATATGCCCGCGCTGCGGAATGCAGTATATTGAAGTACAACCCGTGAACAGCGGTTATCAGCAGAATTACAATAATCAATCCTACAATCAGTCGTATAACCAACCTTATGGACAACAATACCCCGCTCCCTTTCAGAGCAGCGACTCAATGACATTAGGATCATGGGTAGGCACCGTTCTGCTCACCAATCTTTTAGGTATTATAAGCATTATTCTGCTTTTTGTATGGGGCTTTAGCGATACCACCCCCATTGCCAAGAAAAATTACTGCCGCGCAATGCTTATTTGTAAAGCCATAATGGTAGGATTGGTAATTATAATGATGATCGTGGTCTTTTCACTCGGATTTGCCTTTTCCGACTTATTCACGGGTTATTATTATTGATACATAAGCGTTTATGCAGGCTTGCCGAAGTCAGTCCTTTTTATCTGTCTTTCGGTAGGCCGTTTTTTACGTAAATTTTTCTTTTAATTTTTCAATAAATTTCTTGTTGCAAAAAAAATCGGAATGTGTTAAAATATTGTATAGTATTTTCGGATCTGATCCGAAGGAAGGGATTTGTTACAAAATATGCTTATAGTGGATAACAGCCTTTGCAGCATTGATTTTTCGGAAAAAGCGACACAGAAAAGCGTAAGGGGGTACATAGCCTCTCTTTTTCAGAGCGGCGTTGACTACGCCGAAATAGACAGGAGAGCAATGTCGTTTCTCGGCGATGTAAATACCGGAGAAAAATTTATTTTCAGGATCGAAGGAATAGAGGATTTTGAAATAATAACCCAAAAAAGGTTTAAATACCTTGTTTTGCCGCTGAATATGATTGCGGTAGCCAAAAAACTTTCTTCACTCAAAATAATGCTTGAGGTGGAATGCGGCGGACTTGAATTTGATGAGCTTTGCGATATAAGAGACAAGGCTATGGACGCTGGATGTGCGGCGATTCGCTTGGTATCCGATTTCGGAGAAAACGACAAAATTATTGAAGATTTTATTGAATGGAATGACAACTTCGGCTGCTTTCCAATCAATATCTGTCCTCTGAACACATCGCTTTGCGGTATCGACGCCGCTCTTACCGCTTATTGGACAGACGCAGGAATGCTTACTTTAGGATTCGGCTCTCCATATCTTTATACTCCATATGAAAGTTATTTCCTTTACAATTCCTGGAGCAGTCAGATTTTCACCAATGTCAAGTACATACCTTATCTTTTTGCCGCTGCCACATATTTTAACTCCATCAGCGACGGTCACAATTACGCCCTTGACAATCTTACCACCATAATTGATGATAGAAAAAAAATTGTCGGAAACATTGATTCCGGTGAAATGAACGGCAATATCCCCCGTCCCTCCGCCCTTAATCCAAACAACAGATTAAACGGATTCACCAAGGCACAAAATAGCTTTTTCAACAGAAACGATATATTTGTAAGAGAGCTGTGTAGCAGCATAGCTGATGCGGTAGACAATACAGATCTTGCGCTGTATGACAGATTCAATGAAAGCAAGGAATTAAAACAATAAATCAAGCGCGGTAAAGCCGGTTGAGCTTTATCGCGCTTGATTTTTATCATTTAGGTATAAAATAGTATACGGTTTCATCGGAATAAGAATAATCAAGCTGATCTCTCGCTATCTGTTCTATATATTCCTTTCTGTTTTCCTCCGCGTAGTACCGCTTAAGCTGTTCATTTGAAACCATAACAGCCTCAAGATTGCTGTTTATTTCATTAAGCTCAGATTTCTTTTTTGCTATCTCAAATTGCATAGACACAAGGTGAGCCGCTACAACGACAAAAACGGCAAACAAAATCAGGCGCAATATAAACGGGCTACGTCTTTTTTCTGATTTTAGCTTTAATGACACCGCCGACAACGCCCCCTTCACCCGAATTCTCAATAGAGTCGATTTTACTATTATACAACATTTCATCTGTACTTTGCAAGTGCTTTTTATGATTAAATATTAAACCTGAAAAAAATTCAGCGATATTACTAAATAATCCTTTAACTTTTTTACCGATAGGCATAAACAAAACTGCCGCCTTTGGCTTAATCTTTCCGTAAAGCGATCGGGATATTTTTTTCGCGGCATTAACTGCTTTTCTTAAACAATAGTTGATCAGTCTGCCTAATGTTAAAAAATACAGCGACGCGCCTATTGCTTCAAAAACAATATAATATATCCTGAAATAGCCTATCCCGACCCAGAGAGCTAAAATAAAGCTTACCAGCCCGCAAGCTGCAAAAAACAGTGTGTCCTCGATAAAAACCATAACCGTCGGATGCCGGAACAGCATACGCAGCACCCTGAGCAGCTCATAACATAAGCCAAGAACCGCTCCCATCGCCAGAAAACTCAGACACTGGACGAAAGTCGAATTGATATTTTCAAACATAGCGGCTTACCTAAACAGCTTTGTTATAAAGTTATCGGGAGTCCGCCTTGGCTTATCGGAATAGACCAGCGATGTGACAGTGTCTCCCGTCATTACCAGTTCTCCGGTATCGGTATCTACCTGACTCACACGCAGGTTTCTGCCTTTAACTGTAAGCTGTCCCATCTCAGTGAACAAGCTCACCTCCGTTTCGGTAAAGCCATCCACCTCTTTAACGCCGGACAGCACCAGCCGCCTCCTATTTTCCATAACCAGACTCTGAACGATATTTTTTTGTTCCGTCATAAAGCACCTCCAACCGGACAATCTTTTTTATTTAATATTATGCCGCGGAGGTTTTTTTAGAACAAGTTTTTTTAAAGAGCTTCGTACAACTCAGAGCTGCCCTCTTTGCCTACTACCTCGACTATTTTCAAAACTCTTACCTTAAGAGGCGTTTTTCCCATCTGTATCTCTATTATATCATTCAGCTTTACTTCATAGGAAGCTCTGGCAGGCTTTCCGTTAACCAATATTTTTTCCGCATCACATGCCTCGTTGGCCACGGTGCGGCGCTTTATAAGCCTTGAAACCTTCAGATACTTGTCAAGACGCATTTTACATTCTCCTTTTTCAAAAAAATAAGCGGCTAATACAAAATGTACCGTGCCGCTTACACTTTTGCTTTTTTATAAAAATTACTCGGCAACCGCTTCCTTAAGAGCAGATCCCGCTTTGAAAGCAGGAGTTTTTGTTGCGGCAATTGTTATCTTTTCACGGGTCTGAGGGTTGATACCGCTTCTCTCGGAGCGCTCTCTTACCTCGAACGTTCCGAAACCAACGAGCTGTACTTTTTCACCCTTGGAAAGAGATTCGCTTACAGTACCTATAAACGCTTCGAGAACCTCCTCGGCAGTTTTCTTGGTGAGTCCTGTTTTGGTTGCGATAGACGCGATAAGTTCAGATTTTGTCATTTTTACGACCTTTCCTTTCTATTTCGACTTATTTTAACTTGTTGATTTACAAGTCAGCCGTTGTTGTTTTCCGTCGAAAAAAGTATTTTTATTTCTTCTTCCGACACTTGGTCAATGGAAGCTCCATTCTCTGTCGTCTTCGCTTCCAAATCCCCAAATTGCATTATAAACCGATTTATTGCCGTTGTCAAGCTTTTTTCACTATCTTTTTTATAAATATTTGATAAATTGCAGCAGGCAAGAAGAACTTCACCGATTTTTCCCTCAATTTCGTCATCTTTCGACAACGCCCGCTCCAACTGTACCACCTTGTCCTTAAGATTCTGAATCGCAAATTCCCCGGTATCTCCTTTTATGCCGGAATTGACTGCACGCTTGCACACCTTGTCTCCCCTCATAAGCGCGGGAAGCAGCTTAGGCACCGAGGTCAGACGCTCATAGGCAGTTTCCTGCCCTTTTGACCTGCTTTTAAGAGAATCCCAATTTTTCAATACTTCATCGGAGCTGTCCACGTGTATATTTCCGAACACATGCGGATGACGGTAAATAAGCTTTTTACATATACCGTCGCATACGCCGTTAAAATCAAAGGAATCCGCTTCATTTTCAAGCTGCGTATGAAACACCACCTGCAAAAGCAGATCGCCCAGTTCCTCTCTAAGATGCTCACTATCCTTTGCGTCAATGGCTTCCATAACTTCATATGCCTCTTCCAGCACGTTCATTCGTATGGATTCATGATCCTGTTCCCTGTCCCAAGCGCAGCCATTTTCACTGCGAAGTATATTCATTATTGCCAACAAATCATTTATGCCGTAAAGATCCTTTTTGGGATAAACTTCTTTTTCCAATTTAAAATATTCCCTCGTTCCATATAAAACATTGAATAAACAGCAGTACAGGAGATTATCGGACACCAACGCCGTATCGCCGAAGGATAGCACATTCTCCGTTCAGCGATCGCGAGAACCGATAATCTCCTGCCTGTTGTTATTTTATCCAAAATTTATTGCTTTTTGTGAAAAACCTACGTTTATCAATATTTAACCAAGACGGGATTCAAGAGCGGCAAGCTGCTTCTTCATCTCATCTGGAAGTTTATCTCCGAACTTAGCGTAAAATTCCTTGATACCCTTAACGTCCTCTTTCCAATATTCAACATCAACGGAAAGAAGATCTTTTACTACATCTAAGGTGATACCTTCATTCTCAAGACCCTCAATGTTGATGTCTTCAGGCTTAGGCTCGTATCCGATGGCTGTTTTAACAGCGTCAACATTACCTTCCACACGTTGGATAATCCAGTCAAGAACGCGCATATTGTCACCGAATCCGGGCCATATGAAGTGACCCTCGTCGTCAGTTCTGAACCAGTTAACGTTGAAGATCTTGGGAGCATTTTCCCCAAGCTTAGCGCCCATATCTACCCAATGCTGCCAATAATCCGCCATGTTATAGCCACAGAATGGGAGCATAGCCATAGGATCGCGCCTTACAACGCCAACGGCGCCTGCAGCGGCGGCAGTGGTCTCGGAAGCCATAATGGAGCCTACGAATACACCATGGTTCCAGTCAAAGCTCTGGTATACCAGAGGAGCGGTCTTGGCTCTGCGTCCACCGAAAATCATTGCGGAAATGGGAACGCCGGCGGGATTGTTGAACTCCTTGGAAATGCAGGGGCAGTTTTCGGCGGGAGCGGTAAAGCGGCTGTTGGGATGAGCCAGCTT
>CAJUFF010000002.1:5648-29872 GCA_910585505.1 uncultured Ruminiclostridium sp. | reverse complement strand
TTCTGTGGCTTGCCGTCTGCACCTATAGTCGCAACATATTCCTTGCCGTTAACCTTTGCGCCCTTCCACTCGGTAGCATTTTCGGGAGGGTTCTTGTCGAGACCTTCCCACCATACGGTATTTGTATCGTTATTTATAGCTACGTTGGTGAAAATGGTGTTTTTCTTGGTGGAAGCAAGAGCGTTGAAGTTGGATTTTTCGTTTGTTCCGGGGGCAACGCCGAAGAAACCGTTTTCGGGGTTGATAGCGTAGAGTTTGCCGTCCTCGCCCTGCTTCAACCACGCGATATCGTCGCCGACAGTCCATACCTTATAACCCTTGTTTCTGTATCCTTCGGGAGGAATAAGCATGGCAAGATTGGTCTTTCCGCAGGCGGAGGGGAAGGCGGCAGTAACATACTTGATATCTCCGTCGGGCTTCTCGATACCTAAAATAAGCATATGCTCGGCCATCCAGCCTTCCTTCCAGCCCTGATAGGAAGCAATGCGGAGAGCAAAACACTTTTTGCCGAGAAGTACGTTTCCGCCATAAGCAGAATTGATGCTCCAGATGGTGTTGTCTTCGGGAAACTGTACTATATATCTGCCTTCGGGATCAACGTCAGCCTTGGAGTGCAGTCCGCGTACAAAGTCATTGCTTTCATCACCTAAGTTCTTAAAAGCCTGAGCGCCCATACGGGTCATAATATCCATATTCAGAACAACGTAAATGGAATCGGTAAGCTCAACGCCAACTTTAGCAAGAGGAGAACCGATGGGACCCATGGAATAAGGGATAACATACATGGTTCTGCCCTTCATAACACCGTCGTACATGGGAGTCAGCTTAGCATACATCTCCTTGGGATCGCACCAGTTGTTGGTAGGACCAGCATTCTCCTTTTTGCTGGTGCAGATAAAGGTTCTGTCTTCAACACGCGCTACATCGTTGGGCTTGGTTCTGTGATAAATACAGCCGGGAAGCTCCTCTTGATTCAATCTTATCATCTCGCCGGTAGAGATGGCCTCTTCCTTAAGAGCATTGATTTGCTCATCGCTGCCGTCAATCCAGACTACTTTGTCGGGCTTGGTCAACGCCTGCATTTCTTCGACCCACTTCAAAACGTTTTTGTTGTTAGTCATTGACATTGTTGGTTCTCCTTTTCTTTCAAATAATACGCCGCATGGGGAGGATACAACAAAATTCCCCTTCTTCCGCCAAAATCTCAGCAAAAGGTGCAACGTTTGTCGAATACTATTATATACCATTTTTGTCAATGGGTCAATAGGCAAAGCGTTAAAATTATAACAAAATTTTTAAAAAATGCAGTGAAAGTATGAATTAAAAGCTTACATGGCAAATCCGAAAAATACATTTTCGTTATTTTGCATAAGCATTATCCTGTTTTTCTTTCGATTTCCGCTATATTGTTGGAGTGTTTATTTTCGTATTTTAAAGTATTTATTTTCTCCTTTTTACCAAAAAACTCTTTTGTAACTTCATGAGAAAGAATAAGCACCGCTGGGAGATTAGGCATTGCCATCAGACCGTTAAGAAGATCGGAAAGCTGCCAGATAAATTCAATTTTCATCGTTGCCCCTACCATTGTAGCTAAAGCAAAGATCGTAAGATATATATTTCGCCCCTTCTTCCCTCCCGTCAGGTATTCGAGAGAGGAGCTTCCGTAAACCGACCAGCCTGCGGCGGTGGTTATGGCGAACACAGTTATGGAAATCGCCACAAATCCCGCCGAATACTCACCGAAAATTCCCCCAAAAGCGTAAACAGCGTTGGAAATACCGTCCGTTCCTACCATATCTCCTCCAGTAACCAAAAGAGTAAGAGCTGTAAGGGTACACATAACCACGGTATCAAAAAACACCTGAAGCATCGCCCACATTCCCTGCTTATGCGGATCGTCACTTTGGGTGGCGCTGTTGAGCATTACACTGCTGCCCAAACCCGCTTCATTTGAAAAAACACCTCTGCGAAATCCCCAGCTCATACTTTTCATCATCACCGAGCCGAAAATGCCGCCGCTTACCGCCGAAATATTAAAAGCTTCGGTAAATATCTCGCCGATCACCTTCGGAAGCTCCGTCACATTCATCCCAATTACCGCAAAACAGCCTATAACATAAATTATCGAGATCACGGGTATGACTTTTTCCGTAACCCTTCCGAACAGCCTTATTCCTCCGAATATCAACCATATAAGCAGCACGGTGGCAAACGCCCCTATTATCCATACGGGTATTCCGAATGCAACATTCAGCGCCTCGGACATTGCATTGATCTGAGTCATATTACCTATGCCTACGCTTGCGGCAACACATAGAATGGCGTATAGCTTACCCGCCAGCGGTGTATTGAAAGCGGCGGTTATGTAGTGAAAAGCACCGCCGAACCAACTCCCGTCCTCTCTTTTTACACGGTGCTTCATACCTAACACGTTTTCTCCGTAGCAGGTGGCCATTCCCAGAAATGAAGATAAGAGCATCCAGAAAACCGCTCCTGCGCCTCCTATTGCAACGGCAGCCCCCACAGCCACTATATTGCCCGTTCCCAAAGTGGTGGCAAGGGCGGAGGTCAGCGTCTGCAAGGGTGAAAGATTCTTTCCATCGCTTTTTTCCTTGGTTTTGGAGAGCAATGTTCTTGAAAAGATACCGTTCAATCTGGTAAACTGTGAAAATCTTATTTTTACGGTAAAAATAATGCCCGTAAGCAGATATATCACAAGCATGGGAGCGCCCCATATCACATTATCATTAAGCCATTGAAGCATATTTTTCCTCCCTCTTTCGGAAAAGCCTTCTCTGCTTGTCAGTATATGCGGGAGGACAAAGTTTATTACTGTAGAAATCAACATCTGTGTTTTACCTTATTTCGCACGCCATCAACATTCCGATACGAATACGGAGCAACGGTATTTATTTTTTGAGGAAGAAGAGAATATTAAGGAATAAATCAGATCTATATAAGGGCAGCTTTAAACATTAACTTTTTATGTTATTATCTTATTGGTTCCGAAATTCTTCGTATCTTGCTCTTCGCATCTTGAATATTCTTTATTTCTTCTTTGTTTTTCATTTTTTTTAAAAAAGTAAACACTGTTGCCATGGAAAAAAATTATGAAAGCACTTGACAAAACACCAAAAACGCAATATAATATATATTGCAAATCAAAAACCACAAGATATTGTGCAAACAGGAAAAGAAGAAATATTACTTCTTAAGCTTGGGCTGTTTGACAGCCTATTTATTTTGCGCAAAAAGGCAAGATACAATGAAAGGAAAGGCTCGTAAATGATAACCAAAATTCTAAAGAGAGACGGAAGAACGGATCAATTCAGACTGGACAAGATAACCGACGCCATTTACAAAGCGGCAACGGCAGTAGGCGGAAGCGATTATTCCTCCGCGCAGGATTTGGCGGAAAAAGTTTGTGAAATGCTGGAAAATACCGGATTTAACAATACCAATCCTCCCTCCGTTGAAGAGGTACAGGATGCGGTAGAAAAAGTCCTGGTTGAGAACGGACACGCTAAGACCGCCAAGGCCTATATACTCTATCGCGCGGACAGAACACGTATCCGTGAGATGAATACGGGACTTATGAAAATTTATGAGGATCTTACATTTAAGCCGGCCATAGAAAGCGATATGAAACGTGAAAATGCCAATATAGACGGTGACACTGCTATGGGTACCATGCTGAAATACGGCTCCGAGGGAGCCAAGCAGTTCAATGAAATGTACGTTCTCCCGCCCGAACAGACCAAGTCTCATATGGACGGCGATATACATATACATGATCTTGATTTCTTTACACTGACTACAACCTGCTGCCAAATAGACCTTATAAAACTCTTTAAAAACGGTTTTTCCACCGGACACGGATATCTCAGAGAGCCAAACAATATAGGAAGCTATTCCGCTCTTACCTGTATCGCTATTCAAAGCAATCAGAACGACCAGCACGGAGGACAGTCCATACCGAATTTTGATTACGCCATGGCGGAAGGAATTAAAAAATCCTACAAACAGCTTTACAAAAAGAACATTATCCGTGGCGTCGGTTTTAAAACGGGAAGAACCGATATGGAGGCCATTGAAAAAAGCGTCGGGGATTATATGGATAATCTCTCCGATAAGGGCGAGTTCCCTACTTTAGCAGATGAAGGCGGCTATTCCGAAGAGGAAAGAAAATTTCTTACTGAATTGGTTGGAGATGAAAAAACCGCCGCGAATATTCAGGAATTTACCAAAAAAATGTCCTTTAAGGAAACAGACAGAGCCACTTATCAGGCTATGGAGGCTATTGTACATAACCTCAACACTATGAATAGCAGAGCGGGCGCACAGACTCCATTCAGCTCCATAAATTACGGCACAGACACTTCCATAGAGGGTCAGATGGTGATAAAAAACATTCTTCTGGCGGAAGAGGCCGGTCTTGGAAACGGCGAGACTCCAATATTCCCCATACATATTTTTAAAGTAAAAGAGGGTATCAACTACAATGAAGGAGACCCAAACTACAATTTATTCAAACTGGCGTGCAGAGTAAGTGCAAAGCGATTGTTTCCCAATTTTTCGTTTATCGACGCTCCCTATAATCTTCAGTACTACAAAAAAGGGGATTATAATACCGAGATCGCTTATATGGGCTGCCGCACCCGCGTAATAGGAAACGTTTACGATAAGAATCGCGAAATAGTATGCGGAAGAGGCAACCTGAGCTTTACTTCCGTAAATCTTCCCAGACTTGGAATATTGGCTCAAGGCGATGTGGTAAGATTTTTTGAACTATTGGAAGAAAAAATGAATCTTGTAATTGATCAGCTTAAATATCGATACAAGATTCAGGCTCAGAAAAAGGTGCGCAATTATCCTTTTTTGATGGGTCAAGGTGTGTGGATAGATTCGGATAAACTGGGTACGGAAGACAATATCGGTGAGATACTTAAGCACGGAACCTTATCTATGGGATTTATAGGACTTGCCGAATGTCTGAAAGCGCTTATTGGAGTACACCACGGAGAAAGTGCTCAAGCTCAGGAGCTTGGTCTCAGAATAATAGGCAGAATGAGACAGCGTATGGACGAAGAAAGCAAAGCTACGGGAATGAATTTTTCGCTTCTGGCTACTCCCGCCGAAGGACTTTCTGGTACATTTATAAGAAAGGATCAGAAACGATTCGGAGAGATTAAGGGTATTACCGACAGAGAATATTACACAAATTCCTTCCATATCCCCGTATATTATAAAATTGACGCGTTCAGCAAGATAAGGCTTGAAGCGCCGTATCATGCAATGACAAATGCGGGACATATCAGCTATATTGAACTTGACGGCGATCCCTTGCAGAATCTTGAAGCATTTGAACAAGTTATACGCTGTATGAAGGAAAACGGCATAGGTTATGGCTCTATCAATCATCCTGTCGACAGGGATTCTATTTGCGGATATACGGGTATTATAAGCGATATATGTCCGAGATGCGGGCGCCGAGAGGAAGAGCACGCTGTTGACAGAGAGAGGATTAAAAGAATAAAGGATTGATATGCAAAACTTTGTGTTATTTTCATATAATGCTATTAACGCAACACCGCGCAATGACCGCCTTACGCCTTTGCGTGCGGCTTGCTTGCATATTTTCCGTTATCCTGCACAAATCCTCCTTGAAATAGGACGGTATTACCGCGTCGGATTTATACAAGCTGACGAAAAATCCGACGGCGCAATCATTGTGCGGTGTTGCATTAATTCAATAAGTGGGGTGTATCATGGCAAAAAAAATTACCGTAGTGCCGTATGATTCAAAATGGGCATGTGAATTTAAAAAAATAAAAAATGAATTATTCCCCGTTATAGGCGATAATGTAATTGCAATTGAACATGTGGGAAGTACTTCCGTTGAAGGACTTTGGGCAAAGCCAGTTATTGATATAGATATTGTTATTGATAACGAAAATTTGCCCGTTATAATAAAAAAGCTTGCCGAGATAGGATATTGTCACAAGGGAGATTTGGGAATCAGCGGAAGGGAAGCTTTCGGGTATAATGATGAGGAAAAATCACATTTAATGAAACATCATCTTTATGTTTGTCAAAAGGATAACGCCGAATTAAAGCGACACTTGGATTTAAGGGATTTTCTCAGAAACAATTGCGAATATCGCGAAAAATACGGCAATATCAAAAGAGAGATGGCAAAAAAATTTCCAAATGATATTGAAAGTTATATTTTAGGCAAACAGCCTATTGTTATGGAAATATACAGTATGTGCGGGATGAATAATTAAACCATTTTTGCAAGAAGCATTCGAGAAATCACAGGTTCGTGAATAGACATAAAATTGTAATTCATACTAATAACCATTTTGACACTGGATAAAATCATAGTCAAAATGGTTATTACACCCGAAACACTGTTAACCAATTAAAAACCATTTTTCCAATTTTTAATTGGTTAACAGTATCATCATATACGCAAATCCATATCTATTTAATCAATCCTATATACAAAAAAGCAAAGCATCCTGCTCAACAAATAGAGCTGGATGTTTTGCTTCTTTATTTTATAATTATTTGACCGTGCATCTCGTTTATCATTCGGTATCCGTATTTTTCATAAAAGCCGATTGCATTTTCCTCCGATCCGAGAGTTATATATTTAAGGCAACACCGCGCAATTAGCGGCTAATACTAATAACCATTTTGACACAAGATAAAATCATAGTCAAAATGGTTATTACACCCGAAGCACTGTTAACCAATTAAAAACCGTTTTTTCCATTTTTTAATTGGTTAACAGTATAACGCCTTTGCCGTCCGCTCGCTTGCGCTTTTCCGGCAGATTGCACAAATTCTCCTTGACAAGCGTCAGCCTGTCTGCGTCGAATTTATACAATCTGCCGAAAAAATCGGCAGCGCGATAGAACGACAATAATTATACGGTGTAACCTAAAATCCCATATTTTTGGCGTTTATATAAATTCAGACATAAGTCTTTTCGTTATTCCCAGATTACGATATTTATCATCACAAGCGACAAATCCGTCAATAAGGCTTTCCCTGCTTTCTTTTCGTTCGAGTACAGCAGAAATGACCCTGTTGTTTTTATAGACAAACTGCAAAAACTCTTTTTCGTTTTTAAGTGTCGTTCTCTCCAGTCTTCATATCTGTAATGCTCAACATTTTTCAAATGGCTTCCGAGTAAGAAATAACAAAACTCCAGAACGGTATTTAACTACTCTTCATTTTCACAACACAACAAACCTCGCAAGTCATCTTATCCCCCTAACCTTTTGTTTATGTAAGCATTTTCCGGTAAACCAAAGCTTTTTGCTTCGATATAAATCTTTTCCGCCCTGTTATTCTCCCCAATGTCGATTAACGCGTTGACCGCCGCAGTTATACCGACAACCGCCATATTCCTTTCGCCTCTGGGGCTGTTGAAATTCCCCCATTCGCCCAAAAGGAACTGACGCGGCATTTCCTCTTTTTTAAGCAAAGTGAAAAAATCCGAACACAGAGTTTCAATATCAAGCTCTTTATTTCTAAAAGCCTTCATTGCAGCGGAAAAATAAATCAGCCTGAAAAAATCGTATTCCCGTCTGTTTTTGTTGTTTTCAAGGAATAACGAGAATTTGTCGTCAGCATAAAGCAAAAAGTCTTTTGAAATATTTAAAGCTGGATGAACCGACATTGCCGCTCTGTGCGCCTCATATGCGATACGGTAATTTTCATCGGTCACGACGGAATTTTCGGCGGCATCCCTGTAAAGCAATTCCCAAAATTCGCCCTTTCCTCCCAAAATCAACGTGAAGCGCTGAGTGGCATCGCATACCGTCCAGAAACTGTATTTGTTTTCGCCGCGCGAAACGAGATTTGCAAACTTAACATGATTAAAATACTCGTTTTCGCTGTCTCTGAGCATAGCATAGCTGTCCGAAATGTTCCACAGGCAAAAGCATTTGTCTTCAAAGTCCTTTGCTTCTCCGCTGTCGATCAAGTGCCGCATGTATTCCAAAAGCTTAAGATCGCGGGAACGCTTCTCTTCCGCGCTTTTTTTGTTGCGTTCCCCCGCGCATTTCAGCTCGGAATATTTTTTTCGTTAAACATCCTTATCCCCAGAATCCCCCGTCCACACCCAAAATCTGTCCCGTTACAAATTCCGCCTCCACAAGATACCTTGCGGCTTTTGCCACATCTTCGGGCTTTCCTATGCGGCCGAGAGAGGTTCCTTCTGCAAATTCCGATTTCTCGGCATTGGTCAGGTGAGAATTTATTTCGCTTTCTATAAGACCAGGTGCAATACAGTTAACCCTTATTCCCGAAAATCCAGTTTCCTTTGACAGCGCCTTTGTAAATCCTATTATCCCGGCCTTTGCTGCGGAATAGACCGCCTCGCAGGAGCCGCCGTATATTCCCCAAATTGAAGATATGTTTATTATACATCCGCTTTTCTTTTTTATCATAAGCGGCAAGATAGACTTTGTAACCGACATGGCTCCCAATAGATCCGTATTTATCACATTGTGCATTTCAAAATACGAAATATCCGTAAACAAACCCACGCTTCCGATCCCAGCATTATTTATAAGCAAGTCGCAAGAACCTGAAATCTCCGACAGCTTTTTTATATCAATATCATTGGTCTGATCACATTTTACGGCTTCGGCGCCAAATTTTTCAGCGATTTCTTCAGCCCTTTCACTGTGATTCAAATAGGTAAAAATTACACGGTAATCAGCCGAAAATTCGGAAACCAGAGCGCCGCCTATGGCTCCGCTGCCGCCCGTTATAATTGCAGTCTTCATCAGGATACCACCAGCTCACCGGATCTTGAGGAAACGCTTACCTCGCTAATTCCGGCAGCACCGTTGGCGACAACTATTTCTGCTACCTTATCCTCCAGCTCTCTTCGTATAACGCGCCTTATATCGCGTCCGCCATACTTTCCGCCATAAGCTTTGGCGGCAATGGTTCTGTAAGCGGCTTCGGTAATCTTAAGCTCGATATTCTTTTCGGCAAGAGCCTTTTTCATTTCCTCCAACATAAGCTTGGCTATTTTTGCGTAATTTTCTTCGGTAAGAGGATTGAACACAACTATTTCGTCTATCCTTCCCAAAAATTCAGGACGCAAAAATTCTTTCAGAGCGTTCATGGCGCGCTCCTTTGTTATATCTCCTTCCGACTTGCCGAATCCCATTCCTCCCCCCGATGTATTTGAAGAACCCGCGTTGGAAGTCATAGCGATAACAGTGTTTTCAAAGCTTACCGTTCTTCCGTGAGAATCAGTGACCTTTCCCTCGTCAAGAATTTGAAGCAAAATATTCATCACATCCGGATGAGCTTTTTCAATTTCGTCAAAAAGTATAACCGAATAAGGCTTTCTGCGCACCTTTTCCGTAAGCTGTCCCGCCTCGTCGTAGCCTATATATCCGGGAGGAGAACCTATTATCTTGCTTACGCTGTATTTCTCCATATACTCGCTCATATCAAGTCTTATAAGCGGATCCACAGTATCGAACATCTCTTCCGCCAACACTCTCACAAGCTCTGTTTTGCCTACACCCGTAGGGCCTACAAAAATGAATGATGCGGGACGGCGTTTGGTGGAAAGCTGGACTCTTGTACGCTTTATAGCCGCAGCGACAAGCTCGCAGGCATTATCCTGACCCACTACCCTGCTCTTTAAAACGTCCTCTAACTTTATTATCTTTTTAAACTCGTTTTCCATTATCTTGCTGGCGGGAATTCCTGTCCACAGCTCGATAACCTTGGAAACATCCTCGTCTGTAACGTGTATTTGCGTAACAAGCGGTTCTAATTTTTTTATAAGTATTTCATTTTTGGATATATTTGTCTTTATCTCCGCTATACGTTCATAATCGATATTTTCCGTCTCCGCGGAAAGTTCGGTAAGCTCCCTTTCAAGCTCCTTGTTTTCAAGCTTCAAACCCTCGTATTCCGCCAAATCCTTGCTTTTTATGCTGGCGCATGCCGCCGCCTCGTCGAGCAGGTCTATCGCCTTGTCTGGAAGATACCTGTCGGTTATATACCTTTCGGAAAGCACAACACAAGAACGCAGTATTTCATCTGACACGTGTATTGCGTGATGATCTTCATAATATTTCTTAATTCCTTTAAGCAATTCCACCGTATCCTCTATGCTCGGCTCGTTTATGGTCACCGGTTGAAAACGGCGTTCGAGCGCACTGTCCTTTTCAATATACTTTCTGTACTCATCAAAGGTAGTGGCTCCAATAACCTGAAGCTCTCCTCTGGACAAAGCGGGCTTAAACATATTAGCGGCGTTCATTGTTCCTTCGCTGTCTCCGGTTCCCACAAGATTGTGAACCTCATCAATAAACAAAAGTATGTTTCCCGCGTTTTTTACCTCGTCTATAAGGGACTTCACCCTGCTTTCAAACTGACCTCTAAACTGTGTTCCGGCCACAAGAGCGGTAAGATCCAAAAGATATATTTCCTTTCCCCTGAGCCTAAAGGGCACGTCATTATTGACAAGTTTCTGAGCAATTCCCTCCGCGATGGCAGTTTTTCCCACACCGGGCTCACCAATAAGGCACGGATTGTTTTTGGTACGACGGGAAAGTATCTGTGTTACTCTGTAAATTTCCTTTTCTCTGCCTATAACCCGATCAAGCTCTCCCCTTTTTGCCTTTGCGGTAAGATTCGTACAGAAAGTATCCAAAAATTTACGCTTTTTATTTGCCTTTTTCTCTTTTTTTTCTTTATTTTCCATCTCCTCAGTACTTTCTTTTACACTATCCTTACCTTCGCCTTTTGGAGCGGCAGTACTGCTGAATAAGCTTTTCATAAACGGCGGCATTATTCCCGCGCCGCCCGATTTGAAACCGTCTACCTCTTCCTCATCGTCCTCGTCAGCGTCGGGGGTGTCAAAAAGAGACTGAAACTCTTCGCTTCCAAAAAGCATATCCATCTCGTTTTCAAGATCCTCTTCGTTGATACCAAGCTGCTTGATATATTCGCTGACCTGAGGGATATTTATTTCTTTGGCACACTTCAGACACAAACCCTCGTTGTGCTTCTGCTCCCCCTGTACGGATGTTATAAATACCACAGCCGGACGCTTTTTGCACCTTTCGCACATCATCATAACAGAGTAGTCCTCCTTTTTTGTTCTGTTCTGTTTTTATTCGGTAAAATTAAGAAAATCAAAGTAATATATATGCTTAAAAAGATGAGTTTCATCTATGGTCATTGTGTTCAGAAAAATTATTTCGTTTCCGGTAAGCGACACTATGAACTGGACAAAAATACATACCAAGAATATGACTATCGCACCCTGCGCAAACCCCGCTACAGCTCCAAAAAGCTTGTTAATGCCGCCTATAACGGGTATATGGTTTATCGTTCGGAAAAGTCGTGCGATCAAATTCACTATTACTAATATTATAACAAATATTATCACAAAAATCAACGTCCTCATTGGAACAAGAAGAACCGGCCTTATAATATCGTCGGTTATGCGATGAGCAAGATTATCGGTATGCGTGGTAGTGAGCATTGAAACAGCAATTTTTTCAATTACGGAACCGATTTCCGTACCCGTCTGCGGCGTTGAATCCGACGCGAAAAACGGGAGAGAATTCGCCACGGTGTCTATTATATCTGTAATAACACCCAATGCGGTACCGTTTTTTATTTCCTCGGCCAAAACGGAGCTTAAAATCAACGTGTTTATACCGTATTTTTCAACATCCGTTGTGGAATACTCTACCATTCCCAAGTTGACGGAGGAAAAATCCTCGTATTCGGATACTCCCAATGAGGAAAGATCTACGTCTCCTATGCCGGTCTCGCTCATATCGAGTCTTGACAGATCAATGCTTACTTTGCCTATACTGCTTTGTTCGTTTATTACCTCAGACAAAAGTCTCCCGTTAACCTTAGCCTTTTCGGTATCAACACTTTTAAGTTGACCCAGAAGTCCGCCGCCCACAAGATCGTCTATCTTTGTGCTGACCTCTTCGGTTATTGCGTCGGAAATCATATTGTCATAAATAGCTTCCGCAATGCTCCCACTGGTAAAAAGCGCCACGCAAAAAGCAAGCACCAATGCCAAAAGACTAAGCAGAACGGAAATGAATCCTTTTCTTATTCCCATAAATATATAGCCTAAAAATATTGCTGCTACCGCAACGTCAAAAATCCAAAAAAACTGTGTTCCCATTAAGTCTTTCCCTTTCTCCTAAATACGCCGTTTTAATATGGGATATTTGAAAAATTGCAACTTACACGTTATCTTAGTTTTCATATAATCCCTAAAAACGCACCGCTGTATCTCTAAAGTTCCTCTTTATCGACAGAATCATAACCCAGAAGCAAAACCGAGCTGCCTATTTTTATAAAAGATACATAATCTTCTTTTAGTGCTTTTTCCGCAATTACCTCCGCTTGTGAGTTAAAACCGTAAATAATACCGGATTCTACAATATACATATTATCTCCCTCAGCTATAACACGGTTAATATTAGGGGAAACCGCTTTTGCGGATATGCTTTTCATATCGTTGTCCAAAATCGTGAGCACCTTTTTGTTTGTAGCGGAATCAAGGCATATAATCCCTGTTCTTGAGGAAGAAAAATCGCAACACATTACCGTTCCCTGAAATTCCTTTTCACCCGCCGCTTCTCCGCTGCTTTCACTCAGAGAAACCGCAAAATTGTCATACACCATTCTGACTTTACCGCCCCCGACGCTCATTTTAACGGGGATAGACGGACGGGATAGCTTATAGCTCCATATAGCCTCACTTTCGGTGAAAATATCGTATTTGTAAACGGCAGAGTATATATCACCGTTTTCGACGCCTATGACGCTGACGTAAATATATCTTTCATCACCGGAAAACTCAACGTTCATAACATTTTCGTCCAAAAATTTTCGCGTATATTTCCATTCGCCGTTTCCGTCGTAAATATATATTATATTTGAATATCTGTCCGAATTTGTAACTATGGCGGCTGTTTCATTGGAGCTCAAAGAAGCAAACACTATCTTTTCCTCTACGTCCGCACTGTATATAACACTTGATCTACTGTATAATGAAAAATTACCGTAGTCCTTGTCATACAATAGAATTCTCTTGGTATTTGAACATCGGTTCGGATTGGAATATCCGTGTCGTAAAGCGTAATTCTGTCCGCCGTCTATTCCGAAAATATACAGATATGTATCGGTAAGCAAAAGAAAATTGTCTCCAAAGCTGTCAAAAGAATAGGAAGCGCTTCCGGGAAGCTTTATGGGAAATCCCACGTCCTCGGACGTCTTTGTCTCTATTCTTGAGGCAATACCGCGCAAAGGCTCTATTATAGAAGAAAAGTTTGCCGCAATAACCACAATGACAATAAGCGCTGCCGACGCTATTACAAGCTTTTTGTAAAACTGCTTTTGTTTTCTTTTCTTTCGGTATGCCGTCAGATCGGAAGTCTTGGCACCGACGCTTTTATTTTCAGCCATTATCTGTCCTTTCCATGGTATTCAGTAAAAAACCCTGTTAAGGTAAAGCCCGTAAGGCGGAAGCGTTTTTCCGGCTTTTTCACGATTTCCGTATTTCAGCGCTTCTCTTATGTCATAAATATTCCGCTTCCCCTCATTTACGTAAATAAGCGTTCCTACTATTATTCTCACCATATTGTGAAGAAATCCCTCTCCGCTGATATAAAATTCCAGAAAATTATTGTTTTTCACAATTTTTATATCATTTACGGTCCTAACCGTTGTCTTAAGATGCTCTTTCGCTTCCGCTCTGCAAAATGCGGCAAAATCGTGAGTACCCTTAATCTCGGCGGCGGACGCAAGCATTTTATCCATATCCGCCGAATACGGATAATGAAGCGCTAAGCCCTCGGAAAAAACATCTCTTACCGGAGAGGTATCCAATAAATAAAGATATTCTTTTCCCTTTGCATCAAATCTCGCGTGAAAGCTTTCGGACACTTTTTCACATCCAAGTACCGCTATGTCTCTCGGAAGCTGACCGTTCATAGCCGATATAAGCCCTTTTTCGTCTATACCGCTCCGTGTATCGTCATACACCGCATTAAACACAAATTCACGGGCGTGTACTCCCGCGTCGGTTCTTGAGCAACCGTTTATTTTTACTTTTTGATTCATTAGCTTTGAAAGAACATACTCGACCTTATCCTGAACGGTATTGCCGCACGGCTGACTTTGATATCCGTTATATGCCAGACCGTTATAGGCTATCGTAAATTTAAGATTTTTCATTAAAACACCATATTATCCACTATAACAAAACCTAAAAGCGTAAGCATAAGCAGTGCTATCATAAAATCCATCGGTTTTGCTTTAAGCTGCCTAAGCTTTGTCCTTCCCTCACCGCCTCTGTAACAGCGGCACTCCATTGCCATAGCAAGCTCATTTGCACGCTTAAAAGCGGAAACAAAAAGAGGAATAAGTATAGGAACAAGCGCTTTTGCGCGTTTCATAAGACCGCCCGTATCAAGATCGGCTCCTCTCGCCTTCTGAGCCGACATTATTTTGTCGGTTTCCTCAATAAGAGTAGGTATAAACCTCAGCGCAATAGTCATCATCATCGCAAGCTCATGTACGGGAAGCTTTATCTTTTTAAGGGGCGACAAAAGTCTCTCTATCGCGTCGGTAAGCACTATCGGAGAAGTAGTGTAGGTAAGCAGGGACATACCTATTATAAGACATACAATGCGTACTATCATAAAAACGGCGGTTGTTATACCCTCTGCATATATTGTGAATATCCACCGGTTAACCAGCGGTTCTCCTTCTCCCGTAACAAAAAACAAGTTAAGTATTGCTGTAAACAAAATAATAGGCATCAGCGGTTTCAAGCTTTTCAGCATCATTACAGGCTTTATCCCCGAAACCGCGTAAGCCATCAGAATAAAAACTCCGGCTACAGCGAGTGAAATAAAGTTATCCGCCACAAAAAGAATCACCACATACAGAATATCCAACATTATTTTAAAACGGCTGTCCATTCGGTGTATCACCGAATTACCGGGGAAAAATTGACCTATGGTTATATCTTTAAGCATTTGTCTTTCCTTTATATTTGTTCTTTATAATATTTTTGAATAAACTAACATTTCTATTAATCAAGCGCAGCTTTAATAAGATGCCGGAATTGCGAAGCGATTCCGAGGTTCAGTAGGAAATTTTTATCCCCTAATGAACAGAGAGATGAAAAGCCTTACCTGCAAAGTCTATTATACCATTGCCGCCTAAGAGACGGAGGACATCCGTCAATGGTTATATTTCAGTTTTTTAATATCTTTAAAAGCCTTTCCCCGGCTCTTTTTACAGTATAAATATCATTTCCTATATCTATACCGTTTTCCCGAAGCAAATGAGAAAGCTTTGTTATCTGAGGAATATCGAGACCTATCATCTGAAGCTCTTTGGACATTGAAAACACCTTGTCCGTATCTTCGTAACAGAAAAGCTGCCCTCTGTTCATAACAAGAACTTTGTCGGCGTATTTTACAATATCCTCCATAGAGTGTGAAACAAGCAGAATAGTCGTACCGGAATTTCGGTGATAACCCGCTATTTCCTCAAGAACTCTGTCGCGCCCCGCAGGATCCAGCCCCGCCGCAGGCTCATCAAGTATCAGTATCTTTGGTCTCATAGCGATAACTCCCGCCAAAGCCACGCGTCTTTTCTGCCCCCCCGATAAGTCGAAAGGTGAACGCTCCAACAAATCTTCCGAAAGTCCCATCTGCTTGGCCGAATCCCGTACCCGTCTGTCTGTTTCTTCTTTATCCAGTCCCATATTTTTTGGACCAAAAGCTATATCCTTATAAACGGTTTCCTCAAAAAGCTGATATTCCGAATACTGGAAAACAAGTCCCGATTCAAAGCGTATATCCTTGATATTGACATTCTTGCTCCATATATTTCTTCCGTTTATAATAACATCACCGGAGGTCTGTTTCAACAAGCCGTTAAGATGCTGTATAAGAGTGGATTTCCCGCTGCCGGTGTGTCCAATGACTCCCACAAATTGCCCCTGTTCCACCGTCAGTGTTACATTATCCACCGCCGTTGTCTCAAAGGGAGTTCCAACACTGTATTTGTAAGTCAGATTTCTTGTTTCTACCGCATTCATTTGTATTTCCTCTATATATTATCAGCGCTTGGGAACGAGTTTTTGTATTTCCTTCAGCATATCCTCCTCGGTAAGAACCTCAAGCGATATTTCGATTCCCTCTTTTTTAAGCTCATAAGCAAGCTGTGTGACCTGTGGAACATCAAGCCCCACTTCGGTCAGCCTGTCAACCTGTGAAAATATTTTTTTAGGTACGTTGTCCATAATTATTCTTCCGCCGTCCATTACAATAACACGTTCCGCCTGTGCCGCCTCATCCATATAATGAGTTATGAGTACAACGGTTATCCCGAACTCACGGTTAAGTCTCTTTATAGTCCTCATTACCGATTTTCTGCCCTTAGGATCAAGCATGGCGGTGGGCTCGTCCAATACTATACATTCGGGGCGCATAGCAATAACTCCGGCTATGGCAATACGCTGCTTTTGTCCTCCGGAAAGCTGATGAGCGGAATGCAGACGATATTTATACATATCAACGGCGTTAAGCGCTTCATCCACTCTTTCCCTTATCTGCGCCGGAGGAAGTCCGAGATTTTCGGGGGCAAACGCCACGTCCTCCTCTACAATTGTAGCCACAAGCTGATTGTCCGGATTCTGGAAAACCATTCCAACCGTTTGTCTTATATCGTATATTTTTTCGTCGTCCGCCGTATCCGTACCGTTAACATAAACCTTTCCGGAATTACCGAGCAGCATTCCGTTAAAATGCTTTGCTAAAGTAGATTTTCCGCTTCCGTTATGACCAAGTATCGCAACAAACTGACCTTTGGGAATATCGACGGTAATATTTTCCAACACCTTGTTTCCCCCGATAACATTTCCCTCGTCGTCTGTTATGGGATACTCAAAGGACAGATCTTTTACTTCGATTATATTCATTCCCGTTTTTTCCTTCCAATGATATTTGCAGTATAACAAGCCGGAAATCAGGTAAACCTGACTATCGCCGTATTACCGCAGGGTATGGCAAGTCCGGTGTTTTTTACTTTAAGTCCGATTTCTTCCGCAAAAACATCGATCTTCCTGTATCTGCCCACTGTCATTTTAAGCAGATACGCCATCACGGAGGGCGAAAGACCGGTAGTGTAGCTGTTCAGAAGAATAAACAGCGGAGAATCGGACAGTACCTCCGAGCACCTTAACATAAGATCGTGTATACAATCCTCCAGCTTCCACATTTCACCATTTGTTCCTCTTCCGTAGCTGGGCGGATCCAATATAATACCGTCGTATTTGTTCCCGCGCTTTATTTCTCTGCCCAAAAATTTCATCGCGTCGTCAGTGATCCATCTTATAGGCTTGTCGGAAAGACCGCTCAGCGCAGCGTTCTGTTTCCCCCACTCCACCATACCCTTCACCGCGTCAAGATGACACACGCTTGCTCCCGCCGCCGCGCAGGCAAGCGTGGCTCCTCCCGTATAAGCAAACAGGTTAAGCACCTTTACAGGTCGTCCCGCGTTTTTTATAATTTCGGTACAGTAGTCCCAGTTTACCGCCTGTTCGGGAAAAAGCCCCGTATGCTTAAAACCGGTAGGCTTTACTGTAAATAAAAGATTTTTATATTTAATAGTCCAGCTTTCGGGCAGTTTCTTGGAATATTCCCAGCGGCCTCCCCCCGACGAGGAGCGGATATATCTGGCATGAGGATTACTCCACTCAGCGGCGGGGTCAGGACATTCCCATATTATCTGAGGATCCGGACGCACTAAGGTAACATTTCCCCAACGTTCGAGACGTTCCCCTTTAGAAACGTCCATTAAGCTGTAATCCTGCCAATCCTTTGCTATTCTCATTTTGTCGTTTCCTTTCTCATAAAGGAAATTTTACTCTTCGCCTGCGCAAAGCTCCTTTTCAATTACCGAAGCTATTTTTTCCGACCAAAAATGTACGGATTCATAATCCGTGCCTTCAACCATGACCCTGATCAGCGGCTCTGTGCCGCTTTCCCTTACAAGTATTCTTCCGTTTTTGCCCATCTTCGTCATTGCGTTGTCTATAACATCGGTAATCGCGGGGATTTTATCCCATTTTCCTTTTTCGTTTTCGGTAATCACCACATTGACAAGCACCTGAGGATAATCAGGTATCTCGCTTATAAGCTGGTCAAGCCTCTCGCCGCTTGCGGCAAGAAGATTCAAAAGCTGTACCGCCGTCAACTGCCCGTCTCCTGTGGTGGCGTAATCCAGAAAAATAATATGCCCCGACTGTTCCCCGCCTATATTATAACCGCTTTTCAGCATTTCTTCAAGAACATACCTGTCTCCTACCGCCGTGCAAACAGTATTGATCCCGTTTTTATCCATGTATGTCCTGAATCCCAGATTGCTCATAACGGTAACTACGGCCGTATTCTTTTTAAGGGTTCCCCTTTCCTTCATGTAATCGGATATTATAGCTATAAGCTTATCGCCGTCAACAATATTTCCTCCGTGATCCACCGCAAGACATCTGTCCGCGTCTCCGTCAAAGGCAATTCCGATATCACAGTCGTTTTCCGTTACAAATCTCTGTAAATTTTCAAGATGTGTAGAGCCGCAGTTATCGTTTATATTGCAGCCGTCGGGAATATTACTGAGCATCAGGCATTTTGATCCGATACCGGTAAAGAGTTTTTCCGCAGTTACCGACGCGCTTCCGTTAGCGCAGTCTATGGCAACCGTCAGCCCGTCAAAAACTAATTCGCGTGTTTCGGCGGTGCTTTTAATATATTCTATATATTCCTCCGCAGCGTCCGTTATTACGCTTACCCTCCCTATATCACAGCCGTTTTTAAGCTGTATCTGTTCGGGCTTATCCAAAATAAGCTCCTCTATTTCCTCCTCAACGCTGTCCGGAAGCTTAAAGCCCGTGCCGGAAAAAAGCTTTATTCCGTTATACTCCACCGAATTATGAGAAGCGGAAATCATAACTCCCGCGTCCGCGTTATGCGCTTTCACAAGATATGCTACGGCGGGAGTGGGCACCACTCCCAAAAGCTGAACGTCAACGCCTACCGAAGCAATTCCAGCTATAAGAGCCGCCTCCAGCACATCGGAGGAAATTCTCGTATCTTTTCCTATTATAACATTGGGTTTGGCGTTATCGGTTTTATGCCTTGTAAGCACCGTTGCCGCCGCTCTTCCTATCTGCATGGCAAGCTCGCAGGTAAGTTCGGTTATTGCTACTCCTCTCGCCCCGTCCGTTCCGAATAATCTTCCCATTATATTGTCTCCTGTATAAATATTTTTAAGAACATATAATTTATAAAAACATTTGCTGTCCCTCAAAGTCAATATTCAAATGCTTATACGCCAAAGGAGTTGCCGTTCTTCCCCTTGGTGTCCTGGCAATAAACCCGAGCTGCATAAGATAAGGCTCGCATACATCCTCCAATGTTACTGATTCCTCACCGAGAGCGCTCGCAAGAGTTTCAAGCCCTACGGGACCTCCGCTGTAACCTTTTATTATCATGGTTAACATTCTTCTGTCCAAGCTGTCAAGGCCAAGTTCGTCAATTTCAAGACAATTTAAGGCATAATCCGCCAATTCACGGGTTATTTTTCCTTCTCCCTTAACCTCCGCGAAATCTCTTGCCCGCTTTAGAAGTCTGTTGGCAATACGTGGCGTTCCCCTCGAACGTTTCGCAAGCTCCGCCGCCCCCTCTTTAAGCGTCGGTATACCCAAAATCACCGCCGAACGCAATATTATTTCGCTGAGTTGTTGATGATTATACAGTTCAAGCCTTTCAACAACTCCGAAACGGTCGCGCAGCGGCCCTGTAAGCTGTCCCGCGCGGGTAGTGGCTCCTATAAGCGTAAATTTCGGAAGGTCAATACGTATCGATTGAGCATCCGGACCCTTTCCGATCATTATGTCAAGGGCAAAATCCTCCATTGCCGGATATAATATCTCCTCTACCTGTCTTGAAAGACGATGTATCTCGTCTATAAACAATACGTCTCCGTCCTTTAACGTGGAAAGGATTGAAGCAAGACTTCCCGGTTTTTCAATAGCGGGTCCAGACGTGATTTTAATCTGGACGCCCAATTCGTTTGCAATAATTCCCGCAAGAGTTGTCTTTCCCAAACCGGGAGGACCGTACAGCAAAACATGATCCAAAGACTCGCCGCGTTTTTTTGCCGCTTCTATATATATTTTCAAATTTTCCTTAACTTTTTCCTGTCCTATATATTCGTTAAGGCTTTTGGGCCTCAGACTGAATTCAATATCTATATCCTCTGGGGTGCAGCTCGTTTCAATAAGCCGACCGAACTGTACGTCCTCATCGGCGGCGCCCTGAAATCCGCCCATCTCTATTGCCATCTAACCGCTCCATTCAAATTATTCTTTTTTATACAACTTTATTCGTCATTTTATTGAATTATTTTCCCGAAAGTCTTTTTAATCCCTCTTTTACAAGCTCCTGAACCGTCAGCTCCGCACTTAAGCCTTCCAGAGCCTTCTGTGCCTGAGCATTGGTAAATCCCAATACCATAAGCGCGGTAAGAGCTTCGGAAAATGCGTTGCCCGTAACGGCTCCGGGATTGATTCTGGGTATGTCGGCCATTTCAAAGGAATTATTCTTTTTAAGTCTGTCTTTAAGCTCCAGTATTATCCTCTGAGCCATTTTATTGCCTATTCCCTTTACGCGTGTTATCGTCTTTACGTCTTCGTTTACCACCGCAAGAGCGAATTCCTGCGGTGATAAGCTTGAGAGAATATCAACGGCAACCTTACAGCCGACGCCTGATACGCAGATCAGCATCTTAAAACAGTTCAGCTCACTTTCATCCACAAAACCGTAAAGCTCCATAGAGTCTTCTCTTACATTCATGTATGTAAAAAGCTTAATTTTTTCACCGATACCGGCTCTCGATACCGCCGAAGCGGTAGAACGGCATTCAAATCCTACGCCGCCGCATTCCACTACGATTATATTCTGTTCGAGATGTGTTACCTGCCCGTTTACGCTGTAAATCATTCTATCATTCCTTCTCAAATTATTTTTTTACCGAATCCCGCCAGAAGCGAATTATCCGTATGAGCGTGGCAAACAGCTATTGCCAGAGCGTCCGCCGTATCATCCGGCTTCGGTATTTCGGATAAGCGCAAAATGCGCTTTGTCATCTCCTGAACCTGTTTTTTTACCGCCTTTCCGTATCCCGTAACAGATTTTTTTACCTCTAAAGGCGTATATTCTCTTATAAGAAGCCGCCTTTTTACAGCCGACAATAGTATAACCCCTCTTGCCTCCGCTACATCTATCGCGGTTTTCTGATTGTTCTGAAAATACAGCTTTTCAATGGCTAAGCTTTCCGGCTTATAAATATCAAGGATCTGACTCACATCATCGTATATTATTTCAAGTCTGCGGTTAAAATCCATATCGGCGGGAGTTGTTACCGCCCCGTAATCAATAACCTTAAAACGACCGTTGTTATATTCTATTATTCCAAAACCTACTATCGCGTAGCCGGGATCTATCCCTATTATCCTCATTCGTAATTACCCTGCGTATTTTTCTCATATAACTTTCCTATTTTAACAATTTATTATATCACAAGTAAAAAAAATTTGCAAGGATATTTTGTTAAAACTTGGCTTATTCACTTCATTTTCACATAAAACAGCGTGAAGCCGAAAAACGACCCCACGCCAATAAAAAAATATACAATTATTATCGCTTCAGGCTTTATGAATTTGGCAATATTTTTGCCTTTGCCCATTTTCTGCGAAAAACGGCATATACTATTCTTCTGTCCAGAAGCATAATAAGCATAATATAAACAAATCCTCCGGTACAAACAGTCAGCAGCATTCTTAAAAGCGGCGTATAATTATTATACAACAGATAATAAGAAAGCAAAGCGGCAAGAGCACAGGCGAACGCCGCCGCAAACGGTTTTACAAACAGCGGGAATAATTTCACCGAAGCGCCGGACGCTTTTTTAAGGCAAACAATCCCAAGACACATAACCGTTATATGAGAAATAACCGTTGACAAAGACGCGCCGAACACCGCAGTGTAAGGTATACGCAAAAACAACAGATTGAGTATAAGCTTTACAGCCGAACCTGTCATCATAAGCTTTATGGGAAGATCAAACCTTCCCACCGCTTGAAAAACGGCAAACAGACCACCGCAAAGCGCTATCGGTATTCCTCCCGCACACAGAACGGTCATTGGCATAACGCTGACGCTCACTTCCGCCGCTCTGACAGGATACAGCAAAAGCAGAACAGGCTCGGCAAGCGCTCCTAATGACAGACAAAGGGGAAGGCCGATTACAAAAATTCCGCTGAAAAGAATACTTATATTTCTTCTGACCTCCTCCGTGCTCTTGCGTTCAAAAGCGGCGGTTATTTGAGGAAGAGCGCTTTTTCCCATAAGCGCCGTAAGGGATGTTATTATCATAAACATAGAAAGCACTATACCCGTATAGCTCCCGTAAACAAAGTTTCCGAAAGCTTCCGTGCCGCTTGCCTTCAGGGCAAGCGGATAATTAAGGGTAAAATAGCTTTGGTTTTTTACAAAACACTCCTGTACTCCCCCAGAAATTGTAAGAAGGTCAATAAACGAGCCTAAATTTATTATTACCGCTCCCAAAGAAATAGGTAGGGAATCGGTCAGTATCCTTTTGACAAGCTTTCTCTTGGACGGGGGCGGCGGGCTTTCCTCCAGATCGGCAACGGTTATCCCGTCCGTTCTTGCTTTGCTTCTTATCATCAGCGACAAGGTACCGCAAAGCTCCCCGATAGTCGTACCAAGTACGGCCGCGGCCGCGGCAAGAGGCAGGACGTTATCCATGGGTATCGCTCCGCGCTGCCCGAAATACAGCACCGCCCCTGAAAGACCTAACCCCAAAATTGCCTTGACCACCGACTCGGTAACCTGTGAGACGGCAGTTGGCAGCATATTGTAAAGCCCCTCAAAATAGCCTCTGTAAGCCGAAGCAAGACAGCAGAACAAAACCGAAGGAGCAACCGCCATCACCGCCCACAGGCTTTCCGGAGAACCCGCCGCATATGCGGCGAACGGAGAAGCGAAAAGGAACATAAAAACAGTCCCGATAATTCCCGCCAAAAGAGCTATGGTCAGAGAAACCGACTTTATCCTCCTCGCTTCCGCGTATCTTCCTCCCGCTATGCTCTGAGCGGTAAGTCTTGTCACTATCACGGGCAGCCCTGCCGCAAGAACCGTGTAAACGGGATTGAAAAAACTGAAGGCGGTGGAGAAATATCCCATTCCAACGCCGCCCATCATATTGGTCAAAGGAATTTTCAAAACGGCTCCGATAATCTTTGTTATAAACATTGCCACAAAGAGTATAACGGTGTTTCTGAAAAAACCGCCGCTTTTCTTCATATGCTTACCCCCTCCGGAACTCCTTTCCCGTCCTATTAATTCGGACAGGTCGTTACATTACATTTTATTCCTTACGCCGGTTAATAGAACAAGCCGTCATCAAAAAAAGATTTTTTAATGTAACAGCTTCGACACTTTTTTTATTCGGGATAAGCTATAATCATATACGGTGATGAAATGAGAGTTATTTATATTGATATTTTGCTTTTTCTTAATTTTTACATTACATATTTTCTTATAGCAGGCACCTGCTGCTTCATTCACAGACATTCGGGAGTATTGAGACGCGTAGCCGGCAGCGCAGCCGGAGCCTTATCGTCTCTTGTAATACTGCTTCCCGCCCTTCCCGTTTTTTTAAACCTGTTAATAAAGCTTGCCATATCATCCGTTATTGTTCTTTTATCTATGGGATACGGCGGAATAAAAACATTTATGAAAAATTCCGCCGTTTTTTTTGTGATAAACTGTGTTTACGCGGGAATAATGCTTGCGCTCTGGCTTTTCTGCGCTCCTATGGAGATGTTATACAATAACGGAGTAAGCTATTTTGAGCTGCCTATTTTCGTAATTATCTTGGCAACCGCTGCGGCTTATATTATTTTAAGAGTAATCAGGCGTATTCTGGACTCAAAAAATACTCTCGACAAAAAATATGTTATAGAAATCACCTCCGATAAAGGGACAGCGGAACTTAAAGCGATTCCCGACAGCGGAAACAAGCTGACCGAC
>CAJUFF010000002.1:0-5638 GCA_910585505.1 uncultured Ruminiclostridium sp. | reverse complement strand
ACTGCCCGTAATTTTTTGCAGCACGGAAAAATGCCGTGAAATATGTCCCGACACTATAATAAAAATTTTTTCCGGCGAAAACCCGGAAAGCGTCGATCTAAAAGGAATAAGAATAATCCCCTGTCATACCGTTTCGGGAAGCGGAACCGCCGTTTGCTTCAAACCTAAAAAAATCGTCATAAAAACCGACAGTACACAAAAAGAAACGGATGCACTAATCGGCTTTACAAAAGACGGATTAAACAGCGGTGAATTTGACGCCGTGTTTAATCCGAATATTCTATAAAAACATAAGAAAGGAAAGACCAAAAATGAGAGCGGCAGACATTCTTAAAAAACTTTTTATTAAAATTAAATTTAAATCCGGAAATGTTTTCTATATAAACGGTTCCGACACGCTTCCGCCACCGCTGACGAAAGAGGAAGAGCAGAAAGTGTTCGATATGATGGACACGGATTTTGAAAAAGCGCGGGAATCTCTTATAGTACATAATCTGCGCTTGGTGGTATACATAGCGAAAAAATTCGAGGGTACCGGAGTAGGACTCGAAGACCTGATTTCCATAGGAACCATAGGACTTATAAAAGCAGTCAACACATTCAGTAAAGAAAAAAATATAAAGCTGGCCACCTACGCCAGCCGCTGCATCGAAAACGAAATACTTATGTTTTTGCGAAAATCCAGTCAGTATAAACACGAAATTTCCATTGACGAACCTCTTAATGTGGACTGGGACGGAAACGAACTTCTGCTGTCCGACGTCCTTGGCACAGAAAACGACGTTGTTAATGTAAACATAGAAAACGAGGTAGAGCACAGTCTTCTGCGAGATCTTGTAAACGCGCTGCCCGAAAGGGAGAGGACTATTATGGAAATGCGCTTCGGGCTAAAAAACGGCGTTGAAATGACGCAAAAGGACGTGGCCGACGAAATAGGAATTTCACAAAGCTATATTTCAAGGCTTGAAAAGAAAATTATAAAAAGGCTTAAAAAAGATCTTGAAAGACTTTGTAATTAAGGCAACACCACACAACTCAACCTGAAACATCACAAGCAGATAAAATCCAACCTGTCTTCACATAACTTTCACTTCAAATTCCGCTTTTTGAAAAAAATTCCAAGAATAAAGAAAAACCTTCCTGTCCATACTTTTTATGTAAAAGAAAATTTATGGCGGGAAGTGATCAGATGTACTACAATAAAGTAGAAATAAGCGGTGTAAACACGGCAAAGCTTAAAGTACTTAAGGAAAGCGAAAAGATCGAGCTGCTAAAAAAAATAAAGGACGGCGATATGAAAGCCCGCGAGGAGCTTATCAACGGTAATCTTCGCCTTGTGCTGAGCGTTATACAGCGGTTTACGGGACGCGGCGAAAATCCCGACGATCTGTTTCAGGTGGGGGTAATCGGACTTATAAAGGCGATAGACAATTTTGACCTTTCCCTTAACGTAAGATTCAGCACTTACGCGGTGCCAATAGCATATAGAAGTCGAAAATATTAAAAATTATAGCGAATATCTATTAAATCGTCTGTAACCGTTATATTGCCGATACACATTTTCAGGGCTTGTCTTTTTTCTCTCATTGTTAGAGTATCCCATTTTCTTTTTAATGCTAAAATGGCATTTCTCTTTTCGTTCATTTCAATGGTGGTTTTTTTAGACTCTTTTTCTCTTTCAATCTGTTGAGAAATAAATGTTAAATTTGCTTGATTTTCTTTTATGGTTTCCAATAGCAAATCATTATTTGACTCAGCATAAAGATTATACAGTCTTTTTATCTTTTGAGATAAAATATTATATTGATTTTGCAAGACCCCCATTGCCGACGCCATAACCGACACAGGGGTATTTTCCTTTTCAATTTGTTCTGTTTTTTCAAACAGATCGGCAAGAACTATTCTTTCTAAATCCTCAGCGTCGATCCTTTTGTTGTCACAGTTGGGGTCTTTGACAAGATTCGGTTTACTTGCCTGCTGGGAATAGCAGTATAAAATAATTCGTTTTCCCCATTTCTGGTATCGCATTTTTGCGCCGCATTTGCCGCAATACACAAAGCCAGCTAAAAGATATTCACTTTTTACAATATGTTTCGATGAACGTCTTTTTAATTCGATTTGTACCTTATCAAATAGTTCATCTGAAATAATTGCTTCGTGGCTCCCTTGAAAAATTTCATCTCTAAACTTTATCTTGCCGCAGTATGTTACTCTTGACAAGATATGAAGAATATGGGAATCATTTGCTACATCCGGAAACATCTTGCTTAATTCGGAAGAGGAAAAACCCTGCAAATAAAGTCCAAAAATTTGTCTCACATCTTCAGCGTGTTCGTTTGGCACTAAAATATTTTTTTGCGAATCATAGTCATAGCCAAATGGAATTCTGCCGCCCCCCATCCATAAGCCGGATTTTACTCGTTCGTACATACCCATTTTTGTGCGTTCTCGGATATTTTCTCTTTCCAACTGAGCAAAAACTGACAATATGCCTATCATTGCTTTACCGTATGGAGTTGTCGTATCAAAATTTTCGTTCAGAGAAACAAAGTTACAATCGTGAGGAATAAAAATGTCCTCCAAAAGGAATATGGTATCTTTTTGTGAACGGGACAGACGGTCTAATTTATAAACAATAACAGATGATATTTTACCGAATTCTATTTCGGATATAAGTCTTTTCATTTCAGGTCTGTCTATATTACTGCCCGACCAACCACCGTCAATATAAAATTCATAATTGGTTATATCTTTTAATTTACAGTACTGTTTAAGTTTCTCTTTTTGTGCGTCAACGGAATAGCCCTCTTCATATTGGGCATCAGTAGATACACGAATATAAAGAGCTGTTTTTTTCACGTTCTTGGATTTGTGCGGCAAATCTATCATCCTTTCATAACGCATAAATTAAGCGGCAGAATAGTTACCTCTGCCGCTTAATTATACCATACTTAAACAATTATTTCAAGCGGTATTTTTGTCATATTGTTCATCATTTTGTGCATTTGATACTGTTTGTGCCAAAAAATTCAACAGTTCCTCGGCTATTTTGTCCGTCGGCTTTATCTTATAATCTTTTTCCATTTCCCGCCCATCCGCGTGATAGCATTTGTTTATACGCATTGCTCATCTCACCTTTCTTTCGTTTGGAAGATATATCCATCATCATAATTCTTGCCCACGAAGCTAACGTTTATACATATCATAAATTTAACGAATTAGAAAAACTACACCAAACAAATAACACTCATATATTAATTTCTTTGTTATGGTAGTCATTTTTTACACACCTCCCTTTTTATTTTTTTCTGCTCCTATTATAATCTCCATTGCGTAGGGCAGTTTCTCTATCTCGGCGCAAAACTCTCTCCATTCGGGCAGACGATGATTTTTTCGCTGGCTGTATATGGTTTTCAAACAGCGATAGTTTGTTGTAAGCCTTGCTGTAAGCTCAAAACCGCATGGATTGGAGTACAGGAGTCTCAGATAATCCTCCGGATCGTTCGTTTCATTATATCTGCCCTTAAGTTCCTCCATAATCTCTATCATACGTGGGTCTACATATTTGTTGTATTGCTTTGAAAGATCAAATTTTGCTATACGGTGCATGGTAGACTGACTGGAAACAAATTCTAAAAAACGATATCTTTCCGCCTCCGTCCACGCTTTGACGGTAAAGGTGAGGTCAAATGCTACCCTTATACCTGTAAGGAATTGATCATGCCCCTCTCCTTTGGAGCTTTGCGCAAGGCTTTTTATGCGGTCGGTTATTTCCCCGTTTACAGATTCCGTATCTGTCGCCATAGGGTATTTGCTTGCTTTAAAGCACTCTTCAATGTCATAAACTCTTATATTTTTAAGCTTCATATATTTTTTCTCCTTTTTAGGTATTATCGGTGCTTCCGAAACCACCGTTTCTTTGCCTATCGGCATTGTCATCATATGTAACCCCGTACGAAGTGAATATGCCCTGACAAAAAGCTTGTCCTGCTTCTATTTTTATGGCGTCGCGAATTGAACTGTCATTGATAAGCTTTACAAAAATATGTCCTTCATTGTCGGAATTATAATAGTCGCTGTCGATTATGCCAACTGTGTTTGCCAAATGAATACCATATTTAAAGCCAAGACTGCTGCGAGGATATATCTGAAGAACCCACCCGTCCTCAATCCGGCAGCGTATTCCGGTTGGGATTTTTATTTCTCCTTTAAATATCTTAAATGGATTGTCGCTAATTATTTGTACTCCATTCGGATATATTGTCAAATTGGATGGGGAGAAGAAATCGCATCCAGCACTGCCTGTTGTAGCTCTTTTAGGAAGATGTATTTGATCGTAAATGTCCTTTATATCTGTGTCGTTACCCTGATATTCAGGGTAGCAGTTTTGCCAGTCTTCTTTAAACTGTTTATAAGAGACTTTTTCAAATTTTGCTATTTTTTGCATTTTCAATTTCCTTTCTTTTTATAGAGTCAATAATTTTCTATATTGGCTTTCATTTCTTTGAGTTTTGAAATAATTGTTGATAACTCTTGTCGCTTTTTCTCCTTTTCTCCAAAATTGATTCCGTTGTACCCATAAGTACTTCGTACATATCTTCTCCTTGAAACTGTCTACCTGCCTCAATGTGGTTTTCAAGTGTGACAATTTCATCTTTTAGGGTATTGGCTTTTTGAAGTAAGCTGTTGTATTCTTCAATTATTTTTATTCCTCCATTTTTTAAGTTTTGATTATAGTATATCAGATTTTTTATTATTGTCTTGTTAAAAAGATTACTTATTGGATATTTAAGTTTCCCCAAAACAACCACCAAGAAATTAAAATAAAGCTTTAATAAATAGAAAAACAAGCAACAGAAAAATGAAAAAAGCAAAAAAATAGTGCAATAAAAGCTCCGATATGGTATAATGTTAATAGTCACAAAAACAAAACCCAAAAGAAGCGTATTGCACTAAGGTTAATTATACCACACTTAACAGCAATTTTAAAAAAAGAGGTATTTTGAGATTTTCAGAAAAAATTTCAAAAAAATTTAATTGTCCCATCATAAAATTTATCTGTGAAATGGTTTACGGTATACTTGCATCAAAAAACTATTTGTTATCGGAAATAGGTAGATATCTTAACGAGAAAAAGCTTTGATTTTGAAAATCTTAGAGTGCAATCTTTAAAATCTATCAGAAACCTTGATTTGTTACTTACTGTTGCAATTGGTTGCATTTCCGAAATATCGGGCAAATCATATACTGCCAAATTACGTATGGAAGTTATTCAAATTTCCAAGCGTTTATTCGGTGCGCCCGATTTTCTCTATTATGCTGTTGCTGACGGTATTTTTGAGATTTTAAAGGCTGTTAAATCGGATATTGATAAGTTCTTTTATTTGCCGCAACATAATGGGCAATTGTTTTTGTTTTCTGCTTCGGAGATTTCTCGGCTGAATTTTGGGGAAACTTAAATTTATTGGATAATATTGACTTTTGTCAATAAATGTGCTATATTAAATATAGTACTGGAACAAAAGGAGATTTTTTTATGTTTAATTTTTCTACCTTAATTACTTTGTTTTTTACAGTTATCGGAATTTATTTTCCTACATATTTTATATTTAAAAAAGAAATTAATGATTTAAGGTTA
>CAJUFF010000001.1 GCA_910585505.1 uncultured Ruminiclostridium sp. | reverse complement strand
CCGTGGCTGTTGCCGTGGAGGCGGCCGTTTACTATTACGTTGCAGCCGATGGTCGCCTTCCTCCCCGCGCTGTAATTTCTTTCCCTGCTTTCTTCGGATAACGTACCGTCACTTTTTACGGTAAACGAGGTGATTCCGTACGCCTTATACTGCTTTAAAAAAACATCGAAAACCAGATCGAAGCCTTCCTCCGCGGATTCGGTAACCGTAAGCTCTTCCATGGATACCGTAATATTGCTTGAAAAAAGAACTTTTCCTCCCGGAGTCATTCTCGACACAATGAACTGAAAAGGATATTTCGATTCGCTAAGCGCTTTCATACGGTTAAGGTAATATTCGGCCGTCTTAAAGCTTCCGCCGTATACGGCAAAGGGGTAACTGACCTGAGGTATCAGAAAGGAAAATCTTATTTCCTTAAGTTTAGGCGATTTTAAAAGGTTTATTTCCCCTTCGTTTATAAGATTAAGGGATTTGTTCTGTCCTTTCTGCTTTATCTCCAGCTTTGACGGAGGTACGGGCAAAAGACATTTGTCAAGATAAAAGTCATAGGCCATTCAGTTGTTCCTTTCTAATCGTGAAAGCCTTCCGTGCTTACCGCCGCCGTTTCCGTAAAGGCTTCCGCCAGCGCGGATAGAATATCTTCAAGTAATTCCTTTTGGGCGAATTTTTTATAGACGTCAGATTTCTCTTTATCGTCCCTGACATTTTGTACCGCAATTGCCTGAATTATGTTGTCTTTGACGGTTGTTTCCGATAACTCGCCGTCATTTGCCATGATTGTAAGTATTTCATTTTCCGTGAGCATTGTCTTTGAATTCTGCGCCGCGTTTTCCGTGAGAGAAAAACTTTTTTCGGTAAGCGGAGCGGTAAAATTGTTTGAAAAAAAGATTTCACCGCCGAGAAAATGGGCTTGCTTCGTATAAACGGATTCGGCGGGGAAAAAAATCCGCTTTGTTTTTTCTTTTGACACGGCTGTCGGATTAGGGTCGGACAACGTGTTTTTCGCTTCGGAATCGGTTGGATAATACGGCGCTTTAAGGCTGCTTTTAATCCGCTTCGGTTCGGTTGCATCCGTTTTTTTCAATGTAATTGCGTTTTTTTCCGGATTTACTTTGAATAAGTTCGTTGAGTCTGCAGTGAATGCAGTCGCGTCGTGGGGTAATCCTTCTGTATTTGTCGCGTTAAGCGTATACGGCGTATATACGGATGAAACAAACGTTTTACATGGAGCGAAAGTCAAATTGACGCCGTATGAATCCTCTTCGCAAACGCTTACGAATTTTTCGGCAGCGGTTTCGGTACGGCTTGAAATTGCTGAAGGAAAAAAGAAATTCGCGTTTGTGAAAACCGAATTTATTGTTTTGGGATCAATATTGAAGCCGATTTTCGGGTCGATTGTCATACCTGTTTGCGAATAGATTCCCGAGCCTATTTTTGATTCTACTTCCGAGCCTGTTTTTAAGCCTGTTTGTGAGCGGTAAATTAAAAGGGGTAGGTGATTAAACTGATTGATTCCGAAAATCGGAGCAACGGCGTGTGTTTGCAGGGAAGGGGTATTGCCTGTTACACCACGGAGCCGGGACGAATGGTGAGGGGCAATGTCGGTAATCCGTTTGGGACGGGTTATGTGCCGTGAAGCGCCGAATAACAATTTTTCAAGGCGGGGGTCGGATAAGCGGCGGTTTTCCTTTTGCGGTGGGAGGGATATGTTTTTTTCGTAAATCATATTATCGGCGTTTTTTTTAATCGGTTCGGCGTTTTTGTTCACCACATGGGGCGCTTTAGGATATTGGCGGGACAAAGGGAAAATCAGGATCACGGTTTCGGAAATTTGATTAAATCGGGGGATTTGAGCGATATTGGGTGTTTGAGAGACATTAAGAGCGGTGCGGGGGTCATCGGATAATCCGGGAAACCAAAGCCTCTGTCCGTTTACGGGCGCTGCGGGCGGTTTCGCCGCTGGTTTGTTAAAATAGGCGTTTACGGCTCCGGTAAAAAATATTGGGGAAAGGTCGTATATGGGGAGAGTTTCAAATATTTCAAACAATCCGAGTACGGAGGCGGCGGTATTAAAGCTTTTGATGACAGCGCTTTGCGGGGCGGAATAAAGGAATGACTGTTGTCTGTAAATGTTCATCGGTTTATTTTCTCCTTTTGTCCCCGCTGCGTTTTTCGTCTTCAAGTCTTATTCTTATTGCGGCTATCACAAAGGCTTTTTCGTTTTCTTCCATTTCCGCGAATACGGAGGGAAGAATATTAAGCTTGTGGAGAGCGTAATAAGCGTAATTGGCTTCGCCGTCGCCCCCGTTTATCAGTTTTTTGCCTGTTCCGCCTTTTCCTCAAGGGATATGTCGAAGCCGTTCAGCTTTTGAACAAAGGCGGCCAGCTCGCCGTATTCGCCCGGTTCGTCGGCCATGGCGCAGATAAGCTCCTCCGGTGATTTTACGCCGTAGCTGTCCTGAAGCTCCGTGTCGTAGAGGTCTGGATAAACCACCGAGGCGGCGATAAGCTTTCGGAGATATAGGGATGCGTTAAGCTTGGGACGGTACATATTTGGTTTTCCAGCTATGGGGATTTCGGAAGTGCATTCGTCTCTTATAAAGTCGTTCTCTCTGGAGGTGACGGGGCGGAATTCCCATTGAAGGGGATTACCGCTTTCGTCCCTCAGGGAGGAGACGGCGGGGTATTTTACGTTTTGTCTGATTTGCTTGTTTTGTTTCATAAAAAGTCGGAATTGTGACATTTTTTTGTTCCTTTCTTGTTCTTGTTTTTGCCATCCCACCCGCCCTTCGCCATTTTAGGCTTTAATTAGTCAGAAACCCGTCCAGTTCCGTAAAGCTTTCGGGCATTTTGAAGTCCTCAAAGGTAAAGCTCATTTCTTCGTCCAGATACTCTCCGTCCGCGTCGAACTTCGCAAGCACGCCTCCGTCTATGTTGCAGTCTATCAGCACGATAGTCTGTCTTCCCGCGGCGGAGGTCTTATCCTCGTTGCTTATCTGAATCTCAAAATAAACGTCCTCGCCCGTTTCCTTATATCTTATCATAAGCTCGCGGAAAATTGAGGTGTTGTAATGGAAGGTGGCGGAGCCTTTTCCCTTCCAGCCGCTGGCCTTGTTGCCTCTTCCCGTCTGACCCAGAAGGGGAACCTCTGTTTTGTGCTTCTGGAATTTTGCTTCAAGGTTGATGGCCTGCATAAAGTTGTAGCGGCGGGAGCCTATTGTTACGTAGCACTCGGCGAGGGCGGCGAATACGGTGTCTTTTGCGCGCATAATTACGTTGTTCTGCATTATTGCATTTTCTCCTTTTTTAGTTTACGTTAACTGTCATATAAAGCTTGCTCATGGCGTTTACCACCGTAACCGCGTCGTTTACCGCTACGGATTTTTTGGTTTCGCCCTGAGTTACGGTCACATCGCTGTCGCTGAAATTTTCTATGGCTCTTATGTTTTTCAACTGCTCGTGATGCTTCACTATATCCGTCCAGAGAGAAACGCGTCCCGCGCTGTCATTGGGTACCGTTCCCAAGTATTTGGTATTGAACAGCACCGCGATATCGTTGGCGATCTGGTCTGTAACTCTTACCGTCTGATTGTCTCTGAATACCTCTCCCAACTGTTCGTTAAGGGTCGTCAAGGTGTTTCTGTCCTCCAGCACTCTTATGTCGGAGCCTACTTTGTGGAGTACGAACTCACCGCCGGCGGAAGCGGCTTTAAGCTGTGATTGGGTGTAATCGGTGTTTACGGTAAATTCGCCGTCGTAGCGTTTGTTCTGACAGCTTTTATTGACTGCGCAGCCCGCTTCTGCTCCCGCGACCCAGTAGACGAGGCTTTCCTTCGGGGCGTTTTCGTCGGTCGCCTTGTTTTTGACGCTTATCACTCCCATATGATCCGCTTCGGGATAATCGTGCAGCACCAATTGAAATTTGATACCCATTTCGTCGCGCATACGCTTGGTGAAGTCGGCGAACATACCTTTAAGCGTACTGTCGGAGACGTCCGCCGCCATTACGTTGAAGCCGAAGCTTTCTATTTTGTTCAGATAGTCGGCGTAATCGCCGTCAGCGTCGGTTTTGTCGCTGCCGCCGCTTAAGGGGGTTCCCGCGGTGGCGGCAAGCTCCGCTTCGGGGATAAAGTCAAGGTAGGGATTGCCACTGAGTTCGTTTGCTCCCGAAACGGTTTGGATGTCCACCTCTTTTCCGTCAAGAAGCGTCTTTACCGTGAAAAGGTTTTCGCTTTCTTCGGATATGGCGACGGAAAGGGCGTTTCCTCTTTCGCCGCCGTATTTCGCTTTCGCGAAAGAGTTGGCGGCCTTTTCTCCACCGCCTATGCGGTAGGCGTAAAGGGTTCGGGCATTTTTGAAAAGATCTCTTAAGCCCTTTAATTTATCGTGGGTGTATTCGTATCCGAAAATCTCCCGCGAATTTTTTCGGAAGCTTTCCGTATTCACTTCAAACACTTCCCGCTCTCTTCCCCAGTCAAGCTTAAGTGGCATGGTTACGATTCCTCTTTCGGACAATGCCGCGTTGGCGGAAGAAGCCGAAACAAAGTTGATGTAAGCGCCGGGAAGCTGCTTGTTCTGTACCGTAAAGGTACCTCCTCCTAATGCCATAATTTATTTTCCTTTCTTTTTTGTTTATTTTTGGTTGTAATGAAGCCTTTCCATTTTTGAAACCGGTTCTTTGGGCTTGTACACAAACATATCGTAGTGCACCGTGAATTTAAGAAGCTCGCCGTCGGCGGTACAGCTCATATGGCTGCCTCTTGTAAGGCCGTCGGGAAGTGAGATATATTCGAGGCAGCGGTACAGGCGCTCCAACACGCTTCCGTACTCGCGGTTATTGTTTTCCCCTTCGGGGTAATAGCTTACGGAAAAAATGTTTTCCCTGAAATACCGTCCCATGGGGAAGGGAATTTCGCAGACGCTTTCGGGGCTGATAAAGAAGCAGGGTTTTTTCGCCCCCTGCTTTACCTTTTCGGCGTAAACGGTGTACTTGCTGCCGAATTCGGAGGAAAGCGCCTTTGCTATGGCGTTTATGATTTTGTTTTCCATGGTTTATTCGCTCCTTTCTTTTGGTTTTTTAATTGATTTTATTTGTGTTTTTCCAAAGGCTTAAGGCGTATTTCCTTATGGGTGGGGTAGAGTGCTTGTTCTCCGCTGTAGCCTAAGGAGATTGTTTCGCCGTTTACGGTAACAAAAATCTTACAGCCGCATGGGATATTGATTTCGGGTGAGAGAAAGAGCTTTACCCGCTGAGAGGAGTTAGCTGTTTTATCGGTTTGCTCCAGCGGGTAGCTAAGCTCAAAGGACAGGCGGCAGGGAAGGTTTTTGTACAGCAAGGCTTCTTTTTTCTCTGTTATTCCGCTTTCTTCGTCTTTCTCCGATAAATAGCCGTATATGTCGCAGGAATGTGTATACAGGCTTTCTATCGCATTTCTTGCGTTTACCATTTAAGTTTTCTGTATCCTTCCAGTTGAGTTTTTCCGCTTGTTATAAGATACTCGGTGAGTAAATCAAAACGCTGTTCGGGAGTGGTGAAGTTATCGGTGTCAAATTCGGTTTTTGTGTCTCCCAGCTCAAGGCGTTTTACAGCGGGGGAAGGGGACAACGGCTTGATTTCTTCGGTGTAAAGAGCTTTTTTTGCTTTCAGATATTCTCCCGCGGCTATGTTTAAAAGGGGCTTTTCCGCCTCGGCGGGTATCAATGGGAGATTGAGTTGGAGCTTTGCGTAGTTTTCCGCCTGTTCCAACGCCCATTTTAAAAGAGAAACGTTTTCGTTGGGGTCGGGGGTGAAGCCCAATGCGGTTAACAGGGCGTTCAAACGGGTTATTTTTTTCATTCGGCTCCTTTCCGGTTATTTATACTATAGCAATCCAAAAAAAGTTTAGACAAAATTACAAACAGCGTAAAAAACACAAGCTTTGGGGGCGTTGCCCCCGTCCTTCGGACTCCCCTACTTCCCTTTCGGAGTCCGAAAGGGAAGCGGAAAGGACAATTAGTCGCTTCGCTCCTATTTATCTTTTTATTGGATTGCTATAATTTTCGGTCAGTTTACAGATAAAAAACTGTCGACCAAAGATTAGTGTTAACCCTTTGAGATTATTCTCGCAACGGCTATCGACTTATGGGACACGGAATTTGTTCCGTCGTTTATTACCGTCCAATTTGCCCCGTCGGAAAGATTGGCGTTGGAGGCGGAGCCGGTCAGATCGGCGGGCTTTTCAAATGAGAGACCGTCCGCGCCGCAGATATAGCGGTCTCTTACGTAGAGGGTATCCTCGCCTCCGTTGGTTTTGGCGTCGCGGCTCATTTCGTAGGGAACCGAGTCGCCGATGTCCTCCAGCGTAATTGCTCCCTTGCCTAAAATATAGGTGGTATACAGGGGACTGCCGTCCGCGCTCTCCTCGACGGGCATTCCGTCGTCGATCAGCACCGCTCTGCCGTTCCATGAGCCTAAAGCCAGGTCGCGGGTTATTCCGTCCTTATCGGTATAGGTGAGGTACTTCATAAGCTGAAGATTTTCAAGGTTTGTAGCCACGCGGCTGTGCATAATCACGAGGGTGAAGGCGGACTTGTTGTCGCCGCAGGCCTTTTGTATCGCTCGGTTAAGGGTTGAAGCTCCCACCTCCGGTTCGGGTTCGGCGGTTATATCGAGGGTATGGGCTTCGATAAACTCTTTGGCGGCAGCCGTTCTTTTATCGGTTCCGTCAGTTTTCATGGAGAATATGCCTTTGAGCATGGCGAGGAGAATGCCCTGCTTTACCTCCTGCTTATACTCGCCTATCTGTTCGGCCACATTGTCCATAAAGTCCGCGCCGGCAGTAATGCTGCGGCTGAAGGAGCGTTCTGTCCAACTATCCATTCGGGAGGCTACTATAAAGCCCTGTTCAAAGGTGGTGGTGCTGCTTGAGGTCATATCGGTATTGCCGTCGTTGTTCTGGGAGGTGGCGGCGGTTATTCTTCCGAAATAAGGAATTCGGGCGTAGAGTGATCCGGACTGTCCCGACAGGGCAAGCTTCGCGTTTTCGTTTCCGCCAACCGCTTCGGAGCGGGCAAGCTCGCTTTTGTTTACGTTGGGGATTTTGCTTACGTAGGTTCCGAAGGCTTCGGGGTTAAAGGTTTTTGAGTTGAATTTTGACATTTTCGGTTTCCTTTCATTTTTTGGTTTGGATTTGTTTTTCGGTATGATTACTTTACTTTTTTAATCGCCTCCTTTTCAACGAAAAAAGCCGTTAAATTAAGATTTATAACAATAGCTTTCCCGTTCGGGGATAACCGCTAAGGGATTTTTACCGAAATCCATCAATTATCGAGAAAAGCCACTGCCTGAGAATAAGTCATATCCGCCGTATTTATCTTGGGTATCAGATCCGACGAAGCTTCAGGAGAATACCCCGTGAGATACATAAGCTTTTTCTCAAACAGAAAGGGGGCGTTTTTTTTCAGCTCGGTAAGCTGAGGAGTAAGCCCCGTAAGCTTATCCTCCTTAATCTCCACCTTTTCCGTATCTATCAGGGCGCGCACTATTTCGCGGCTTTTGGCGCCCGCTTCTTCGATGGCAATATCCAATAAGTTATCTTTCAGTTTAAGCTCATAAAGCCTTTTCTGCCGTTCCAGCTTGTCCGCTGCCGATTGTTTTAAAAACTCCGTTTTCTTTTTATGTTCGGATTTTGCGGCGTTAAGATTATCGAAAAGCCTTTCATATTCGGTTTTGGGTACATATTCGGCTTTCAGCGCCGTGTTGATGGTTTTTAACTGTTCCTCCGTAAGGTTCAGCTCCCTTAACTGTTCGTTAAATGTCATTTTCGGTTCCTTTCTTTTTTTCCTGCGGAATGGGCGCGGGGTTTGATAATGTTAACCGATTAATAATTTAAAAAATGGTTTTTAATCGGTTAATATTGTTTCGGGCGTAATAGCCGTTTTGACTATGATTTTATCCTGTTTCAATATGGTTATTATAGCAATTTAAAAAATTATAGCAGTGTAAAAAAACACACAAGCTTTGGGGGCGTTGCCCCCGTCCTTTGGACTCCCCTACTTCCCTTTCGGAGTCCGAAAGGGAAGCGGAAAGGACAATTAGTCGCTTCGCTCCTGTTTGTTTATCTTTTTATAGTATGATTTCTGAGCCTTAAGGCGCTCCGCTTCCGTCTGCGGGTCGGTTACCCAAGGATGTTGCGCGATTGCGGTTTCCTCGGAGAGAAGCTTAAGGGAATTTATACAGTTGGCAATGGCTTCCGTTTCGTTTATAAGCATATCGCGGTTAAAAATTATTTCCGCTTTCGCTTTGGAAAAATTTCCTTTTCCGCTTAAATAAAGGTATGTGTCCGCAAAGGGGAAAAGCTTTTGAAAGGCGGCTTGAAGCTCGGTTTCCATATCGTTGGCGTCAAGGTCGATATCGGTGTACATCGACTTTATGTTAAGCTGATTCGGAGTGCCGGAGTTCCAGCCGCCCGACGAGATCTCGTTTCGGGAAAACCCCATGGCGTTTTCCACTATTCCGTTTTTCAATAGGGTTATCACTGTTTTGTAGTTTTCGGGATTTACGTTTACCTCCAAGGTATCCACGCCCCCCTGTGCGTCGCGGTCGCATCTCACCTTTACAGCTCCGTATGCGGCCAAATTGCGCCTAAATTCGCCTAAATTCGTTCCGTCGTAGTTTTTAAGGACAAGAATCGTGTTTCTTGCGTCCTCCTGCATATTGTTTTCAAAGTCGGAAAGCATGAGGTTTAAACCGTCCTGAAGCGACTTTACCTTTTTCAGAAGGGGAATTTCGCTTTCCCCGCTTTTTATGGGAATAAGCGGGAGCTTTTCCCAGCAATATGCCGCTTCGGCCTTTCCCCGTTTTGTCCTGACGGCATACGGACGGCGGAAGGGGTGGTTATTGCGGTCAAGGTCGGGTATTAAGCTGCCGTTTCTTAAGGTAAAGCGGGAAATTCCGTTTTCGGTATATAATTCGACTTTTTCCTGTAAAAAAGGCGTATTTCCGTCGTATACCTCAACTTGGTACAATCTTACCGCCGCTTCTGCTTCGGTGTGGTCGCTGTCTTTCCAAAAGGGGAGAATTTCGTAGGCGGGGAAGATTCGGAAGCGGAGCTTGCTTTCGCCGTCAAAATAGGGATAAAGCCAAGCTATTCCTCCGTTAAGGGCGGCTTTTCCCGCGTTTTTCAGTATACGCATAAATTCCTTGTCAAACACGGTTTTCAGCGCGCAATTGTAATCGGGGTCGTCGCTTTGAAGGACGAAGGGTTTTCCCAAAAGATAGTTGGCTTTCTGGGTCACCATTTTGGCGTAAAGGTTGTATACGGTTTTGTTATTGGGAAGATTGGTGATTTCTTCGGGTACGCCCCTTTCGCCGATTACCGTGCGTCGGCGGCGGAGAATATCGTGGTCGCCGCGATAGTAGAGGGTTCCTTTTATTTGCAGGGCGCGGGCGGGGGAGACCTTCCATGAGGATATTTCGCTTTCAAGAAAATCCTTGTCGGTAAAGGGACGAAAAGGGGGGTGGTATTGCTGAACTGAGATGGGGTACATGGCTGCTCCTTTCTGTGAGTTTTATTGTTTATACCAATCCTTGGCATACATGGACAGAAGATCGGCGTTATTCAAAGCTGTACGGGTCGGGCTTTCCCAAATCCTCCGCAGCGTATCTCATTGCGTCCATAAGATGATCAAATTCCCCGTTGGGCACATTGAGACATTTTCCGGTGGCTCTGTCCGTTTTCCATGTGTAATTGGATATCTCCGTCAGGAAATTAACGCATTTCGGATGTATAATCAATCGGTATCCGCGTATCAGGTCGATTCCGTTATTTATGCTGTCCCGCCCCTTGTCCGCGCGGCGTATTCTCGTAAGCCCCAGATCGTAAAGCCTGTCTATGCTTTTAGGCTCCGCCGCGTCGGCGCGTATCCTCTCCTTCCCGTATCCCATTTCCGTCACCTCCTTCGCTATCGCTTCATTGCTCATGCCTTTCTTATACATTTCGTCGAACACCCAGACGGTTCTTGTGCCCTGATCCGCCATTCCGCAGAATAATGCGGTGGGATCGTTTGTATAGCCGAAATCAAGTCCGAAAATCGTTTTTATGTTGGGGAGCTTCTTTATTTCCACCAAGTCAAAGGCTTTTTCCTCCCAATTTTCGTAGACAAGCCCCTCCGTTATACCCCAGTCGCCCAATCCCGCCACGCGGTATCTTCGGGGATCGTTTTTTTTCATATTTTCAAATACTTTCTTGTCGGATTCGTCCAGCCATTCGTTGCAGGTATAATTGGTGGTTATAGCCAAAATGTCGGGATCGGGCGAGTCAAAAAAACGTTTTTTCAGCCAGTGGCGTTCGTTCCATGGATTAAAGGTCAGCGTAACCTGCTTGAAAAGGCCGCTTTCTTCGGCTATTGCTCCCCTTATGCTTTCGTCCAGCATATTAAAATCCTTCTCGCTGCTTATCTCGTAGGCTTCTTCGATCCACGCCCAGCACAGGCACCCGTTTTCCACCGTAATGGAGGTTATTTTAAGGGGGTCGTCAAGTCCTCGAAAGTATATTTTCTGCCCCGTAGGCTTATAGGTCATTTCAAGAGGACTTTCCTTTACTTCCCACAGCTCCTGCGCTCCCAGCCGCCCTATTGCCCACTTAAGCTCGGTAAAGCAGCTGTCTTTAAGCGTTCTGAAAACCTTTCTGATTACCAACAGGTTGGCGCTTTCGTATTTCATCATATTGACTATGTACCACAAGGCGGTTGTCTTGCTTTTCTTTGAAGCGCGCGAGCCTTTGCAGACTCTGTATCTTCCCCGCCATCTCCAGAACTCTCCGTAACCCCCGCCCACTATTTCGGGGAGATACAAATCGGGCATTATATTTCGCTTCCTTTCTCCTGCCGGAACACGTTTCTATAAATCCTCCTCCCCTTTTATTATAATCGAGGGCTTAACCGTTACCTCCGTCTGCTCCCTGAAAAGGCCGTAGCGCTTTCCCATAAGCTCCGCCGCTTTCAGGCGCTCCTTTGCGGAAACGGTTATATAGGTGGTGGTTTCGCGGTCGTCGCTTATTGAGGTTTTGGTTTGTTCACCGCAGCTTCCCCGCATTACCGAGGTGAGGTATTCGGAAATTTCCCTTACGTCCGCAATTTTTTCGTTGTGTATTTCCTCCATCTGCGTTTTAAGGTATTCCTGCACTTCGGGCTGCTTAAGCAGCGAGCCCGCGCTGGTTGAGGAATAGCCGCTCCTTCTGGCGGCGCCCGCTCCGTTGCAGTCTTTAAGGTACTCGTCGCAGAAGCGTTTTTGTTTGTCGGTCATAAGCTTTCCTTTCTTTTTGCGTTTTCTTTTATTCAAGCCCGTATTCCTCCTCTTTTTTATTTTCGGTTTTTTCCGTCTGTTCTTTCTTCTTCTCCTCCTCTTCCTCTTCTTCCCATACATCCTCTTCTTTCTCCCTTTCTTCCGCGTCCTCCATGTCCTCTGCTTCATCATATTTTTCACATTGCGAGCGGCAGTAAGGGCAGGATACGTATACGTCGCCGTGTATGCGGTCGCAGTGACAGATGGCTTCGTCGGGAAAAAGTATTGCGCCGCAAAGGGTGCAGTTGTATTTATACATTGTTTTTCTTTTAAAAGCTCCTTTCTTTAAAACATTTTGTGTATTTAAAAGATACCAAGATTTTAAAAAAATACGGTTGTACAGTATTGTATAAAACTTGATATATTTAAGAGATACCGTTTTTGTAAGACTGTTCCTAAAATAAACGCTTTAAAATAAGGTTTATCTTAAGAAAGTATAAAATTATGTGTTTTGTATTTATTTTTTAGTTTCTTTTTAGGACACTTAAATGATACCATACTTTTCTTCCATTGTCAATACCTTGTATCTTAATTTTACCTTTTGCACAAAACCGCTTGACAAAAATAGAAAATTATGATACACTTTATACAAAATAGAGCATATTTGGAAATGTTCTTAAGAAATTGGAGGAAAACAATTATGAGAGACATAGGCGCTTATATCAAGCAATTGCGCACTGAAAGAGGAATGACCCAAAGCGAGCTGGGAAAGATCATCGGCGTTCAGAAAGCGGCGGTTCAGAAATGGGAAAACGGCACCGTCAGAAATTTAAAGAGAAAAACGGTACTTAAGCTTTCGGAATATTTCGGTGTTGCTCCCGCCACCTTCGTGGACGATCAGGAATCGGAGATTCTTAAGATATCGGATATATATACCGACGGTTTTTACCGTATTCCCGTTTTCGAGAGCGTTTCCGCGGGCTTCGGCTCTTACGCGGATTCCGAAATAACGGATTATGTTCCGCTTCTGGTGAGAAACCCTTCGGAGGCGCCCCTTTTGATGGGATTAAAGGTTCAGGGTGACAGTATGTATCCGAAAATCGAGGACGGAGACATAATAGTGGTAAGACGCCAGACCTCTGTGGACAGCGGCAGCATTGCGGTGGTGCTGATGGACGGAGAAGAGGGATTTGTTAAAAAGGTGGAGTACGGAAGGGACTGGATAGAGCTTATTTCCGTGAACCCCGAATATAAGCCGAGAAGGTTTGAAGGGGAGGATGTTGAGAGAATAAGGGTTGTGGGACTGGTTAAACAGATTATAAAGGATTTATAAGTTGTGTTTTAAAAAATTTTTTGGGAAAATTTGAAAATTTACGGATATATGATTTTAAAAAAACTCTTTACTCTTAGGGGACAATCCCGTTGGGTAAAGAGTTTTTTTCGGAGAAAATGCGGCCGATTGTTTAAGCTGCGCTTAAAACAACCTGATATCGTACTATCAGTGTTTAATGCTTTTGATTATTCGTCAAAGGTAATATCTTCGGCGGAAATATCAAATTCCTCCAAAAGCTTGGCAAGCGTTTGGTTATACTCTTCGCTGTCGGGATTTTCCTTGTGCAATCTTGCCAGCTCTTCATAAGTACCGCTTTTTTTATAAGAGATGCTGTATTTGGTATTGAACTCTTTGAGCATTTGCTTATATTCCGCGCTGTTGGGATTTTTCCTGTAGGCTTCGTTTAAATCGCTGAAATCCTGCGTATTATAGGGGTATGAAAATTCTAATACAACCGGGGCTTGCTGGTTCATGACATAGCCTATTGAAACATAGGTATTGAAAATAACGGCGAGAATAAGAGCCGCAATAAATAAGCCCTTGAAAATCTGCCATATTTTTTCAAGAAAATTTCTCATATTTGTTTTTTTGCCTGTGATTGCGGTTGAATTATTGCTTTCCGATGAGCCAATATTTGTATTCATAAATATACCCTCTTTCGTTTAATACTCATATAAAGTATAGCTGAACGGGCTGTCAAGTGTGGTTCCTTCTTTAAGGATTTCCATACGGCATTTGCTAATCTCGCTTGCCGGTTCACCTTGTATTATTATATTGGGTTCTGTAAGAAAAGCGCTGAATCTTAAATTAACAGTTATCGAAGGAATCCATTGAAGTGCTGTACCGCTATACATATGCATACGTACTTTCACGTCTTTTTCAAAGAAAGCGTTGTATGACCTGACTATGAATCCGGTATCCGGACTGCAATTTAATGTAGGGGAAGAATAATCGCCGTTGGTTAAATTAACAGTATCACTGTATAATTTGCGCTTATCTTCAAGTGTGCTGAATATCGAGCGTTTTTCTTTGCTTTTATTGCCTGAGATATTTACGTTATTGGGTATCAAATCGTCAAGATTGATTACAACGTATTTTTCTCCGTCAATCTCAGTAAAATGAAGTTCATACTCAACGACGCAATTATTGCCGGCTACTTGTACATATGCCTTTGCTTCCGGCTCGGCTGCATAAACGTTTCCCGTCATGGCCGCCGTTATTGCGGTGATGAGTACTGACGCCGTTAATTTTTTTATAAATGCTTTCATTGTAAGTCCTCCTTATAAAATAAATGTTGTTTTAAATTTTAGAACCTGCTTTCACAAGCTAAAATTTTCGTAAAAGAGTCGTAAAATCGGGAATGCTACAAATGTATTCCCGATAATTTTTTTACCCTTCTAATATGTAAAATCCTAAAAACCCGTTTTTGTTACACCCTTTTTCAAAAAATCTTTTATTTTGAATCTTTTTGTAAAAACAGTACAAAAACTCCTCTGTCTGGTTGTATATTTTTCGAGGATATTAGATCGTTTTGGCTTTTAATAAAAAGATAGCTATAAAAAGGCGTAGTTATATGAATAATACTAATCTTTGATCAATGTATATGCAAATATATATGATTAAAGATTAGTGCAAGGGATACAATCTTTAATCAAATCTACAACTTTAATAAAGATTGATATAAAAACGGACAGCAAAAAAATCGGCTGCGTTTCTAAAAAGAGCAAACGCAGCCAAATATAAATCTCACAGCTTTACATCGCACAATTCGACACAATACAACACAATTCTCCGATTTCCCTTTATATCAAACAATCCTCGTCCTCCCCCGTATCGGTCTTTTATTCGCCGTCATTGTCCGCAATTACTCGCAAACTGCCGCGGCTCCGCATTTTCCCGGCAATCCTTACCGTTTGCTTCTCAAAATATAAAGATCATAAATTATTACCCTCATATCATATTTTTTTCTTAAAAATACAGAAATCCTATTGACTTGCGCTTAATAATATGTTATACTAACATAAAATCTTTTAAACATATTCCCCACAAAAGAGAGGTGCGTTATGAAGTGCTTTATTTGATGGCTGTCGACACTCCGGAAGAGGAAGCTTTTATAACAAAACTATACTCGGAATATGAACAGATGATGTACAAGGTAGCGTTTAATATTCTGAATAACAAGTATGACGCCGAGGATACGGTGCATGAAGTGTTTTTGAATATTATCCGTCAGGATCGTCTCGTTAATCTGAAAAAATTACAGACGTCGGGACTTAAGGCATATCTTATCATTACCGTGAAAAACGCCGCGTATAAATGTTATAATTCCCATCGGAACCGCATAGCCGAAAATATCGACGACCTGTACTCTCTTGAGGGCGGAGCTTCCGCCGAGGAGGAGCTGTTTTCCGGATACGAAGCCGAAAATCTTCACAAGGCGCTTAACAAACTTTTGCCAAGCGACTATGATCTGCTTTTCCTTTCGGCCGTCATGGGTTATTCAATATCCCAAATGGCGGAGCGATTGGAAATATCCGAAAACGCGCTTCGTCAGCGAATGTTTAGGGCAAGACAAAGACTTAAAAAAATAATGAATGAGGAGGAAACTGTCAATGACAGGAGATGAAGCTTTAAAAATGGCGCTTATCGCCTATTCCGAGGAATATTTTTCACAATACGACGTTCCGGCCGATGAGAAGCCCCACCGTTTTTCCCTTGCGTACCGTATCAGAAAAAAAAGCATTACAAGGCTTGCAAAGAAGCATTGGGAGCGCCCCGCGTCATGTGCTCCGTATAAGCCGTCGAAAATCCTTACCGCCGAAAGGAGCTATATTCCGCTGAAAAAGCTTGCGGTGATAATATCCGTTATAATATCGGCAGTGTTCTTTACCGTGGCGGCGGGCGCGATTTATTTCGGTGCGCGCGGATTTATCTTTGACGTATACAATACTCATTCAAACGTAAGCGTTGATTTTTCCATGTATGATATCAAGGATACGATTGAGGAAGTTTATAGGCTGCCGGTTGAAAGCGGGTATGAATGTGTTCATGAAATATCGGACGAAGATGTAGTTATTTCACGGTATGAATGCGGGGATAAGTCGGTTAATTTTTTACAATATACTAAGTTATTAGCTGAGAATATGATGGCTAATACCGAAAATTCCACGATCAGTGAGATTGAGGTTAACGGCGGGGTCGGATTTATATTGTATCATCAAAACAAGTATTCTGATAATACTGCTTCTATTACATGGATACAAAACGGATATGTGTTTGAAATTATGGGAGCAGACGATGACAGTGAAGAACTGTTACGGTTAGCGGAAATTATAGAAATCGAGTAAATAATTAAATTGTGAAATTGCCGCTGTAACTTGTAACCGTTTCGGTAAAGCCGTTTGAAACTTCAACGGCTAAATCGCTTCTGAGCCTGTATGTGCCGCTGTTGGTTATAGTAACCGTGTTTGTAAAAATATAGTTCATTGTGGGACTATCGGATTTTTTTGACCATGTTGAGGTCGAGTACCACTTTCCGATTGAATTTTGCTTTTCAATCGTCTGCGTTACGGAAGTCCATTTTTCACCCGAAGCCACAGCAATAACGCTCTTGCACTCTACTTTATTTCCACTAGCAGATGCAGCGGTTGTAACCTTACTATTGCAGTCATATAACGGCATAATTCCGCTGTTGGGGTGATTTCCCTGAGCGTATACCCCTGCGGGCAATGTTGAAGCCATCATAGCCGCCGCCACTAAAACAGAAATAAATTTTTTCATTTTTTACCTACCTTTCTTTTTGCCGGAAACCGGCAGACCCGTCCGCCGGTTTTTCGGCATTTTTGCCGTGGGGCGGACTTGCTTATAGTTAACGTTAGTAAAATCCAAAAAACGAGATTTTGTTACATCTTTTTTTTAAAAAAATACTGTTTTAATGAAATTTGTAGAATTGCATAAAAAGAAAGGCAGGCAATTGTGCGTTTTGCCTGCCGTAACTTGCGGGGTTAACATATGTGGGCAACGGACAGCGCTTAAAGAACTTTTATATCCGTAATTTCCGCTGTCTGTAAAGGGGTATAACCGTAGTCGCCGTAAAAAAGATGAATATTTTTTATTGTTATCTGTACGTCCGTAAATTCATTGTTTGCTATTACCTTCGCCTGTTCTTCCGTAAGAGCGGATATATTTCCGAGTCTGAAAAATTCGCCGTATAAGCCTGTTTCGTTCAAAGAATATTCATGTAACATTTCCGGACGGTATTCGCTCGGAACCTTTCCGTTAGCCGAATCGGCGGTGAAGGTCAATAAGCCTTTTTCAAAGCTTGGAGGGCTTTCGTTCTCTTCATAGCGAATTGTTCCGCTTAGCGTGAGTTCTCCCGAAAACGCCGCTTCCGAATGGTGAAGCCGCGGCGCTGCTTTTTCGGCGTCATTGACGTAAACATAAGAAGTCACCGCGTCGGTGCAAATAAGGCCGTTTTCTAATTTATCACCCGCCTTAACCGTATATATTGCCGACTTGTTTTTCAGATAAAGATTGTATTTGTCCAGCAATTCGGGTGTGGTTATATCAAAAGTACCGTTATCGCCGCCGGAACGTTCTCTGTCATAAATCGGCTCGGCGTAAGTAAAATACGCGTGGTCATATTCAAGCAGATAGTTTTGGGGCGCGGTGTCGTCCGTCGTAATGTTTACCGCTGTTTCCGCAGTAAGAGTTTCACCTGCCGCTCCTGTAAAGTTTTCCAAAGAGATAATATTCATCAGCTCCTCACGGTTTTCATTTTTGGGGGAGCGGTCTTGTATCAGCTTCGGTTCGGAAGGGATATCGCCCTGCGGAACCGTTCCGATTATTGGATCCGCGTATTGATTCGCGGTATCGGAGCAGGCGGTAAGAAAAACGGCTGCGGTAAGCAGTGTTGATATGAGTTTTATGTTTTTTTTGTTTTTCATTTTGGGTTAGTCCTTTCGGGTGAAATATTTTTACAGTAGCTTTATGCAATTAAAACAGATTATGTTGTTTAATAAAGGCGGGATTATGTTGTTTTTTTCTAAAAATTTGCATAACGGAGATATGTGGAAAATATCTCTTGTTTTTTTAGATTACAAAGCACAACGGCAGACGGATAGTCAAAGTCGCTGTGCTTTTTTTGACTTTTGTTTCGGGGGATCAGATTTTTTCATAAAAGGGTTTATTGATTCATAGCTTTTTCTTCAAACCTTTTTATGCTTTCATTATAAAAATTTCTTATCCGATCGGAACTTTCCTTGTCGCAAAGATAGCCGTGCTCCATGTTTATTACCAGCAGATCGTCATTTGACGTTCCGATAAATATCTGTTCGCCTGTTTTCAGCGTAATCTGATATCTTAAATGTTCTCCGCCGGTTTTTTGGGGAACTTCATATTCTTCGGTGCTTATTTCGGCTTTTGTTATGCACTCGATAAAGCTCTTTGTATCTTCTGTGGAGAGATATTCCAATATTTTTTCGCCGTAAGGGCTTAGCACGGCAACGAAACAGTCCGTAAAATCCGTGCTTGACAGTGCTTTGCCGTCCGTCTCCTTTATTTTCTCCGTATCCAATTCAAGATCGTCAAGAGAACGAAGGTATTGGGATTCTTTTTCGGCTTTAATTTGAGACAGCGCTTCTTCGTTTAGGGTAGTTTCGGATACGGGAAATTTGGGTGTTGTTTCGACAGAGCTTTCCGTATTGTTGTTGGGAGTACTTATGCTGTTTTCACCGTCAGTGTTTTTCTTTTCCGCAGTGCATGAACATAACAGAAAAGCTGTAAAAAGTGCGCAAATTGGCATTAGATTTTTAAAAAATTTCATATTCAATACCTGCGTGTTGTAATATTTGTATAGTTTAAGTTATGTGTTTTACTTATATCACTTAAATCTAATGTGGAAGTTTCTAACGCAAACTTCGTTAAAATGGAGCGGCCCCCTGTTTCTTCATAACTGCCAAGTTTTTGAAAGTCAGCGCCGTTGGAGAGATAGCAGCAGTTAGCATTATAAATCATCATTGTATACTCATAGGTTTTGATGGGTTCGCCAACTTTCATATTTTCCAAGTCGGCGTCTGTTAAACCGTAATTTTCCTTAATAGGCTCAATCAGTTGCAGCGCTTTAATGATTTCCTCGTTTTCCGGTGTGTTTTCCCAAGTATTTTCCATAGCAAAAACGTTTGCCGTGATAAGGTTTGCGGTAATGGCTATGCAAAGCATAGTCAAAAGTATTTTTTTAAACATATTATACTTTTCCTTTACAAAAAAATTATTACGTCTTCTATAATGTCTCCACAAACCCATAAGCTTGCAGAGACATTTTGATTGCCGCGAAGCGATACCGTAATTTTCAATTGGCAATTGCCAATTCCTCTATTCTTTGTATTGGTGATTTACGCTTTGTGGCGCGTCTTTAAAGCTCTTTTTCGCTTCGTCGAAAATATCCGCGCTGTCGATACTGTTGTAGGAAATCCCCTTAGGCTCGGCAAGATAAACCCAATCGGCGCTCACATAGTTCCAGTTGTCCTCGGTAAGCTCGGAAAGCGCCAGCTCAGTATCGTTTTTTCCCGTTACCTGCGCTTTGGATAAATCCGGCGTACCACCCCACGGGGTCTCAAACTGCGAGATTATGCTGTTTTGTGAAGCGTTTTCGGAAGCAATCAAGACAACTGTTCCGTTATTGACCGCTCCGTAATGATAGCCGCCGCCGTCCAAAACCGTATGACACATATAATTAAGGACAAAATCATCGGCTTCAAATTTAATGTTTGCGTTTTCTTCCTCTTGAAGCTTTTTATAAACCTCTTGAAAACCCTCTACACTTTCCGACAAATAAAAAGTGAGTTTTTCATCGGAAAAATCCTTACATCTTGCATATTCGTCGTTCAAATCAAAATATTTGAATGAGGGCGCAAAGCTGAAAAGCTTTTTTGAGCTCTCATCGTCAAGTATACATTCTATCTTTCCCGACGGGGTGCCGTTAAGGTTTGTGTCTATACTTGCCTCCGCGGTGAATGAAGCCTTGCCTTTTAAAGAAATCTTTTGCTGAAACACACTGATAAGCTTTTCACCGTATTTTTCTTCTAAGGAGCCGTCATATCCGTAGAATGATTTTGCTTCCGTTACGGTAAAATCACCTACGGTTGAGCCTTCCTTGATTTTTACCCATTCGCCGCTGTCTCCCTCGAGCCTTTGCTCCGCCGAAGCTCCAAAAGGAACATAAAAGCAAACGTTTGTTTCAATGCCGTATACGCCCGCAGAGCTATTCGTATTATGTTGATATTCGGCTGTATCACCGTCGGAGGGCAGACTGCCGTTTACAAAAGTAAATCGTGTGTCTGACGGACTGTTTGAATTGTTTTCCTCGGATATGCTTGTCAAAAACGTTTGAGATGTATTTTCAGCGGCATCAAAAATCTCGTTTTCCTCTGTACAGGCGGTTGATATAATCGCCAGCCCGCAAAGGAAAAGAATTAAAACATTGGATCTGCGTTTATTCATATGTTAATAACTTCTTTCTATCATAATTTTAAAGCTCGGCTTATATTTACCCTGCGTAAACATTTGAATAGCGAATATAATCATAATTTTGATAAATATTGTTCCATGTCAAGGTGTGGATCTGTACTCCGCATTGACCGTCCATGTTGCAGTCATAAACACTAACGCCATTATTATCCATACTAACTATTGTAATGGAATGATCATAGCTTTTGCCGCTTACACGAAGTCTGACATGAGATCCGACATTTAAATTGTTCTGAAAATAGTTTTTTATACTATTTGCAGACCAATTGCTGCTCAAACCCAAGATTTGAGTAGCACTGTTAAGGTAGCTGCCTGTACATGCCCAGCGGACAAAATTAGCAAAACCGAGACACTGTATCGAATTGTTTACAGATATGCAATCGCAGCCTCCGGTATACGAACAGCTGGGACCATGATGTGTGCAAGGTGTGTGACTTTTGGAAAAATACGTTCCGGCTTCATGACCGCTTACGGGGTATGTGGGAGAACTGCTCTTCTCAATTCCGCTTCCTATATCATCTAACGATAAGAAGTTGAGATTCCCGTCATTCCAGTAATCGCCGTTGTAAAGCATCCAGTTCAAAGTTTCGGTATCTTCCATAAACCTTTCGCGTTCCTCAAGCGTATAGCCGTAAAAGTCAAACCATTCTTCCAAAGCATAGTAGTAGGGAGCTTGCGTATAATCCTTGATTTCACCGCTTGCCATCAGCTCCTGTGCATAGCTGTCGATACCGCAGTCGTGTTCGTGCGATACGTCGGACGCGTAAACTCCGGTCGCCGTTAAGCTTGTGCTTGTCATAATTACGGCAGCAGCCAGTGATAAGATTCTTTTTTGTTTTGTCATTTTTGAAATCTTCCTAAAATATGTTTTTATTTTTTGAAGGGTTTTGTACCCTTTCAACCGTTTGAGCGGGCGATCATAAACTTGATTTTACAATTGGCTGAAAAGGAAAATTCCGCTGTATGAATGCCAACCCTGTTGTTGTAAAACCACTATCCACAACTTAAGCGCACGAAATAATGCACAAAAAATCAAGCATAAATTTACTAAAAATACCACTTGACAAAGTCGAAAACACCAAAAAATCAAAAGTGGATATCTATTTGATATACTTCTTGATTTTGAGGTGCAATTCTATGCTTTCGTTACATTTTATTGTTGTTATTGCTCCACCAAGTAACTCTTGAAGATTTTATGCGCCGAACGGCTGTCGAAAGACGAGGAAGAAGATCGCAGGAATAGTGGTTATTAAGCCGATACTTTTATCGGCTTTAATGCGTATACCACATTGGAATCACCCTCTTTTATTTAATCTTGATAAAAAGAAGATTTTTGTTTTAATCTTCTATATATAAAATCCTATAATTCGCTTTTTGTTACATATCTTTTAATAAAAAAATTTTAATATTTTTTTATATTCGGTAAAATTATACAAAAATAACATCACCAATTTGTTGATTTCACTTTCAAACAAACTATTTTTTTTAAAGTACAGGCGAAAAGAAATCAACGACTATTACCGCAAAGCCTTTTCCCAAAAAACGTAATAGGCTGCCGTAACAAAATACGGCGCCTATTAAAGATTTTACAAACAGATTTTTTAATTGTTTTGGATATAATTACTTAGGCTGTTATATATATCGTCAATATTTTTATCTATATCCTCTTCGGATATGTTTTCGTAATCCATATGAAATAAACATCCTTTGTATATAGCTTCAACATTTAAAAGATCAGATGAATTTGAAACATAAAATTTGAAACTTGCTTCGGTGTTACCAACCGGAATAATTTCGGTTCTTAACTCTTGAAATTCTATGTCGTTTGTGAGGGGAATGGAAAAGCTTGAGAAGTCGTCCACAAATCCGTGCAGTTCTTCTTCTGATGCTTCGCCCTCTTTTGCCAGATAAGCGGTTATTGTTGACAAAGTTGGCTTAACATATTCGTTAGATTCGGAAGGCGCGGTAGCCGGAAAGAATTCATCTTCGTCAAAATGAGTCTGAATGATATTATAGTTATCCGAAATATAATCAACTAAATGAACCTTTCGAGTATCCTCGGCACAAATGGAAAAATCCATATTAAGGAATTTACCCGCTTCTTCCCATGTGGAAAAGATCGTTAATTTATCATTGAAAGCGCAGATTTCCGTGATTGCGGAGGAGCTTTCGGCTTCTTCGGAAAAATGTGAATCGTTTTGTTTACTGCCTTCTGCTTTAATTTGTGAACAGCCACATAATGAAAAAATTAAGATCCATGCTATAAAAGCTGCAATTGATTTTAAATTTTTCATAATATTTTTCCTTTCCAAAAAATTATTACGTATTCTGTTATGAAGCCAATACTTTTATCGGCTTTAATGAGATATGCACATTGGAATCACCCTCTTTTATTTAATTTCGATTAAAAGAAGATTTTTGTTTTAATCTTCTATATGTAAAATCCTATAATTCGCTTTTTGTTACCCATTTTTTTAAAAAATTTTAATATTTTTTGATATTCAGTAAAATTATACAAAAATAACATCACCGGTTTGTTGATTTCACATTCAAACAAACTCTGTTTTTTAAAGTATAGGCGAGAAGAAATCAACGACTATTGCTGCCAAGCTTTTTCCAAAAATCTGTTGCTGATTTCATAGTAAATATCTTTCATTTGCCGCAGACTTTCGTCATCGCATGGGTAACCTTTTTCGTTTATTACGATTGTAGCGGCCAATTGGCGGATAAATATTATGTTGCCCGTATTTAAAACAATTTTGAATCCGAATGCGTTTTCCTGACGTCTCGGTAACATAATTTACGCTACATGCAATTGATGCAGTCCGGCACAACATATTTTTATTGGATAATTTCAAGGGGACGCTTTCTATTGCATAGCGTCCCCTCCTCTGTAAAAAATCACATTTCCCCGTACCAATCCGGCATAGGATTTACCGTCGGATTAGTCACAAACCCAAAAAATTCCCTGTACTCCTCATCCGTTTCCTCTTCGTTTATCCACTTGGGAAGTTGATCCGAATCGGCATTTTCAATATCAAAAACAAATTTTTGTTCAACCGGGATACTGTTTTCACCCTCGTAAACGTTCCCGATCATACTTACGGTTATTGTTTTGCCGTCCAGTTCAAGGCTATAATCCAGATTAACGCGGCCGCGGTATCTGTTGTACAGATAGTCAACCCATATGTATACGGGCGCGTTTACAGCCTCATATACCTCGATGTTTTTTTCACCGCCGTTCAGCAGGGTTAAGGTGTAGGATCTGCCGCCGCTGCCGCTTAATGCCATTGGATTCGCGAAAAAGGGGTATTTTACCGAAAAGCCTTCCACCGGCGGTATGGCGGAATGTACCTCAGAGGAATCCCGGTGGTTAAAAATTACCGCTTCGGAATAAAGGTATATTCCCGCGAAAGCTGACAGTACAAGCAGCGCTGATATCAACAGAACGGATATAACTATAAGAGCTGTTCTTTTGGTTTTATTCATATTATTTTCCTCGCACACAAAATGATTATGAGCCGGTTATATTACCAATTCGGACATTTATATTAACTTCAATCCATATTCCAAATTGGAATCAGCCTCTTTCTTATCAAAATTTATTTTAGGGGTTATCTCTTTATCTATAATGTAAAATAACAACTTTACCTTTTTGTTACATGTTTTTTTTAAAAAAAACATATTTTTTATAATTTTGTAAAAAATAAACAAAACAGCTCATTTAAAATCCAAAAATTTCTACGCATATTTTTAAAAAAATTCCTCGTTTTTCCTTGTAATATGCCCCGACTTGTAGTATAATAACTACTGCACGACTGCGGACTTCTTGTCCGCGTATGTGCGGCAACTGCTTAACAATGCGTTGATGCCGAAGGTTGCGGTTGAAAAATCGGGAATTTCGGCGGAGTATGTCCGGTTTTAAATCGGGCGGAAAGAGCGTGTTATGTGCCGCAGAGTTTTGTACTTAATATAAATAAGCGTTTCGTTCGGGATACGGGGAAGGGTTCGTCAGAGGCGGATACCCCCCGATATGAAATTGCCCGAACGCGTTTTACGGATTATGGTGAAACACTCGGCACCGTGTAAACGGAAAACATGCTCTGTACTGCATTTATGCAGATGCTTTCATAACATACTATTTCAGAAAGGAGTTTACGAAAGTGGCAGTTAAGGAAAAAGTAAGAGTTAAGGTAAAAGGCTATGACCACACCGTCGTTGATTCGGCCGCGGCTAAGATAGTAGAGACCGCAAAGCGCACCGGTTCGAGAGTAGCGGGACCCGTTCCCCTTCCCACCGATAAGGAAGTAGTTACCATTCTCCGCGCCGTACACAAGTACAAGGACAGCCGTGAACAGTTCGAGCAGAGAACTCACAAGCGCCTTATTGACGTCATCAGACCCACCAATAAGACCATTGAAGCTCTCCAGAGTCTTGAGCTTCCCGCAGGCGTTGAAATTTCAATGGACATCTAAAAAAGGACCTTACGAAATTTCAAGTAATGTGTTAAGTAAACGGCATATCCCGGACTTTTTTGAACTGTGTTCAAACGTTCGGGAATCGGAAAGCCGCTTACCTCTGACCGGGGCAGATACGCTGCACTTGGTCAAGTTGCTTTAAGCAACCAATAACCATGGAAGGAAAGGTCAACAAATGACAAAAGGTTTAATCGCTAAGAAAATCGGCATGACCCAGATTTTCGACGAGAACGGCAAGGTCGTTCCCGTAACGGTCGTTGAAGCGGGCCCCTGCGTCGTCGTTCAGAAGAAAACAACCGAGAACGACGGCTACGACGCGGTTCAGCTCGGCTTCGGCGATATCTCCCCTAAGGGTGTAAACAAGCCCGAACAGGGACATTTTAAGAAAAACGACGTTCCGTTTAAAAGATTCTTAAAGGAATTCAGACTTAACGACACAAGCGCCGTAAACGTGGGAGACATTCTTAAGGCCGATACTTTCGCCGCAGGCGACGTTATCGACGTTAAGGGCACCAGCAAGGGCAAGGGCTTCCAGGGCGCCATCAAACGTCACAATCAGCACAGACTCAAAGAGACCCACGGTTCCGGCCCCGTTGCAAGACAGGCGGGCTCCATGGGCGCCTGCTCCAGCCCTTCGAGAATTTTCAAGGGCAAGGGAATGGCAGGACATATGGGCGCTGAAACCGTTACCGTCCAGAATCTGGTAGTGGTAAAGGTTGACGCGGAAAACAATCTTATCGCGATCAAGGGTGCGGTTCCCGGTCCCAAGGGCGGACTTGTCTGCATCACCGACGCGGTTAAGGCTTAAGGGAGGAGGATTTATAATGGCAAAGGTATCGGTTTACGATATGAACGGCAACGCAGTCTCCGAGCTTGAGCTTAACGACGCGGTATTCGGCATCGAGCCCAGCGAGTACGCTATGCACCAGGCGGTTGTAAACTATCTGGCGAATCAGCGTCAGGGCACACAGTCCACTCTTACCAGAACAGAGGTAAGCGGCGGCGGAAGAAAGCCCTGGAGACAGAAGGGCACCGGTCACGCGAGACAGGGTTCCACCAGAAGCCCCCAGTGGCGTCACGGCGGTATCGCTCTCGGCCCCAAGCCCAGAAGCTACACTTACACGCTTAATAAAAAGGTAAAGAGACTCGCTCTCCTTTCCGCTCTGTCCTCTAAGGTACAGGAAAACGAAATGGTTGTTGTTGACAGCATAAAGACCGACGGATTCAAGACAAAATCCATTGTGAATATGCTCAAGGCGCTTAATGTGGACGGCAAGGCTCTTATCGTACTTGACACCGTTGATCAGCAGGTAATCAAGAGCGCCGCCAACATTCCCGGCGTTAAGACGACACAGGTAAACACTCTTAACGTATACGATATCCTTAATTACAGCAAATTTGTTGTGGTAAAGGACGCCGTGGCAAAAATCGAGGAGGTATATGCGTAATGGAAAAAACTGTACAGGACATCATTATCCGTCCCATTATCACCGAAGCTTCCATGGATGCGCTTGCTGACAGAAAGTATACCTTCAAGGTAGCCAAGACCGCCAATAAGATCGAGATCAAGAAAGCGGTCGAGCAGCTTTTCAAGGACGTAAAGGTTGAAAAGGTCAACACAATGAACGTCCGCGGAAGAAAGAAGAGAATGGGAAGAAACGAAGGCTATACCACCGCGTGGAAAAAGGCTATCGTTACAATAACCCCCGATTCCAAAACCATCGAGTTCTTCGACGGCATGATTTAAGTAAGGAGTTGAATTACAATGGCTATGAAAACCTATAAGCCCGTGACCCCCGGTCGCAGAGGCATGACTGTTATTGATTACAGCGGTTTGTCAAAGGTTGCTCCCGAAAAGAGTCTGCTTGAAACCCTCAAGAAGCACTCGGGTCGCAACAGCTACGGCAGAATCACCGTAAGACATAAGGGCGGCGGAAACAGAAGAAAGTACAGAATAATCGACTTCAAGAGAAATAAGCTGGGCATGGATGCCGAGGTTATGACCCTTGAGTACGATCCCAACAGAACCGCTTTTATCGCTCTCGTTAAATACGAGGACGGCGAAAAAAGATATATTATCGCTCCCGAAGGCCTTAAGGTAGGGGACAAGGTAAGAGCGGGCGCAGATGCCGACATCAAGCCCGGCAACGCGCTTCCCATGGTAAACATTCCCGTGGGTACCGTTATTCACAACGTTGAGCTTCACCCCGGAAAGGGTGCGCAGCTTGTACGCTCCGCCGGCAACATGGCTCAGCTCATGGCTAAGGAAAACGGTTACGCAATGGTGAGACTTCCCAGCGGCGAGCTTCGCAACGTTCTCGATAACTGTATGGCGACAATCGGCGTTGTTTCCAACGCGGATCACTCTAACGTAAATATCGGTAAAGCCGGCCGCACTCGTCATATGGGCATAAGACCCACAGTCAGAGGTTCCGTAATGAACCCCAACGACCACCCTCACGGCGGCGGCGAAGGCAAATCTCCCGTTGGACGTCCCGGCCCTGTTACTCCTTGGGGCAAGCCCGCTATGGGTTACAAGACCCGCAAGACAAAGAACAGAACCGACAAGTTTATCGTAAAGAGAAGAAACGGCAAGTAAGCCGATCTTCGTTCATAAAAAACACAATAATACCGCAATTGTTAATAAGCGTTTGTCAGCGGCTGACAGCGGCGCAAGAACAAGCGTAAGCCAAAAAGACGTTTTTGAAAAATTTTGCGGAGCAGCGTTTATTGAAGGCGCAAACGCGCCTATGAAGCGCTTTTGCGAAGCAAAATTTCGGTCGTTCGACCGAGAAGCGAAATAGGCGTACTTTGCCGCAGAGCGGCAAAGTACTTAACTTGCAATTGAAAGGATAACAAATATATGAGCAGAAGCATCAAGAAGGGACCTTATGTGCAGGAAGCGCTTTACAAGAGAGTTCTTTCCATGAACGAGTCCGGCGAAAAGAAGGTTCTTAAGACCTGGAGCCGTTCAAGCACAATTTTCCCCGATTTCGTAGGACACACATTCGCAGTACACGACGGCAGAAAACACATTCCCGTTTATGTTACCGAGGATATGGTAGGTCATAAGCTGGGCGAATTTGCTCCCACAAGAACCTTTAAGGGTCATGTAGGCAGCAAGACCACTAAGAAGTAAGGAGGAGTAACGTATGGAGGCAAGAGCAGAACTCAAACACGTTCGTATTTCGCCCCGCAAGGTGAAGATCGTGCTTGATCTTATCAGAAACAAGCCCTGCGACGTGGCTATGGCTACGTTAAAGCTGACGCCCAAGGCAGCCAGCGAGCCGCTTATGAAGCTTCTCAAGTCCGCTATGGCAAACGCGGAGAACAACCACAATATGGACGTCGGAAGCTGCTACGTTTCCGAGTGCTGGTGCGGTGAGGGGGTTACTCTCAAGAGAATAAGACCCGCCGCAAAGGGAAGCGCTCACCGCATTTTAAAAAGAACATCCAATATCGTTTTGGTTGTCAAGGAAGCAGAATAAGGGAGGATAACAATGGGACAAAAGGTTAATCCACACGGTCTTAGAGTGGGTGTTATCAAGGATTGGGATTCTCGCTGGTATGCGGGTAAGGCAACCTTCGGCGACACATTGGTTGAAGACTTTAAGATTCGTGAGTATCTTAAGAAAAAGCTCTACAAGGCCGGTATTCCCGACATCGAGATCGAGCGTGACGCCGCGAGAGTAAAGATCCACATTCACTGCGCACAGCCCGGCATGGTTATCGGACAGAAGGGCGCGGAGATTGAAAAGCTCAGAACCGAGCTTGAAAAGATGACAAACGGCAAGCCCGTAAACATCAACATTATCGAGGTAAAAAACCGCGATATGAACGCGCAGCTTATCGCCGAGAACATCGCTTCTCAGCTTGAGGGCCGCGTAAGCTTCAGAAGAGCCATGAAGACCTGTATCGGACGTACAATGAAGTGCGGCGCAAAGGGTATCAAGACTCAGGTAAGCGGAAGACTCGGCGGCGCGGAAATCGCCCGCACCGAAAGCTATCACGAGGGCACAATTCCCCTTCAGACTCTTCGCGCCGACATCGACTACGGCGTAGCGAGAGCCAGCACCACCTACGGCATTATCGGCGTTAAGGTATGGCTGTACAAGGGCGAGGTTCTCAAGGGCGAAATCGGTAAGGAAAAGAAGACCGAAAAGCCCGCAAGAAGAGCCAGAGACAACCGCGATAACCGCGACAGAGGCGATCGCGCCAACCGCGGAGACCGCGCAAACCGCGGCGAAAGAAGAAATTTCGCCCCCAAAGCAGAGAGAAAAGAAGGAGGTAACGACTGATGCTGCTTCCTAAGAGAGTAAAGCACCGCAGAGTGCAGAGAGGCCGCATGACCGGTAAGGCAACACGCGGCAACGTAGTATGCTACGGCGACTACGGCTTGCAGGCTTTGGAGCCCGCATGGATCACCAGCAACCAGATCGAGGCGGCTCGTATCGCCATGACCCGTTACATCAAGCGCGGCGGTCAGGTCTGGATCAAGATATTCCCCGATATGCCCGTAACAAAGAAGCCTATGGGCACCCGTATGGGTTCCGGTAAGGGCGCTCCCGAATACTGGGTAGCGGTTGTAAAGCCCGGAAGAGTAATGTTTGAGATTGCGGGAGTAAGCGAAGAAGTGGCGAGAGAGGCTATGCGTCTCGCTATGCACAAGCTGCCCATCAAATGCAAGTTTGTGATGAAGAAAGAAGAAGGAGGCGAGCAGTAATGAAGGCTACCAAGGAAATCAGAGAGCTGAGCGAGGCGGAGCTTAACACAAAAGAAACCGAGCTTAAACAGGAACTGTTCAACCTCCGTTTTCAGCTTGCCGTAAACCGTCTTGAGAATCCCATGAGGATTAAAGCGGTTAAGAAGGAAATCGCAGTTGTCAAAACGATTCGCCGCCAGCGCGAAATCGAAGCGAATAAGTGAGAGGGGAGGAACGAACTTTGGAAAACACAAGGAACCTCAGAAAAACAAGAGTTGGCGTTGTAGTAAGCAACAAGATGGACAAAACCATCGTAGTGGCACTGAAGGACAATGTTCGCCACCCCTTGTACAAGAAAATCATCAAGCGCACCATTAAGCTTAAAGCTCACGATGAGGAAAACACCTGCAACGTAGGCGATAAGGTAAAGATAATGGAAACAAGACCTCTTTCCAAGGACAAGAGATGGAGACTTGTTGAAGTGCTTGAAAGAAGCAAGTAATAACGGAAGGAGTAAAAACCAATGATACAAATGCAGACACGCCTTAAAGTGGCTGACAACACAGGAGCGAAAGAGCTTATGTGTATCAGGGTGTTAGGCGGCACACGCAGAAAGTATGCCAATATCGGCGACGTAGTTGTGGCTTCCGTTAAAAAAGCAGCTCCCGGCGGCACGGTAAAGAAGGGTGACGTTGTAAAATGCGTTATCGTTCGCAGCGCCACAGGCGTAAGACGTGACGACGGCACTTATATTCGTTTTGACGAAAACGCGGCTGTTTTGATCAAGGAAGACAAGAATCCCAGAGGAACCCGTATTTTCGGACCTGTGGCCAGAGAGCTTCGTGACAAGGAATACATGAAGATCCTGTCCCTTGCTCCCGAAGTACTTTAAGGAGGAGCAGGAATGAACACTTTACACGTTAAAAAAGGCGACGAGGTAATGATTATTTCCGGCAAGGACAAGGGTAAAAAGGGTAAGGTGCTGGAAGTTTCCCCCTCCGAGGGCAAGGTAATCGTCGAGGGCAGAAACATGGTCACCAAGCATGTAAAGCCCAGAAGACAGGGCGAGCTGGGCGGCATAGTAAAGGCGGAAGGCCCCCTTTACGCCTGCAAGGTTATGCCCGTTTGCCCCAAGTGCAATAAGGCTACCAGAGTCGGACATAAGATCGAAGGCGACAAAAAGGTAAGAATCTGCAAGCACTGCGGCGCGCAGCTTTAATGCGCCCGCCCAAGGCGGATTATTGAAATAAACTCAGGTGGAGGGGCAGGATAAGGTAACTTCCTGCTGTCACCCGCAGTAAGGAGAAAAAATTATGTCAACAATGAAAACCTACTACAAGGAAACCGTTGCTCCCGCTCTGTTCAAGAAGTTCGGCTACAAGAGCGTAATGCAGATTCCGAAGCTTGACAAGATTGTTGTAAACGTAGCCTGCGGCGAAGCCAAGGACGACCACAAAAAGGTTGACGCCATTATGGCGGATCTCTCCGCGATAACCGGTCAGAAGCCCGTTATCTGCAAGGCTAAAAAGGCTATTGCAAACTTCAAGCTCCGCGAGGGCAATATCATCGGCGTGAAGGTAACGCTGAGAGGCGAGACAATGTATGAATTTCTCGATCGTTTCTTCAATGTTGCGCTCCCTCGTGTACGTGACTTCAGAGGCATCAATCCCAACAGCTTCGACGGAAGAGGAAATTACAGCGTAGGCGTTAAGGAACAGCTTATTTTCCCCGAAATAGATTACGAAAAAATTGATCAGATCCGCGGAATGGACATCAATTTCGTGACCACCGCCAACACCGATGAGGAAGCGAGAGAGCTGCTGTCCCTTATGGGCGCGCCCTTCTCTAAGTAACCGAAAGGTATTTGAAAGGAAGCTTATAAATGGCAAAGAAATCAATGATTGCAAAGCAGCAGCGTCCTGCAAAGTTCTCCACAAGAGCGTACAACAGATGTAAGCTCTGCGGAAGACCTCATGCTTACCTCCGTAAGTATGGCATTTGCAGAATTTGCTTTAGAGAGCTTGCTTACAAGGGTCAGATTCCCGGCGTCAAGAAGGCAAGCTGGTAAGTATAAACCCATGAAACGGCAAGAGCGAGGCGGCGGGATTTTGTCTTGACGCGGACGGAGCGTTAACTTGCAATAAGCCCCGGTATCCGAAGGCCGCGGCCGCTGACTACCGATTTCCTATCTCTATTTATACAGGAGGACGCATAAAGATGCAGATCACCGATACGATCGCGGATATGCTCACGAGAATTCGCAACGCAAATTCCGCGAAGCACCCCTCTGTTGATATCCCCTGCTCAAATATGAAAAAGCAGATAGCTCAGATCCTCGCCGACGAAGGCTACATCAAGAACTTCCGTGTTATTGAGGACAACAAGCAGGGAATCATCAGGATCACACTCAAGTACACAGAAAACAAGCAGCAGGTAATTACGGGACTTCGCAGAGTCAGCAAGCCCGGCCTGAGAATTTATTCAAACAGCAAGGATATGCCCAAGGTAATGAAGGGTCTCGGAATCGCAATCGTTTCCACCTCCAAGGGCGTTATGACCGACAGAGCGGCGAGAGCGGCTCACGTTGGCGGCGAAGTCCTTGCGTTTGTATGGTAAGGAGGAACAGAATATGTCAAGAATCGGAAGAAAGCCTATTGCTGTTCCCGCGGGCGTTGAGGTCAAGGTTGACGGCAGCGTGGTTACTGTAAAAGGCCCCAAGGGCACACTTACGAAGGAGTTTAAGCCTCAGATGACCGTGACCGTTGACGGCGCGGAGGTACATGTTACCCGTCCCGATGACGAAGCGGAAAACCGTGCGCTTCACGGACTTACGAGAACCCTTATCGCCAATATGATCGAGGGTGTTACCAACGGATTCTCCAAGATGCTGGAGATTAACGGCGTAGGTTACAGATGCCAGAAGCAGGGAAAGGATCTTAACCTTACTCTCGGTTTCTCCCACCCCGTTGTAGTATCCGATACCGAGGATATCACCATCGAATCCCCCCAGCCCAACCAGATTATTATCAAGGGCATAGACAAGCAGAAGGTAGGCCAGTTCGCAGCGGAAGTAAGAGGTATACGTCCTCCCGAACCCTATAAGGGCAAGGGAATTAAGTACGCCAACGAAGTTATCCGCCGCAAGGAAGGCAAAGCCGCTAAGGGCAAGAAGTAAGGGAGGCGTAAAAGATAATGAAAAAAATCATAGATAAAAAGGAAAACAGAATAAAGCGTCATAAGAGAGTCCGCGCAAAGGTAAGCGGAACCTCCTCTTGCCCCCGCCTTAACGTTTTCCGTTCCGCAAAGCATATTTACGCGCAGCTTATCGACGATGTGGCGGGAGTAACCCTTTGCTCCGCTTCCACTCTTGAGAAGGGATTCGAGGGCTTTGGCGGAAACGCGGAGGCCGCGAAGAAGGTTGGTCTTGCTCTTGCGGAAAAGGCAAAGGCCAAGGGAATTGCCGACGTGGTATTTGACCGTTCCGGCTACGTTTATCACGGAAGAGTGGCCGCGCTGGCAGACGGCGCCCGTGAAGGCGGACTGAATTTCTAAGAAGGAGGAAAAAATTTTGGCACTTATAGACGCATCAAAATTGGAGCTTTCCGAAAAAGTCGTTGCTATCAACAGAGTAAGCAAGACAGTTCAGGGCGGACGTGTAATGAAATTCAGCGCGCTCGTTGTCGTAGGCGACGGTAACGGAATCGTAGGCTTTGGAATGGGTAAGTCCAATGAAGTTCCCGACGCTATACGCAAGGGAATCGAGGACGCAAAGAAAAACCTTGTTAAAATTTCCCTCAAGGGCACCACGATACCTCACGAGGTAGTAGGCAAGTTCGGCGCAGGCGCCGTTCTTATGAAGCCCGCTCCCGAAGGTACCGGCGTTATCGCGGGCGGCCCCGTTCGTTCCGTTATCGAAATGGCGGGCATTAAGAATATCAGAACAAAGTCTCTTCGTTCCAATAATCCCTGCAACGTAGTAAGAGCTACAATGGCGGGACTTACATCTCTCAGAGATGCCGAGCAGGTTGCAGCTTTAAGAGGCAAGACTGTCAAGGAAATCTTCAACTGATCTGAAAGGAGAGCACCGAAATGTCAAAGAAAATAAAGCTGGTTAAATCATTGATCGGTCGCAAAGACAGTCACATCGCCACCGCAAATTCACTCGGTCTTCGCAAGATCGGCGATACAACCGTGCAGCCCGACAATGCGGCAACCAACGGCAAGATCAAAACCATAAGCTATTTGCTTGAGGTTACGGACGAATAATAAATTTACCGGAAAGGAGAGCTTATAAATGAAGCTACACGAATTATCCCCCGCGCCCGGTTCAAACAGAGAAGTTAAGCGTATCGGCCGCGGACACGGCTCAGGCTGGGGCAAGACATCCGGCAAGGGACACAAGGGTCAGTGGGCTCGTTCTGGCGGCGGCGTAAAGCCGGGCTTTGAAGGCGGTCAGACCAAGCTTGCCATGCGTATCCCGAAGCGCGGATTCAACAACAAGAACTTTGCCACCGTTTACGCTACTGTAAACGTGTCCGATTTGGAAGCGAGGTTCGATAACGGCGCGGTAATTGACGAAGCAGCTATTGTAGAAGCGGGACTTCTTAAGAAGACCTTCGATGGTGTAAAGGTTCTCGGCAGAGGCGAAATCACCAAGTCCCTGACAGTTAAGGCAGCCAAGTTTTCCGAGAGCGCAAAATCCAAGATTGAGAGCGCAGGCGGAAAGGCTGAGGTGATCTGATGTTTGAAGTTTTCCGAAATGCTTGGAAGCTCGCTGACTTAAGAAAAAAGATCCTCTACACCCTCTTTATTATTTTGATTTTCCGTTTGGGAGCAAGTATCTTTGTTCCTTTCTTAGACACCGACAAGATATCCACGGTTCTGGGAATGGACAGCGGCAGCGGAAACCTCTTTTCCTACTGGGATCAGATGACCGGCGGATCGCTCAGCAACGGTACCTTGTTCGCAATGTCGATTACCCCTTATATTAACGCGTCAATCATTATTCAGCTCCTGACGGTTGCGATAAAGCCGTTGGAGAGACTCGCCAAGGAAGGCGACGAAGGCAGGAAGAAGCTTAACAAGATCAACAAGCTGGTTGCTCTCGGTCTGGCTATATTCCAGGCGGTGGCGTTTTACATCACCCTCAGAAACGGCGGTGTTGTAAAATATACGAACGGCTTTGACGGCGTTATTTCGGCGATAGTTATAGTCGGCTGCTTTGTGGCGGGCGCGTCGCTGATTATCTGGTTAGGCGATCAGATAAGCGAAAAGGGTATCGGAAACGGTATTTCAATGATACTTTTTGCGGGTATCGTATCCCGTATTCCCGCCGATGTTATCGGTTTATTCAGAACCATTTCCGCCGGCGGCATGAAGAACGCTATTCTCGTTCCCATTATTCTTATTATTTATGTGGGAATGATCACTTTAGTTGTTTTAATGACAAATGCGGAGAGAAAAATCCCCGTTCAGTACGCCAAGCGCGTTGTGGGAAGAAAGATGTACGGAGGTCAGTCCTCTTATATTCCCATTAAGGTGGCAATGTCGGGCGTTATGCCTATAATCTTTGCCATGTCCATTATGTCTCTTCCTTCTACTATCTGCTTTTTCTTCGGAATCAGCGGCGACGGTACAAGCGGTCACGATTTCTGGGAGGGCTTCGTAAGACTGTTCAGCACTTCGAGCTGGCTTTACGCGGTACTTTATTTCCTCCTGATAATCGGCTTCAACTACTTCTATGTGGCTATTCAGTATAACCCCATTCAGATCGCCAACGATCTTAAGAAGAACAACGGCGCTATCCCCGGTTACAGACCCGGACAGCCCACGGCGGATTTTATCAACAACTCGCTGTCGAAGGTTACGCTTATCGGCGCCGTCTTCCTCGGCTTCATAGCAATTTTCCCGATCATTTTCCAGAATCTCAGCGGTATACAGGGACTTTCCCTCGGCGGTACAACGATCCTTATCGTAGTAGGCGTTTCGCTTGAAACCGTTCGTTCGCTGGAAAGCCAGATGATGATGCGTCATCATAAGGGCTTCCTGGAATAAACCGACAACAGGTTATCTAAAAAGGAGTATTGCAAATGAATCTTATATTTTTAGGCGCTCCCGGAGCGGGAAAAGGAACACAGGCGGAGATCGTATGCGACAAGTTGGGAATCCCCGCCATCTCCACGGGCAATATGCTCCGTGAGGCCGTAAAAAACGCCACGCCAGCGGGTATTGCCGCAAAAGAGCGTATGGATAAGGGCGATTTGGTGCCCGACGATATCGTTATAGGTATTCTGAAAGACAGAATCGCGCAGGACGACTGCAAGAACGGCTTTATCCTTGACGGCTTCCCCAGAACGGTGGAGCAGGCTGAGGCGCTCGAAAAGATGGGCGTAAAAATCGATAAGGTTATCGAGATCAGCGTTCCCGATGAAAAAATAATTGCACGTCTTTCGGGAAGAAGAGTCTGCGAAGGCTGCGGCGCTTCCTATCATATGGAATACAAGCCCACAAAAAGCGAGGGAATCTGCGATTCCTGCGGCGCCAAGGTAGTACAGCGGGTAGACGACAAGCCCGAAACGGTGCTTTCGAGACTTGAAACCTACCGTGAAAAAACCGCTCCTTTAAAGGGCTACTATGAAAACAAGGGTATGCTCAAGACGGTAATCGGTCAGGATGAGATCGCCGACACCTCCAAGCTTACCTTAGCCGCGATAGAAGGTTAAGATGATACAGGTAAAATCCGTAAAGGAGATCCCGAAGATGATAAAGGCGGGCGAGCTTGCCGCACAGGCACTGGAGCTTGCGGGCAAAAACGCCGTTGCGGGTGTCTCCACATGGGAGCTTGACAGGATAGTGAACGACTACGTCGTTTCAAAAGGAGGTCACTCCCCCTGTAAGGGCTACGGAGGATTTCCGGGGCACAATTGCTTTTCGGTCAACGAGGAGCTTATACACGGAATACCTTCCAAAAAGAAAATTCTCAAAGAGGGCGACATAATCTCCTGCGACATAGTTGCCGAGCTTGACGGTTATATGGGCGACAATACCAGAACGTTCAGAATCGGCGGTGTGAGCGAGGAAAAGGAGCTTTTGCTCCGGGCAACCGAGACCGCTCTTTATAAGGGAATAGCTCAGGCGGTTAAAGGCAACCGGGTAGGCGATATAAGCAATGCGGTTCAGATATGTGTGGAAACCGCTGGGTATTATGTGGTAAAAAAATATATCGGACACGGAGTGGGACGTGAAATGCACGAGGATCCGGAAGTGCCGAATTTCGGAAAACCCGGAAGAGGTCCGAGACTTATACCGGGAATGACCATTGCCATTGAACCCATGGTGAACCAGACTACGGAAAACGTAAACGTTCTGGACGACAAATGGACGGTAGTGGAGGGAAACGGCAAAATGTCCGCGCATTTTGAACACACCGTTCTTATTACCGAAGGGGAGCCGATGATACTGACTCTTCCGACACATTGACGGTTAGGAAGAAGCGGAGATTGTCTGAGCGAAAAATCATATGGAATTTGAAAAAGGATATGTGGTCATAAGCAGGGCGGGACGCGACAAGGGCTATTATATGGCCGTGATCGGAACGGACGACGAAAAGGATTTTGTTATCGTGGCCGACGGGAAGGAGCGTCCGCTTGAAAGACCGAAACGCAAGAATCCCAAGCATCTGCAAAAAACCAATTATAAAATTGATTTGGAGCAGCTGACGGACAAAAAGCTGAGAAGGTTCTTAAACGATCTTAAGAAATCTTAGAAGCTCGGATCCGATAATAACATCACCACGGAAATGATCAAGCCGCAAAATACGGCAAAATTTTTAAAGAGTACGTGTTATAATTGATGCGATTACTTTAGAAGAAGCGGCTTAACAACCCACAGGAAAGGAATGATCATAGCTTGTCCAAAGAAGATGTAATCGAAGTAGAAGGCATTATACAGGAAGCGTTGCCCAACGCAATGTTCAATGTTAAGCTTTCCAACGGTCATGTTATTTTAGCTCATGTAAGCGGTAAGCTGCGTATGAATTACATCCGCATTCTTCCCGGCGATAAGGTAACTATTGAAATGTCGCCTTACGACCTGACCAAGGGCAGAATTACATGGAGAGCCAAGTAAAATTCAAAAAAACCGTTGGCATGTCAGAAAGGATGTAACGAAATGAAAGTAAGACCTTCAGTAAAGCCCATGTGCGACAAGTGCAAGGTAATCAAGCGCAAGGGCAGAGTTATGGTGATCTGCAAGGATCCCAAGCATAAACAAAGACAGGGCTGAGGCCCTTCATATAATTGAAGGAGCCGGCTCCTTCACAGGAAAGGAAAGGTTTAAAGTATGGCAAGAATCGCTGGTGTGGATCTGCCCAAGGAAAAGCGCGTTGAAATCGGCTTGACCTATGTATACGGTATAGGCAGAAAATCCGCAAATGACATTCTCGCGGCTGCAGGCGTTAACCCTGACACTCGCGTCAAGGACCTTACCGAGGATCAGGAAGCAAAGATCCGTGAGGTTATCGACGCAAACTACCGCGTGGAAGGCGACCTCAGACGTGAAGTCGCTTTGAATATCAAGCGTCTGGTTGAAATTAACTGCTACCGCGGCGTTCGTCATCGCAAGGGTCTTCCCGTAAGAGGTCAGAGAACAAAGACCAACGCCAGAACCCGCAAGGGTCCCGCAAAGACCATCGCTAACAAGAAGAAGTAATTTTTACAGAAAGGAAGCTAATAAATGGCAGGGAACAAAGCTAATGTTAAAAAGGCAGGACTTCGCCGCCGCGACCGCAAGAACATCGAAAACGGTTCGGCACATATTCAGTCTACTTTTAACAATACGATCGTTACTATAACCGACCTTCAGGGCAACACCCTTTCATGGGCAAGCGCAGGCGGACTGGGCTTCAGAGGCAACAGAAAGTCCACTCCCTTCGCGGCTCAGTCGGCAGCCGAAACGGCGGCGAAGGCGGCAATGGTGCACGGCCTTAAAACCGTCGAGGTATACGTAAAGGGCCCCGGCGCGGGACGTGAAGCGGCTATAAGAGCGCTGTCCGCGGCAGGCCTTGAAGTAAGAATGATCAAGGATGTAACCCCCATCCCTCACAACGGATGCCGTCCTCCCAAGAGAAGACGCGTATAGTTTTACCGAGCGTCGTTGCTCGGTGTCGGGAAGACCGATACAACATAAATAAACGTCAGGAAAGCCGAGCTGTTCGGATTTCCTTGAAAGAAAGGAAAATATTACAATGGCAGTAGATAGAACACCTGTGCTTAAGAGATGCAAGGCACTGGGAATAAGCCCCGCGGTTTTGGGCTACAGCAAGGAAACAAACAGAAAGGGTAACGGAAATCCCCGCAAGAAAGTTTCCGAGTACGGAATGCAGCTTAAGGAGAAGCAGAAGCTGAAATTTATTTACGGCGTTCTTGAAAAGCAGTTCCATCATTACTATGAAATGGCTATCAAGGAAGAGGGCGTTGCCGGTGAAAACCTTATAAAGCTTTTGGAATCCCGTCTTGACAACGTTGTATTCAGAATGGGTATGGCAATTACCCGCCGTGAATCCCGTCAGCTTGTAGGTCACGGTCACTTTACCGTTAACGGCAAGAGAGTTGATATTCCTTCTTATAGAGTAAAGCCCGGCGATGTTGTCGCTCTTTCGGAAAAAAGCAAGAAGAGCCCCAAGTTTGCTCAGATCGCGGAAGCTGCCAACGGCAGACTTATTCCCGTTTGGCTGGACCTGAACAAGGAAGCCTCCAGCGCGGTTGTTACTCGTCTTCCTCAGAGAGATGAGCTTGACTTCGAGATCGAAGAGCAGCTCGTAATCGAGTTGTATTCCAAATAATAGCGAAGAAAAAACGCTGTTTTGCGGAAAACGGCAGGGAACGGACGAGAAGAACTATGGTGCGGTTATTTTTAATTTACAATCGAGTTATCGTAATTTAAAATTAATCGGGGCGGAAACGCCCAATATTTTCTGTCACTTACGCGTTGCAAGACGCGGTAAGGCGGAAGCCCCTGAGCAAAACAATTATACGATTCCCCGATTCGGTTGACCGAAGCGGCGGATCCCGAACAGCAGGAGGGTTACAGAATGCTTGAAAGAATTGAAAAGCCGGAAATAGAAACCGTAAAGCTCAAGCCCGACGGTAAATACGGAATGTTTACCTTAGAGCCGTTGGAATGCGGTTTCGGCAACACGTTAGGCAACAGCCTGAGGCGTGTATTGCTCTCCTCTTTGCCCGGAGTTGCGGTTACGAGTGTAAAGATCGACGGGGTTCAGCATGAATTTTCCACTATTCCCGGCGTTAAGGAAGACGTAACCGAGATAATTCTGAATATTAAGGGTTTAATAGCTAAAATGTACGGGGAAAGCCCCAAGACGGTGTACATTGAAGCAAACGGCGAATGTGAGGTACTGGCGGGCGACATTAAAACGGACAGCGAGATAGAGATACTCGATCCCGGAATGCATATCGCCACTCTCACGGCAGGCGCTAAGCTCTATATGGAGCTTACTTTTGACAGAGGCCGAGGTTACGTAAGTGCTGAAAAGAACAAGTCTAAAATGGTACAGCCGCCCATAGGAATAATTGCGGTTGACAGCATTTACACACCTGTTCTTAAGGTTAACTATTCTGTTGAAAATACTCGTGTGGGACAGCGCACCGACTTTGACAAGCTCATCATCGAGGTGTGGACGGACGGAACCATTTCCGCCAAGGAAGCGGTAAGCTATGCGGCAAAGGTGCTTTGTGAGCATTTGCAGCTGTTTGTCGAGCTGTCCGACGAGGCTAACCAGCCTGAGCTTATGGTTGAAAAGGACGACAAGAGCAAGGACAAGGTTCTCGAAATGACTATCGAGGATCTGGAGCTTTCGGTGCGTTCCTTCAACTGCCTGAAGCGCGCCAATATCAACACGGTTGAGGATCTTATCACAAAGTCCCCCGACGAAATGATGAAGGTACGCAACTTAGGCAAGAAATCCTTTGACGAGGTAAGAGCAAAGCTTAATTCGTTGGGCTTTGACCTTGCGGAGCCGGAGGAATGACCTACGATTAGGTTTTCCGAGGCGATGTGAATAAAGATAACTCGCCGAAGGAAACAAACTCTGTACGGAAAGGAGTATAAGCCAATGAGAAAACTGGGAAGAACCAGCGATCATAGAAAAGCGATGCTCAGAGCGATGGTAACATTTTTGCTGGAAAACGGCAAAATCGAGACCACTGTTACCAGAGCCAAGGAAGTAAAAAGCGAAGCCGAGAAAATGATAACTCTCGGAAAGAACACCGACCTTCACAGCAAGCGTCAGGTATTCGCTTACATTACCAAGGAGGAAGTCAGCAAGAAGCTGTTTGACGAAATTTCTCCTAAGTATAAGGACGTTAACGGCGGATATACAAGGATAATCAAGACAGGTCCCCGCCGCGGAGACGCTGCCGAGATGGCTATTATTGAGTTGGTTTAATTGGTTTAAATATTCATAAAAAGAACAGACTGCTTTTGAGGAAAAGCAGTCTGTTCTTTTTATGAATATTTGAGAGAAAAAAAGAAAAAATATGATAAAAGTCGATTTTTTGCGAAAGGATATCAATTATGAATATGACTAATAACGAATACGATAAATTAACCAAAAAACACTCTCCCGGCACCAAGCTGTATTTTACGCTGCCCAAAGCCTTTGTAATAGGCGGTTTGATATGCTGTCTGGGACAGGCTCTATTCAACCTATACACCTATCTGGGTATGACCGAGCTTCACGCCCGCTCCGTAACCTCCATAACACTCGTATTTCTGAGTGCGCTCCTTACCGGCCTTAAGCTTTACGATAAAATCGCAAAACACGGCGGAGCGGGTACTTTAGTACCCATAACCGGCTTCGCCAACTCCGTAGTTGCTCCGGCGCTTGAATTCAAAACCGAAGGCTTTATATTGGGCACTGCCGCAAAAATGTTCATTATAGCGGGTCCCGTAATAGTGTACGGCATTCTTACCTCGGTAGTATACGGTATAATTCTTTATATTTTTCAAATAATGCAGTAAAGGAGCTAAACAATGGCAAATATTGTAAAAGACGGTACGATAAATCTTCAATCGGCGCCCACAATCTCCGCTTACGCTGCCGCCGCAGGAAAAAAGGAGGGCGAGGGTCCCCTGGCGGAATATTTTGACTACCTTTCCGATGATGTAACCTTAGGGGAAAACAGTTGGGAAAAAAGCGAAAGCAAGCTTCAGCAGTACGCCTTTACCAACGCGTTAAGCAAAGGAAAATTCTCGGAAAGCGATATGGATTTTCTTTTCGCCGGAGACCTGCTGAACCAATGCGTTGCCTCCGCTTACGGAGCGAGAGATACAAGCATACCGTTTTACGGTCTGTTTGGAGCTTGTTCTACAATGGCGGAAAGCTTGGGATTGGCGTCAATTTTTGTGGACAGCGGAGCGGCCATAAACGCGGCGGCGGTGACCTCATCTCACTTTTGTTCCGCCGAGAGACAGTTCAGGCTTCCCGTAAACTACGGCGGACAGCGCACTCCTACCGCTCAGTGGACGGCTACTGCGGCAGGCTGCGCAATAGTATCTCCTCACGGAGCTCCTCCTTATGTAAAAGCGGTAACCGTGGGTAAAATCAAGGATATGGGAATAACCGACGCCAATAATATGGGCGCCGCAATGGCGGAAGCCGCACACGATACAATTTCCCGTCATCTTGCCAATATGGGGCAGAGCATTGACGCCTTTGATCTTATACTGACCGGGGATCTGGGAAAAGTGGGAAGCGATATACTGACAGAGCTGTTTCAGAAAGATAATATAGATATATCCGAAAAGCACAACGACTGCGGTCTTATGCTGTATGATTTGGAAAAACAGGACGTACACGCCGGCGGTTCCGGCTGCGGGTGCAGCGCTTCGGTGTTATGCGGATATATTTTGCCCGAAATTGCCGCCGGGCGGCTGAAAAACGTTTTGTTTGCGGCTACCGGAGCGCTTATGTCGCCAACGATTGTGCAGCAGGGGGAAAGCATTCCCGGTATAAGCCACGCGGTTCATATTTCGGCATTTTAATGGAAAGGAAAAAAGCGCATGGAAACATTTATGGAATATTTCTGGGCATTTGTGATAGGCGGCGGATTCTGCCTTATAGGCCAGCTTCTTATAGATCTTACAAAACTTACACCCGCTCGTATTCTTGTAATTTACGTAATTGTGGGAGTAGTCCTGGGCGGATGCGGAGTATACGAGCCTCTTGTTGATTTTGCGGGCGCGGGCGCAACTGTACCCCTGACCGGTTTTGGCTACACGTTGGCAAAGGGCGTAAAGCAAGCTGTTCAGGAGGACGGTCTATTAGGCGCGTTCACCGGAGGCTTTACCGCGGGAGCCGCAGGACTTACGGCGGCGGTGGTGTTCGGACTTATTGTGGCAAGGTGCTTCAAGCGAGGGGACAAAATGAGCTGATACTATTTGTAAATCATACTTGAATTTGGAATGATTTGCAAATAAGTGCTTATACTAATTCTCAGTAGAAATCAGACAAAGGCGGCGGGTGGGGCGTTCCTAATCAAGGAAGTCCCGACGCAGGAATATGCCATATTTCAAGGAGGGCTGACGCAGAGTAGGGACGCCCCAATCGTCGGATTTGTCGGATTTCTATTGGGATTTAGTATTATACTAATAACCATTTTGACACAGGATAAAATCATAGTCAAAATGGTTATTAGTACGAGGTATAATTGCAATCTTTAATCAAGTCTACAACTTGATTAAAGATTGGTATAAAAACTGCGATTCGTTTTAAAATCGAATCGCAGTTTTTCAAATTGTTTATTGAGGTGGATATTATACATAAAGTAAAATATGTTCAACTGCTCGTTATTCGTTCGTTCCAAGATCAAAGCAGCTCATAACACACAATCTCCTTCTGAATCCGTCTGCCGTAAGCGGTTTGGTAAGGGAATCCTTATCTACCTCAACCGTATAGCTTCCGCTGAAATCGAAAAAGTTGTCCGAAAAAACGCAGTCGCAGTCCTTTAAGTCCAGAACAACCCCCTTTGCAAAAGCCCTGCTTTTGAGCTTAAGTATATAGCTCCTTCCCGTTTCTTCTATATTAAGCGAAAAATCGGGCGGCAAAAACTCAAAGGCTTTGGGTTTTACGAAGATCGTGCATCCCTTGGATACCTCTTTTCCGTTAATAATAAGGCAGTATTCGAGAAAACAGCTTCTTTTCATCTCCCTTGTATTCAGATGTTTTGACAGGTCAAGGGATATGACCGCCTCCGATGAAAGCGCCTCAACCTGTACCTCTTTTTCTCCGTTCACGATCTTGCCGCCGGTGTTTTTTCTCAGCGACCACTTAATAATTCCCAGTATACTTTCGGTGGTTTCGTTTGATATATGCAATTGAACATCGTTCAGGCTTTCTTCGAGACAGGAAACCAGAACAGGTGCATAAAATCGTTTGGTGGCGTAATAAAGCGCCTTTTCTCTTCCGAAGTAATCCACCGCCGACCAAGAAATTACGGGATTGCTGTCGTTAAATTGCCAGTACAGGCTGCCCATACATTTTCCTCTTTTTCTTCGCATATGCTCTACATTAAGGCGTATTGATTCCGCCTGCACGAGCTGCGTGGCGTAAACGAGTTCTTCAAAGCTTTTCGGAGTACGGCACATCTGCGCCGTATAAAACAGAAGCTTTTCATTCCCCATTACGCACTTCTGATGCGCTTCCATAACCGGGGAGCACAGATCCATATCCTTGCCACGCGCGAAGGTCTCCGCGGTTTTTACCGAGGGCAGCGACTCAAAGCCGAATTCCGAACAGAAAGGAAAATCAAACCTTCGGAATTCCTCCAGAGGTTTAAAGCCGTGCCATACCGCCCAGAAATGCTGATCTCCCCTATGGTTGTCCGAGCTGCCGCTAAAGCACTTGCCTCCGTACAGACCGCCGCCGGATGAGGGAGAGGAGGGCCAGTAAAAGCGGTCGGGGTCGTATTCCTTCAGCGCGGCGGGAATAATTTTTTCAAACAGCTCCGCATAGTCCGCCTTAGCTTCCTCGTCCTTAGGTACTCCCCAGCCCTCCCACATGCTTTCTATCTCGTTGTTGCCGCACCACAGCCCCAGACAGGGGTGATTGCGAATTCTTTTTATGTTGTCCTTAAGCTCTTTTTTTACGGAAGCTGCCATCTGAGGAGTCAGCCGATAAGCCGCGCAGGCGAACATAAAGTCCTGCCACAGTACAAAGCCCAGCTCGTCGCAGCGCTTTAAAAAATGATCGTTCGGATAAACGCCGCCGCCCCATACCCGGACGCAGTTGAAATTGGCTCTTGCGCACTGTCTGAGCATATAATCGGTACGTTTATCGTTTACCGAAGGAAGAATCTGATCTTCGGGGATAATATTTGCTCCCATGGCGAATATTTCCGTACCGTTGCAGACGAAACAGAATTTACCCGCTTTTTCGTCGTTTCTTACCGTCAGCTCACGGAATCCTATTCTCTCCTCAAATCTGTCTATTGCCTTTCCGTCCTCTATCAGCGTAAATTTCACTCTTTGAAGCGGCTGTTTTCCGTATCCCCTTACCCACCAGAGGGGAGGATTTTCCACTTCAAAGGTAAGCCTTTCACACTTATGCACCGGATTTCTCGAAATAAGGCTCCTGCCGTCGGACAGCTCTATTTCGGTAAGCAGCTCAACGGGCCTTATCACAAACGGCCGCAGTTCGGGGGTCACGGTAAGTATAAGCTTTCTGTAACTGTCCCTGAATTCCTGACGGTAATAAGCTCCGCATATTTCGCATACGGATTTTCCCACAATCTCAACATTCCGCCATATGCCCATATCGGGTAGCTGCATTCCCCAGTCCCAGCCGTACATGTAATGAGCCTTGCGTATGTGCTGATATCCCGGCACCGTACCTTCCACTCCGTACAGCGGGCGCTCCCCAAACCTTTTCTCGGCGTATTCGAGGGGGGAGGAAATTTTGACTCTCAGCGTATTTAACCCGCGTTTGAGCAATCCCCTGATTTCATATTCGTAGGTAACAAACATATTATCGCCGCCAAAGAGAATGTTGCCGTTGAGATATACTTCAGACAGCGTATCAATTCCAAAGAAACGCAGAAAAACCTTGTCTTCCGCAAATATTTCTCCTTCAGGCTCAAATTCGCAGATAAATTCACAATCCTTTCGGCTGAGTTCTTTAGCGTCGTACTGATTTTCGCCGTAATACGGGTCGTCGATTCTTCCGTTGGCCAGCAGAGTGCGGTACATGGAAACGGGGAACCCGCGGCAGGGCAGAATTTCACCGTTAAAAAGCATTTTCCAGTTTTTGTTGAGCAGCATGGCGGTTGTCCTTTCAGGATTTTGAGGTAATATTTTCCTTAATTGAATTATAAAACATTTTTTGAGTATAGTCAACAGGAAATTGTCAAAAAAATACGTAAAAATATTGCATTTTGGCATTAAAAGTGATATAATAAATTTAAATATGAATTTCCATTATGGGCAGGGTATGACATTCGGGCATATTATAACCGTATAAAGGTAACCTCTAACCCCCCATTGTGAGCAAAAACGAACATGGCGCAACGCCTAATTCGTCAACCCGTCTCGACGGGCTTATCGCGTAAGCTGCCCGCCTTCGCCGGCTTTCCTCGTATCCGGTGCGCTCTGTCTGTTTTTGCTTTTCACAGAGTTTTTTAGAGGTTACCCAAAGAGAAAGGAAAAACAAAATGTCAAGGATTCTGATATCGGAGTTATATAAAAATACTCCCGAAAACGGAGCAAAATTAGAGATAAGCGGTTGGGTAAGAACCGTAAGAGGAAGCAAAACCTTTGGTTTTATGGAGCTTTCCGACGGCAGCGGCTTTAAAGGCGTTCAGGTGGTTTTTGGGGAGGAAAAGGTCGATAACTTTAAGGAACTGAGCAAGTTGGGCGTAGGCAGCGCGGTTAACGTTCTGGGAACGCTGCTTCTTACTCCCGAAGCGAAGCAGCCCTTTGAGGTACACGCCGAAAAGGTTGAGATAGCGGGCTTGGCTCCCTCCGATTATCCCTTGCAGAAAAAGCGCCATACTTTGGAATATCTGCGCACAATCTCCCATTTAAGAGCAAGAACAAATACGATAGGCGCGGTGTTGAGAGTAAGAAGCGTGGCCGCTTACGCTATCCACAGCTTTTTCAATCAAAGGGGCTTCGTATATGTTAATACGCCTATAATAACCGCCAGCGACTGCGAGGGCGCGGGAGAAATGTTCAGAGTTTCAACGCTTGACCCCGCCGATCCTCCGAAAACCGAGGACGGCGCGATAGATTACACGAAGGACTTTTTCGGGAAGCCCGCTTCCCTCACCGTATCCGGTCAGCTTGAGGGTGAAGCCATGGCGATGGCCTTCGGTCAGATATACACCTTCGGGCCTACCTTCCGCGCGGAGAACTCCAACACTACCCGCCACGCCGCGGAATTCTGGATGATAGAGCCGGAAATAGCCTTCGCCGATCTTCAGGACGATATGGATCTCGCGAGGGATATGATAAAATACGTGCTGAACGAGGTGCTGAACGCTTGTCCCGACGAAATGAAATTCTTTAACGATTTTTACGACAAAGAGCTTATACAGCGCCTTAAAGATATTATAAACAGCGACTTTGCCAAGGTGACTTACACCGAGGCGGTGGAAATTCTGGAAAAACACAAGGATCAATTCAAATATCCCGTTTACTGGGGCGCGGATCTTCAGACCGAACATGAAAGATTTCTCACAGAACAGGTATTTAAAAAGCCGCTTTTCGTCACCGATTATCCCAAGGAGATCAAGGCATTCTATATGCGCCTTAACGACGACGGGAAGACCGTTGCGGCGGTTGACCTTCTGGTGCCGGGAGTAGGCGAAATAATCGGCGGAAGCCAGCGTGAGGAGAGACTCGACGTGCTTTTGTCAAGAATGAAGGAGCTGGGCTTGAGGGAAGAGGATTACAGCTGGTACCTGGATCTCAGGAGATACGGCGGCACAAAGCATGCGGGCTTCGGTCTCGGCTTCGAGCGCCTTATAATGTATATCACCGCGGTAGGAAACATACGCGACGTTATCCCGTTCCCCAGAACGGTGGGCAACGCGGAATACTGATTCCGGCATAACCTCCCCGCGGTAAATCAAAATATAAAAGCGGGGCTTTTCACCGACTTGTCGGTGTCATATTTACCTTACGGCCGAAAAAAGGCCGAGAGGGAAAGGAACGGTTATTTTAAATGAAAAAGTTTATTTCATTGTTTGTGGCGTTTGCTATTGCTTTTAACTTTATCTGCGTGCAGGTGGCAGCGGAGGGTGAGGTTACAGGCGGCAGAATAGACGGTACAAACATAAGTTGGGAACTGCTTGCCGACGGAACTCTGCAATTTACGGTTTCGGGCAATATTACGGCGTTCGACTCAATACCCGATTTTACTCCCGCCGACGGGGATAACCCTCCCCCGTGGGTACACCTTAAAGACAGCGTTACCGCCATTTCCGTATACAGCGGACGTATCGGGGTGGGGAGCTATGCTTTTTACGGCTTCGATAAGCTGACCGAAATCGGAACTTTTTTCAATTTCGTTACAGGTAATATTGGTGAATACGCCTTTGCGGGAAGCGGTATTTCGGGTGAAATAAATCTTATTTCCCCTTCCGTTGGAAGAGGGGCGTTCGAGGGCTGCCCGAATCTTGAAAAAGTCACTGTAAGAAGACAGGTGACAAGCGCGGGAGACGGAATTTTTAAAAATTCCGGCTTAAAATCCGTGGAGCTTTCAGATACGGCTTTGACCACCCTCAGTGACAGCATGTTTGAAGGCTGCGCTAATCTGATCGATGTGAACGTATCCAAAAATCTGCCCAATCTCACTGTTGGAACGCAGACCTTTATGGGCTGCACAAGCCTTGATAATATAGACTTCCTGCCCTCCAACACAATTGCCATCGGAGCTTACGCCTTCAGCGGTTCGGGAATCTCGACGGCGAAAATACCTTCTTCCGTAACTTCGATGGGGGTAGGCGTGTTTGAAAATTGTCCTAATCTGACTGTCGCGAGAATGTCTGCGGGGCTTTCTGAAATAAGTGATCGTATGTTTTCCGGAGACTCTCTGCTTACCTCGGTGTCAATCGGAACCAATATAACCCGTATAGGAAATCAGGCTTTTGCAAGCACGGGACTGACTGACGTAAACATACCTTATGTTGACGGAAACGCGGTGGAGATAGGCGAACAGGCGTTTCTGAACTGCGGTGGGCTTACGGAAGTAACATTGCCCCTTAATGTGGAAAAAATAGGAGACGGCGCTTTTAACAGCTGCGTTAACCTTAAGGCTCTTTTTATCCCAAAGGACGTAACTCTTACCGACGGAGGAAGCAACCTTGTTTCTCCATCAACTTATAAAGTTACCTACGAAGGAGATATTAACGCGACTCCTCCCACCGCGAAAATAGTTTCTATTGAAAGTGGATCACAGGCGGGATCACTTGTGGACGTTCCCACATATATCGTTATCAACAACGAAACAGATGAGGGCTTAAAGCTATACGTAAACGAAGTCGACAGCGGTTATCACAGTCTGGTATCCCAGAATCACAGCCATATTCCCGATGTTAGCGGAAATTGTACAATATGCGGACTTCAGTGCGGTGAGAGCCGCGGTACCACGTGGGTGGTTACCGACGGCGACAATACCCTGATCATAAGCGCGATTGAGACCGCCGCAAGCGATATCAAGGGAAGAATGGACAATTATAAAACCGAGCCGGACAACAAGGAGCAGCCTTGGATAAAAAGCGGTTCCGTGGATTATATAAAGGCTCTGGAAATCAGAGAGGGAGTTACATACATAGGAAATAACGCCTTTGACGGACTAACTATTCCGAAAATAGAAATTCCCTCCAGCGTCGAGACAATCGGTCAGGGCGCTTTCGGCAACATTACTCTTACCGAAGATTTTACAGTGTTTATTCCTCCAACCGTCAATGCGGTATACAGCGAAGCTTTTAAGGGCAGCAATCCTACCCTTATACTTTACCCCAACGATTCCATGTACGGCAATCTCCCCACCGGAGCGGAAGGCACCGTAAGAGCGCGGTACGAAGTGGACGGCGATATCGTAAATATTGTCAGCGTGGATAAGGAGGGCTTTACCGGCACTTATCAATACCCCAAAACCGTAATAATCAACGGCGTTGAAAAGCGCGTTGTCGCCAAGGACTGCGACCACAAATTTGACGGCGAATACGGACTGTGTACCATCTGTGAGGCGGTAACAGGCGGCAACATGGGCAAAGCCTCCGAAGATCCCGCAACGCCCGCCAACGACAACGTAACCTGGTACTGGTCTCCCGACGACTCCGCCGTTTTCATAAGCACAAAGAAGAACGGTGACGGTTCCGCAGTGGCCGACGCCGACATAAAGAATTATGATACACAGGACAACAAGAACCCGTTTTACAGGCTTAAGACCGAAATGGGCGCGTCGCCTTCCGAGCTAGTATTTGACGGCGGAATCACGTCCGTAGGCGATTACGCTTTCTATGATCTTGACGGCGTCAAAGCGATAAATATTCCGTCAAAGGTAACGGAAATAGGGGACAGCGCCTTTGAAAACTGTCTCTCCGTTACCGAAATAACTCTTCCCGACGGGCTTCTGACCATTGGGTCAAAGGCTTTCTTCAATATAAGCTTTTCCGACCCGAACGCTCCCAACAGCCTTTTCTTCGTGGATATTCCCGAAAGCGTAACAACGGTAGGCGCGGAAGCCTTCGGCAACTGCAACAAGCTTTATTACGTGGCTTATCCGGACGGTCTTTCCGTTGATACCGCTGGAATCCCCGCCGAGGTTTTCAAGCTTAAATACAGAACTCTCGCTTCGGATTCCACCAAGGTTGAGGTCACCGAGATAATCCCCGGCAAAGTAAACGCTTTAATCAGCATGCCGGAAACTATCTGCGGCAAGGCGGTAGTTAAAGTTGATAATAACTATCATGATTTGGTAAATAAAAACAGTTGTAAGCACACTTACCTTGATAAAGACACAAACACATGTCCCGTCTGCGGTCAGGTATTGGGAAATACCGGCGTACTTCCCGAGGATGAGGTGGGCTGGCGTTTTGACAGCTTTGTCGAGGGATACGGAAATAACGTTCTTACCTTCTTTACAAACGGCAGCGGATATATGCACGATTACAGCAAGGGCGAAAATGCGCCCTGGCACAGCGTAATGGAAAATATCAGAACCGTTGTAATTCAGGAAGGCGTCCGCAATATAGGCGATTACGCTTTTAAGGGAGCAAAGGATCTTATTGAAGTGGTGTATCCCTCTACCATCGAAAAGATAGGGGCGCATGCCTTTGAAAATTGTGTGACCTACAAGAACGTGATTATTCCCGACTCGGTGACCGAACTGGGGACCGATGTGTTCTTTGACGCTACCGATTATATGGGAATGCACAATAATCCCTTCATTACTTTGAGAAAAGATTTATACGATCAGTATAAAAATGTGTTCTTTACCGCCGACAACAAAACTCAGGCAGTACTCCTTCTTTACGGCGATACGGCTGACGGAAGGCAGATAACCGGAGCCGTTCTCACCAACGGATTTGACCGCGACAGGCTTCAGCCCTACGAACTCAACTATCCCGTATCCGACGGTCATAACCACTGCTTCAACAATAACAACATCTGCATTCTTTGCGGCACCGTAGGCGGAAACTGCGGCCCCGACGACGATCCCACACAGACGACATGGGCGCTTAATATAGAGACGGGTCATCTTTCGGTGACGGGAGACGGGGAAGTAGCTTATCATCCTTGGATGGATAACTATAAGGACAGCGTTAAGGACGTTCTTATAGGAAAAGGCGTTGTAAGCATATGCGCCGAAGCCTTCAAGGATTGCGTCAATCTTGCTTCCGTTACTTTTGAGGCGGCTTCCGTTCTTTCGGATATCGGCGGCAGCGCTTTTGCCGGCTGTACGGCTCTCAGAAATATCGAACTGCCCGCAAATATTAAGACAATAGCCGCCGAAGCCTTCAGCGGAAGCGGTCTCAGCGGCGGGGTTATTATCCCTTCCTCTATTATAAGCATTGAGAAAAATTCATTTGCGAATTGTCCGGATCTCATCAACCTTCTTATCCCCGACAGCTTTGCGGACAGATACAAGCCCAACACCCCCGACATCGACCTTTCAAGCCGGAATGCGGCCGTTTTGGTGTACAGCAACGACGGAAGCTCCGTTCTGGGAATATGTGTTCCCGCGGGAAGCACAGATGTAGAGGTAGAGATACCGTCCAATATATTCCCCGGCGTACCCGTTACGAATATCAACGGCGTGTATAAAGGCAATGTTCGGAATATAAAAAAGGTTTCCGTTCCCGACACCGTTACTTATATTGCCGACCGCGCTTTTGAGGGCTTTGGAAGCACTGATCCGTCCGGCTCCCGCGTGGTTGAGATAAATATACCTCAGTCCGTGAACCATATCGGAGAGGCGGCATTTAAAGATGCTGCGGTTCAAATCGTATCTCTCCCCGCCGGAGTCACCGTTATCCCGAAAAGTGCTTTTGAAAACTGTTCGCTTTTGGAAAGCGTAGTTGTTTCTTCTTCGCTAACCGAGATAGGCGAGCTTGCTTTCGGCGCGTGCAACAGCTTGAAGGCGGTAAATACCTCTAATACTCCCGATGTAGCGGATTTCAGAGGAACGGCTTTAACGACTGTCGCGGACAGCGCTTTTGCGGGCTGCTCCGCTTTAACCAAGGCGGTATTGCCTTTGACATTGGAAAACGTTATAAGCCCTACCGTTTTTGAGGGCTGCACAAGTCTCGCAATTCTTGAAATACCCGAAGTAAACCCAAGCGGAGCCGATATTTCCTACGCGGTGATAAACGCTTACGATATACCTACAAATGACACTACCACCGTAATTGTTTACCGCGAAATAGACAATGTGCCTCAGATCACCTCCGCCGTATTCGGAAATGATGACAACTGGCAGAACAGGATCAAAAACGAAAACGACGTAATCGACGACTGGCTGATTGTCTGGAAAGACCACAAGCACTGCTTTAACAAGACCCGCGAATGCGTTCTTTGTAAGCAGCAGGGCGGAAAATGCGGCGAAACCGCCACATGGGTATACGATAAGAACCGTTATACCATCATTATCAACAGCAAGGATGGCGGCGACGGCGTAATGTGGGATATGGTGGAAAGCACCGACACTGCTTCCGACGATTATATCCACTATCAGGAGATGTGGGCTTCTCTTAAGGACGAAATACGTGAGGTGGTAATCAACGAAGGCATGACCACCATAGGCAGAAACGCCTTTAAGGACTGTCCCAATCTTACCACCGTTCATATTCCCTCAACACTTAAGACAATAGGCGCAAGCGCTTTTGAATCCTCTTCAAATCTAAGGGTAGTTTACATAGCAGATAACAGCGCCCTTGAATCCATTGAGACCAATGCTTTCAGGAACTGCGGAATGCTGAAAAATATCGGAGCGGCGGAAACCGCCAGGCTGCCTCAGAATCTTAAATATATCCGCGACGGCGCCTTTGAGAATTGTTCGAGTCTTCCCGAAATAGTGCTTCCCGATACCGTTACCACAATCGGACAAAGAGCTTTCGCAAAATGCGTTAATCTTGCTTCCGCAAAGCTTTCACTTTATCTTACTTCTTTCGGTAAGGAAGCCTTCGACGGCTGCACAAGTCTTAAGGAAATAGTTGTTCCAGTGGGTGTTTCCGGCGGAGACAGCATTTTCAGCAACTGCGACAATCTTATTTTTGCGGTAATACCCAACAGTTTTGCGGAAAGCAATTTTACTCCCAATCCCGTTACATTGGTAAAATATGCGCTGACCGACAATACAAATTTAAAGAGCGACAGGATTATCACGGAGGTAAAGCCAGTTCCCGGAACTACCGTTACCATTCCCGACTATATAATGGGCTATCCCGTTACCGAAATAGGTTCGAGAGCCTTTAAGGCAAATACCGCATTTAACCAGGGCAATGAGCCTAAGGTAAATCTTCCTTCAACGCTTGTCACAATAAACGACTTTGCTTTTGAGGGCTGTACATGGCTTAAAGAGCTTATACTTCCGGACGGTCTCATAACCATAGGAACGCAGGCGTTTGAGGGCTGTGTGGGACTTACGGAAATGATCATACCCGATACGGTATCCGAATTGGGCATGGAAGCTTTCCATATGTGCAATAAGCTTGAAACCGTAACCCTTTCCTCCGGTCTACGCGAAATCAAGAAGGGAACCTTTGACGGGTGCGCCAAGCTTAGGTATGCGGTTGTACCCGAAGGGGTGACCGCTATTGGAGAATACGCGTTCAGAGACTGTGCCGAGCTTGAGTATGTGGTTCTTCCCTTTACCTCAAGAGGGGGAAATCTGAAGCTTAACGCTTTTGACGGCTGTGTCGGCTTGGCTGCGATTTACGCTCCCACTGCCGTGAAAATCGATTATATCGACGGAGCCGACGGTGAACACAGCGAATCGGTTATTTCCACCGCCGACGCGGTATCTCATAAGCTTCGCATAGCGGTTTACGACCAGAACAAAGAAGTATTTAAGGTAATTGACGGCACCTCCGACAATGGAAGAAGCACCTATGAAACCGTTCTTGATTATCCAGTAGGTTTTTCCGTAAGAGAAAATCCGCCTCATTTCCACTGCTTCAATATTCATAATCAGTGTATTCTCTGCGGCGACAGGGGCGGAAAATGCGGCCCCAACGCATGGTGGACATTGGATGAAAAGGGCAACCTTAAAATCTATACCGAAAACGGCGCCGAAAGCGTGATAGACCACGATTCCGCCGAGTACTTCGGAACATGGACCGAATTTAAGGACAGAATCTACACCATTGAGATAGGCGAAGGAATAACCCTTATTGACGGCGGAGCTTTTGAACACTGTCTCCGTCTTCAGTCGGTAACTCTTCCGGAGAGCCTTGAAACGGTGGAGGACTACGCGTTCAGCGACTGTATTTCACTTGTAAGCATCGACCTTCCCGACGGTATAATAAATCTCGGCGAAGGCGTGTTCAAGGACGATATAAACCTTAAGAACGTTGAGCTTCCCAAGAGCATAAGCGAGCTTAAGAAGGACACCTTCAAGGGATGCCGCACTCTGGAAACAATAAAGCTTCCCGCCGACCTGAGGTATGTAAGGGAAGGGGCTTTCAGCGGCTGTATCAACCTTACCTCCATAGAGCTTCCCGTGGATACGAGAACCGTTTCCGAGGACGCGTTCAGCGACTGTACAAATCTTACCTATATAGTTGCTCCCGACGGGTGCAGGTACACCTTCGACGAGGACGAATTCCCCAACGCAACCTATTTCAAATACGCTCCCGAAGGAGTGGGTGTAAGAATAACCTATGCCCGTCCCGGAGCAAATGTGCATCATCTTGTCATTCCCACCGAGATAGCGGGGCTTCCCGTGGTTGCGATAGGTGACGGAGCCTTTACACGCGCCGATTCACGCAATTTCATGGCTTTATCCGAGGACGCTCAGGCGCAGCAGGGTCTTGTTACCGTAACGATACCCGAAAATTCGCTCCTAACGGAAATAGGAAACAACGCCTTTAAGGACAGAACCGACCTTCAGGAGCTTATCGTCAAAAATAACAAGATTGTTTCGATAGGAAAATCCGCCTTTGAGGGATGCACTTCTCTTGAAAAAGCGGGACTTCCGTCTTCCGTACAGAGAATAGGCGACAGAGCGTTTTTCGGCTGCGGAAAATTGAAAAATATCCCCATTTACGAGGGTCTGTTGTCAATAGGCACGGAGGCTTTCGCAAACTGCGGCTTTGACAAGGCCTTTGTAATCATACCGAGCACCGTTTCCGAAATGGGAACAAGCGTATTCGGAAATATCGCCGACAACGCGCTTATCGCTATTCCTCAGACGTTGGCAAAGCGTTATGACAACAGCCATACCGGAAACACGGGCAGTTATGATTTCAGAAAAGACAACTGCGGCTATGTGGTATACCGTGTTGACGGAAACGGAAATAAGTGGGTTACCGAAGGAAAGCTCGGAAACGGGCAGAACGCCGTAACGGGCTTTGAGAGCTATATGAAAATTGCTTCCGACCACGTTCATTGCCTGTACAAGGGCTTCTGTGTTCTCTGCAACTTTGCGGGCGGAAACTGCGGCAGCGAAGAGGATATAAACGGTAATTCCAATGCAACATGGTACATTGACAGGGAAACAAGAACGCTCCATATCACAGGCACGGGAAAAATGAAGGACTACACCGGCAGCGATGTTGCTCCCTGGCTTGAATGGAACGACTTTATCGCAAATATCGAGGTGCATGAAGGAATAACCGGAATTTCCGCAAATGCCTTTATGAACTGTGAAAAGGTGACTAATGTAAAGCTTCCTTTAACTCTTAAAAATTTAGGCAGCAATGCCTTTGTCGGAAACACGTCCCTTGCTTCCGTGACCGTCCCGGAGGGAGTGAAAACTATTCCCGTAAACGCCTTTAAGGATTGCGGGCAGTTAAAGAATGTCAATCTGCCTAAGTCCGTTGAAAATATCGAAGCGGGCGCTTTCGCGGGCTGTAATTCTCTTAAGTATGTAGAACTCCCCGCGGCGGGACACAATATCAGTATTGATAAAACAGCCTTTGAGGACAGCCTTGATTATATAGCAATACCCGAAGGAACAGTAATTAAGGCCGAAACCGCTTCCTATAACAGATTTACTTATCGGCTTGACAATGAATCCGCCTTAAGGATAGTTAAGGCTCAATTAGGTAATAACAGGGAATTGAAATTCCCCGCTTCCATAGGCGGAATACCCGTAAAAGCCATAGGCGGATACGGTCAGGGCAATGTGATAAGCGGCAACGAGGTCAAAGACATCAGAATAGTTTCAATTCCCGAAGGCGTAACGGAAATTTACGACGAAGCCTTTGCGGGCTGTGAGAATCTGTTCAGCCTTACGCTTCCGAATTCCCTTGAGACGATAGGAAAGAAAGCGTTCAGCGGATGCGGTGGCATAAAAGAACTGATATTCAAAAACAGTCTTAAATCCATAGGCGAATATGCCTTCTCCGACTGCGGCGCACTTGAAACCGTAAAGCTTCCGCTTGGAATCGAGAAGATAGGCAACTATGCTTTCTCCGAATGCGGAAAGTTAGATATCATACTCACGCCGAGAAACGTCATCGACAATCGCGGTTATACTCAAACGGCAAGCCTTGTATACTACGAGCGCAGAGCCGACGGAAGGGACTATATCGCGGCGGCAAGGTTAGGCGAGGGCAAAACCAATATCAATGTGGGAAAAATAGAAGATTTGGGCGTATATCTGGATATCGACAATCACGAGCATTGCTATAACGAGGGCGTCTGTGTTCTCTGCAACGACGACGGCGGACTTTGCGGCGTGGGAGTGGTATGGAAATTGAACGGCGATACGCTTGAAATCAAGCTTCGCGAGGGCTTGACCTCAACCGAAGCCGATACGGGAGAGATGTACGATTACTCTCCGTCAAATCCCGCTCCATGGAAAAAAGAACATAAGGACGTTATTAAGAAGCTGGTAATAAGAGACGGTGTTAAGTCCGTAGGCGCTTACGCTTTCAGCGGTCTTGCGGTTCTTTCCGACGTAAGCGAAGCTTTCCCCGTTAGCCTTGCTGAAATCGGCGAAAGAGCCTTTGAAAACTGTATCTCTCTTGCGGGCAATTCGGAAAACGGCAGTACGCTTATACTTGATGAAAATATAAGAAAGGTTGCTTCCAACGCGTTTGCGGGATGTACGACGCTTAAGAAGATAATTCTTTCCGACAGCACGTCAGCGGCGCTTACCGTACCCGAAGATACGGCGGTACTCAAATATCGCTTTATCGACAGCAGCAGCGTGAAAATAACCAAAATTGAGATTTCCGAAGGAAAAACAGTTGACGTACCCAATGTTATTCTCAATCATCAGGTAGTGGAAGTAGCTAAGGAATACAGAAAGTATGTAAATACCGATACCCATATTCACTATCATAATGAAGGCGAGAGACGCTGCACAATCTGCGATATAATAAGCGGCGAATGCGGCGATAAGGTAACATGGTACATTGACGAGAAAAACAAGCGCCTTGTTATCGAAGGCGAAGGCGAAATGTACGATTACAATGTGGACAGCGGCAAAAACGCCCCTTGGACGCAATACGCCGACCTGATAGACGCAATCTTTATAAAAGAAGGCGTGACTTATATCGGCGATAACGCTTTTGTTGATATGGGAAGCTTTGACGAAATCACACTCCCGCCCGGAATCAGATCGGTAGGCGACAATGTTTTCGCGGGCAGCAAAATACGCAGAATGTACATTCCCAGCGGCCTGAAGTCCGACCTTTTCGGAAAGGATATCGAAAAGATAACTTATAAGATAAACGAAGACAAGAAGTGGGTAGACGTAACAAGAATCGATCTTCCCGACGGCAAGACAAAAATATCGCTTCCTAAGACTATTTACGGTTTGCCCATAAGAAGCGTGGAAAAAGAATTCAGAAAATACGTGGATCAGAACGACGGTCACGTACACGACTACGGTGAAGAGCACGGAGAAAGCGAGTGCCGCATCTGCGGAAAGGTAAGCTACAACCATATCTGGGAAGACGGCTGGAACAGCGATGACAACAGCCACTGGCACGACTGTGAAAGAGGGGATTACGATCCCATCAAGGACGGAGATCTTGACGGCAGCGGATACGGCGACCACGATTGGGTAGATACCGGCGAAAAGCGCGACGGAAAGACGGTTTACCGCTGCTCCGTATGTGGACGCGAAAAGCTTGTCGGTTCTTCCGTAGATCCCGGACCCGGTCCCGATGATCCCAAGCCTCCAGTAACTGGCGACAATAACGGCAGCGGCAACTTTGCTCCTCCCACAACCACGTCGGGGAACGGCGGCACCACCAAACCGCCCGTTCCGGGAGATGACAGCGGCGGAAATAACGGCGGTACAACAACTCCTCCCCAGCCATGGGAAACCGAAGCTACCGAAAAACCGCCTATAACCAATCCTCCCTCCGACAATATACCGGACGAATCCGATTTTAACGGAAAATACGGCTTTGAAGTTGAAAAGGGAGATAATTCGCTGAACGCTTCCATAGCGGACAGCACGTCGAGTCTCATCAAGGCGGTGCTTAACGAAGAGGAGCGCGACAAGCTGATAAACGGTACCTCGGAAGTCAGAATAATTCTTTCTGTTACCGAAGGGGACGGCACGGTAAGTCTCCGTGACCGCGCGATAATAAGCGCGGCTCTCGGTGAGTATAAGTTAGGGGAATATCTTGACATAAGCCTGTTTAAGGTAGTGGACGGCGTAAGGGAAAGAATTACACATACAAGCGCTCCCATAACCATAACCATTGACATTCCCAACAGCTTAAAGAACAGCGGCAGAAGATTCAGAGTAATAAGATCACATGACGGCAGCGCTGCGGTTCTCCGTGACCTTGACAACAGCGCCGACACCGTTACAATCTCCACCGACCGCTTCTCGCCTTACGCAATAGCCTATACCGATTCGGTTAACGTAAGCGACGATTACGACCCGCCGATGCCCACGGGCGATCCCGGTATTTCAGTCTTTATCTTTGTGACAATGGCGTCGGGGCTTACGGCGGTAGGAATGATATACTTCAATCACGCTTCCGATGTTGAAGTCGAAGAAGAAAGAAAAAAGAAGATCGCTAAGCTTGTAGCTTTCGGCAAAAAGGGTAAATTACAAAAATATATCGCCATTTCGCTGATATTCCTCGTAACGCTTTATTATCAAGGTATTGAAGGCATACAAAGGAATCGCGGACAAAAGGCGGATATTTAAAAACCGAATAAAAAATAACGGACTGTCGTTTTTACGGCGGTCCGTTTTATTATACGATAAGTTAACATTAAAAATAATACTAATTCCCGATCAAAGTACTGACAAATTTTGTTGTCGATCGGGAATTAGTTCTTAGGGTGTAATTTTCAATCATCTTGTAGATCCTGTGAAATTTTGTCTACAAGATGATTGAAAATTAGTATTAACATAATTGCAGTATCAGAAAAAATTTTCCGCGTCCCCCTTTATTTTTTTTCCAAAACGTGGTACAATAGTAATAATAAACAACCTGCGAGTACCTGATACTGTTTTTTAAAAAAAGATAATCCGAAAATTATGAAAACAGTGTTTCGGGTGCAATCTTTAATCAAGTCTGCAACTTGATTAAAGATTGGTATAATTCATAAAGATACTTAAAGAAAGAGGTAATTAACATGAAAATCACAAAGGACATTTTGTATGTGGGCGTAAACGATCATAATGTGGATCTGTTTGAAGGACAGTATATTGTACCCAACGGAATGGCTTATAATTCCTATGTAATAGTCGATGAGAAAATAGCTGTTATGGATACGGTGGACGCGCATTTTACCCATGAATGGCTGGATAATATCGAAAACGCCTTAGGCAGCCGCAAGCCCGACTATCTTATAATACAGCATATGGAGCCTGACCACTCGGCAAATATCGCAAGCTTTATGAATAACTATAAGGACGCGGTTATAGTTTCCAGCGCCAAGGCTTTCACTATGATGAAGCAGTTTTTCGGCACCGATTTTGAGGGCAGGAACATGGTAATAGCGGAAGGAGACACCCTTTCCCTCGGAAAACACACTTTCCATTTCGTGTCCGCGCCTATGGTGCATTGGCCCGAAGTTATGGTAACTTATGACAGCTTTGATAAGGTATTGTTTTCCGCCGACGGCTTCGGAAAATTCGGAGCGCTGGACGCGGACGAAAAATGGGCCTGCGAGGCAAGGCGCTATTATATAGGCATAGTGGGAAAGTACGGCGCACAGGTGCAGGCACTGCTCAAAAAAGCGGCGGGGCTTGACATACAGATTATATGTCCTCTGCATGGTCCTGTTCTTAATGAAAATTTGGGCTACTATCTGGATTTGTACAATACATGGTCATCCTATGAGCCCGAAAGCGAGGGCGTGGTCATTGCTTATACCTCGATTTACGGTCATACAAAGGCGGCTGTTGAGAAGTTGGCCGAAAAACTCAAAAACAACGGCTGTCCCAAGGTGGTTGTTACAGACCTTGCCCGCGACGATATGGCGGAGGCGGTGGAGGACGCTTTCAGGTACAACAAGCTTGTATTGGCAACCACCACATATAACGCAGATATTTTCCCTTTTATGCGCACTTTTATCGAACATCTCACTGAGAGAAACTATCAGAACAGAATCGTAGGCTTTATCGAAAACGGCTCTTGGGCGCCCTTAGCGGCAAAAACAATGAAGTCCATGTTAGAAAAGAGCAAAAAGCTCACTTTCATTGACCCCGTTGTCACCGTAAAATCCGCTTTAAACGAAGAAAGCGCAAAAAAGCTGGAAGAGCTGGCTTCGGCGCTGAGTGCCGATTATATTGCCCGCAGCGGAGAGACCGCAAACAAGAACGATCTCACGGCGCTTTTCAACATAGGCTACGGCTTGTATGTCGTTACCTGCAACGACGGGAAAAAGGACAACGGACTTATTGTCAATACGGTAACGCAGGTAACCAATACTCCAAACCGTATTGCGGTGACAATAAACAAGGAAAATTACTCTCACCATATTATCAAGCAGACCGGGGTAATGAACATAAACTGCCTTTCACAGGACGCTCCGTTCTCGGTATTTGAAAAATTCGGATTCCGCAGCGGAAGAAGCGTAAACAAGTTTGAGGACGAAGAGGTTCTGCGTTCCGATAACGGTATAGTGTTCCTTTCAAAATATATCAATTCTTTTATGTCCCTTAAGGTGGAGCAGTATGTGGACTTCGGAACGCATGGAATGTTTATCTGCGCCATTACGGAAAGCAGGGTTATTTCCTCCGCCGAGACCATGACCTATACCTATTATCAGAAGAACGTAAAGCCCAAGCCTCAGACGGAGGGGAAGAAGGGATTCGTATGCAAGGTATGCGGATATGTTTATGAGGGAGACGAGCTGCCGGAGGATTTTGTTTGTCCCCTTTGTAAGCACGGAGCCGCGGATTTTGAGCCTATTGAGTAAAAAGCGGGAAAGCGCCGATAAAGGAGTCCGTTTAAGTTCTTGACAAATTAAGGCAATACCGCACGCAAAGCCGTCAGGCGGTCATTGCGCGGTGTTGCCTTAATACCATTCGTTTGCAGGAAAGGAGCAAAGCCTATGATTTGCAGGGATGTACAGCTTCTTATAAACTATTCGGTCAGAAAAGGGCTTATTAAGCCGATTGACGAAATTGTTATCCGAAATCAATATATGAATATTTTCGGGCTTTCCGATTGGGAGGAGCCAGAAATAAACGAGGAGGACGAGGGACTGTCCGTTGACGAAATATTGGAGCGGCTTATAAAATACGCCTGCGACAATTCCATTACGGAAGATACCGCAAATTCAAGGGACTTGTTTGACACAAAGCTTATGGGAGTGGTAACTCCCCTTCCTCACGAGGTGTACGATGAGTTTTTGCGCAGGTATAATTCAGTTTCACCGGAAAACGCCGTGTCAAATTACTATGAGTATAATAAAAGCGTAAATTATGTAAGAGCGGGCAGAATTGCGAAGGATTTAAAGTGGAAATACGAATCCGAGTACGGCGAATTTGATATTACCATAAACCGCTCAAAGCCCGAAAAGGATCCCCGCGACATAGCGAAGCAGGGAAAAGCGCAGTCCACGGCTTACCCTAAATGCCAATTATGTCTTGAAAACGAGGGTTTTTCCGGAACTCCGACTCACCCCGCACGTCAGAATCTCCGTCCCGTCCCGGTTACCGTAGGCGGAGAAAAATGGCAGCTCCAATATTCGCCTTACGGATATTACAACGAGCACTGTATAGTTTTCAACGAAAATCACACCCCCATGAAGATAGACGCGGCGGTGTTTGAAAAGCTGTTTGATTTTATTGAGTATGTGCCCCACTATTTTGTCGGTTCAAACGCCGATCTCCCAATAGTAGGCGGCTCCATTCTCAGTCATGAGCATTTTCAGGGGGGAAATTATAGTTTCGCCATGGAAAAGGCGAAAATTGAAAGATATTTTTCTCTTCCCGCCTTTCCCGATGTTACTTTGGGAACATTAAAGTGGCCTATGTCGGTTATCAGGGCGCAAAGCCGAAGCAGGGGCGAATTGGTAAAGGTATGCGACCTTATTTTAAAATCATGGAGAGGTTACAGCGACGAAAGCGTGTTTGTTTTCGCCGAGACCAATGGAACGCCTCACAATACGATAACGCCTATCGCACGAATGAAGGGGGATGTGTACGAATGCGATCTGGTGCTGCGCAATAACATAACAACCAAGGAGAGACCGTTGGGGGTTTATCACCCTAACCCGTCGTTACATCATATAAAAAAGGAAAACATAGGTCTTATCGAGGTAATGGGGCTGGCGGTACTGCCCTCAAGGCTTGCGGTGGAGCTTAAGGCGCTGGAAAAGGCCTTACTTGAGGAGAAGGATCTGACTGCCGATCCCGCAACGGCTTCCCACGCGGAATGGGCAAAGGGCGTTGTAAAACAGCATCCCGAATTGAACGCAGGGAACGCGGAGGAAATAATCCGTACGGAAGTTGGAAGGGTATTTGAACAAGTGCTTTGCGATGCTGGTGTGTTTAAGAGGGACGAAAAAGGCAAGGAAGCGTTTGTGAGATTTACCGAGCAGTTATAACGGTTATTTATGTCAATCCCGGTTCAGCCTGTGGATTTTATCCGCGAGCTGAACCGGGATTTCGTCTGATACCAAACTTTAATCAAGTTGCAGGCTTGACTGGCAGTAATCTTTGGTTATACATTTTATACTAATAACCATTTTGACACTGGATAAAATCATAGTCAAAATGGTTATTACACCCGAAACACTGTTAACCAATTAAAAACCATTTTTCCAATTTTTAATTGGTTAACAGTATTAGTATAATGTCCAATAACCTGTAATGTTAAAAAGCGACTTGTTTACTTTTTAAACAGATATTAGAATCAACTACTTGAAATTTATCCCAAAATGTTGTATAATAAAAAAATAACTTGTTATATACCAATCTCTTTTTATACTAATTCTCAGTAGAAATCAGACAAAGGCGGCGGGTGGGGCGTTCCTAATCAAGGAAGTCCCGACGCAGGAATATGCCATATTTCAAGGAGGGCTGACGCAGAGTAGGGACGCTCCAATCGTCGGATTTGTCTGATTTCTATTGGGATTTATACCAATCCCTTTTTAAACTATGGATAAAATCCATAGTTTAAAAAGGGTTGCACTCAAAACACTAATCCAACAGTTTTAAAAAGGATTAGTATTAGTATTAAACCGACGCAATGCCCATAGATTAAAAAGAGATTGCACCGGAAACATTAAATTAGTATTATTTGTCTATATCTTGATCAAAATTAGTATTAAATAGCTGATAAAAGATAAAAATCGGAAAGGCGGGGGTTATGTTAAATCTTGCGAATCAAACCGCAAGCAGCGCAATGATAGTAGTGGAAATCTTTGTCTGTTTGATAATAATTCTGGTGGAGATTCCTCTGCACGAGTGCGCTCACGGCTGGGCAGCAAAAGCGTTAGGCGATCCTACCCCCGAAAAAAGCGGAAGGCTTTCGCTTAATCCTTTTCTTCACGTGGATATTATGGGAACCTTGGCAGTGGTGCTGTTCGGCTTCGGCTGGGGGAGGCCGATACCGATAAATCCTTTCCGCTGTTCCAAGACAAGGCCGCGTATCGCTACGGCGATAATCGCTCTGGCGGGACCTTTGGCTAATCTGCTGATAGCTTATGTGACTGTGATAGCGGAAAAAATAATTTTGTATTCCAACACCGAGGTTATCGCTTCGGGCAACGCGTGCGCGGAGCTGTACCTTTACTACACCACAATACGGATAGTAAGCGTCAGCATATATCTCGCAGTCTTTAATCTGCTTCCTGTGCCGCCCTTTGACGGAGCGCGCTTTTTTATGGCTTTCCTGCCCACCAAGCTTTTTATAAGGATAATGAGGTACGAAAGAGCGATAATGATGGTTATAATGCTGATGTTTCTGTTCGGAGTGTTCAGCATACCCATGAGCTTTCTTTCGACGTGGATATCAAAGGGACTGTTTTATGCCACGGGATATGTGGAATTTTTTATGGGAGTATAGTTTTTAAAAAATGCAGGAACTGAACTTTAAGCTTAAGGTGTTCGAGGGTCCCCTTGATCTTATGCTTTCCCTGATACAGAAACATAAATTAAATATAAGGGATATAGAGATATCGGTGCTTCTGGAACAGTTTTTGCTTTATCTGGAGCAGATGCAGGAAGCGAATATGGAGATAGCGGGCGAATTTATGGAAATGGCCGCTCATCTTATTTTAATAAAATCCTCCGCGCTGCTGCCCAAGCATGAGGCGGAACAGCTTAAAAAGGAGCTGGAGGGTACGTTGGTTGAATACGCCCTCTGTAAGGTGATAGCGGAAAAGCTCAGGGAAAAGTGGAAGGGAACGGAGATATTCGTAAGGGAACCTATGAAAATAGACACGGATTTCTCCTATAAGCTTAATCACGATCCTTTTGAGCTGTATGCCGCTGTTGCGGCAATGACCGACCGTGTGGCTATGGCAAAATTCAACGCGCGCCCGCCTTCTATGAAGCCCATTGTAGCGAAAAGCTATGTTACGGTATTTACAAAGGTGCTGTACGTGCTGAAAAAAATAAAGAAAAGCTGCGGAATAGAACTGAGGAGCCTGTACGGCGGGCAAAACCGCTCGGAGCAGGTTGCGACCTTTCTGGCACTTTTGGAGCTTTCCAAATACGGTTACGTCAGTATTTCGGAGGATAACGAGTGGCTGGAATATAAGCCTACAGACAGGGCAGAGCGCATTAAAAGAAATCGAGTAAGCTTTCGGGACGAGGAATAAAACGCTCCATGGAAAGCGTTTTATTTCTGTCCGACGCTCTTGCGCATAAAATTTCGTTTTTTAACGGTAAAGGCGGATTGGAATAAAAAACAAAAGGAAAAGTGATCGAATGGAAATAGTAGAAGGTATGGCGATAGTTGAAGCGATACTTTTCGCTTACGCCGACCCGATAACGTTGGATAAACTGTCGGAAGCGTCGGGAATAGATACGGATACCACCGCCAAAATACTTAATCAGCTTGAACGCCGTTATTCGGTAATGGGAAGCGGGTTAAGAATAATCAGGTTAGGCAGCGCGTTTCAGCTTTCCACTCAGGAGGAGCTGGCGTCCTATGTAAAAGCGGCGTTGGATTCTCACAGGCAAACGCCTTTATCGCAGGCGGCGCTGGAATGTCTGGCGGTAATAGCCTATAATCAGCCCGTGACTAAGGGATTTGTGGAACAGATCAGAGGAATAGACAGCTCCGGAGTTGTCAACACTTTAGTTGAGAAGGGTCTTATCGAGGAGGCGGGGAGGCTTGAGCTTCCGGGAAGACCGATAGCTTATCGCACCACTGATACGTTTCTGCGCTGTTTTGGGTTAAAGAGCATTGACGATCTCCCGCCTTTACCCGTTCAGGAAGGACAGATGATCCTTGACGATATGGACGGAATCGATCAGCGGGAAATAGACGAGCAGGCGGAGAGACTGGCGGGACAGCTGGACACGTATGAGATGGAGAACGAAGGGGAGTAATACTATAGCAAACCAAAAAAAGTTTAAACAAAATTACAAACAGTGCAAAAAAACGCAAGATTTGGGGGCGTTGCCCCCGTCCTTTGGACTCCCCTACTTCCCTTTCGGAGTCCGAAAGGGAAGCGGAAAGGACAATTAGTCGCTTCGCTCCTATTTATATTTTTGTTGGATTGTTATAATCTTTGGTCAAGTTATTCTTGGACGAACTTTTGAACAAAGAAAGGAGACGCTTATTTGACTGCACTTATAATAACAGCGGCGATCGCCCTTTTGCTTTTCCTTCTGTTGGCGTCTTCAATCACTGCCGAGCTTGAATACGACAAAGTCTTTAAATTTAAGATAAAGTACCTGTTTTTTACCATAGCCAAAGACCCGCTTTCACCTAAAGAGCAAAAAAAGAAAAAGCGAAAGACCGAAAAGAAAAAACGCAGGGAGGAAAAAAAGGCAAAAAAAACAGGTAAGCATATAGCCGAAAAAAAGCCGCGGCATTTGCCGACGGAAAAGGCACACATTCCCGAAGCCGAGGAAAAGGAACGTTCCGAGGCTCCGCCGGATAATTTAAAAAGCGCTGTACGGAGTAAACCGGAAGAAAAAAAACAAAAGAAAAAATCCGGCATGACTCCGGAGCTTATATTCAGAATATTGGGTAAGGCCAAGCCGCATATAAAAAGGCTTTTTAAAAAAATAAGGGTTACCGGCGTATATGCGGACATAACCGTGGGCGGCAGCGACGCGGCCAAAACCGCCATAAGCTACGGTGTGCACTGCGCGGCGGTGGACGGACTTGCGGCGTTTTTGGACGGTATGATTACCTTTAAAGCGGAAGAAATCAATATAAGAGCGGACTTTGAATTGGAAAAAAGCGTTTATTACGCTAAGGCTACTGTTAAATTGCGGCTTTCCACGCTTCTGCACAGTGGATTATGGGCAGCGGCGGCCGTTTACGGCGAGCTTAAGGAGCTGAACGCGTTAAGTGAGAAGGCCGAAGGCAGCGCACCGCCAAAAGCGGCATGATTATGTTTAATAAAATAAAATTGACGAAAAATCGTCTTACAGAAAGGAAAAATTATGGCACAGCATCTTGAAGGACTTATGAGCACATCTATGGAAAAAATACGCGAGTTGGTGGATGTAAACACAATTATCGGCGAGCCCGTAGAATCCCCCGACGGTACGGTTATAATACCCGTTTCAAAGGTTTCTTTCGGCTTTGTGGCAGGAGGCTCGGATATTCCCGCAAGCGTACCCAAGGAGGTGTTCGCCGGCGGCTCCGGCGCGGGCATTTCCATTAAGCCTCAGGCTTTTATAGTTATCACAAGGGACGGAGACGTTAAAATGCTTGAGCTGGGCGCCAAGGACAGCCCCGTAGACAGTCTTATCGAGGGCGTTCCGGGAATAGTTGCAAAGGTAAAGGATATTTTCGCCAAGAAGTCCGATGCTTCGGAAAATAACGGCGAGGATATAAGCGAAGAATAATTTCGTGTATCGAAATTATTCTTCGGTATTATGGCCGTCAGCCCAAGAAAAACTGTCTTAAAAATTTAAAGAGCTTTTCGGTAAAATTAAGCTTTTCCTCGGATCGGCTTACGCCTTCGGCGGCTATCAGATCCACTTTTCGGATAAATTCCCCGTCAAGGTATATTTCTACGCTTCCCGTTTTTTTACCCGCTTCAAAACCGGAGTAAAGGAAAGGCTCCGTGCTTATTTTAAAGGATACGGATTTTAATTCGTTCTGCGAGAGGGGCAGTATTACCCTGTCTCCCAGCGTGAGGGGCACTTTATCCGCCGTCCCTCCTATTACAGGAAGAGTGACGGGGGAGGGGAGAACCACTTCGGTTCTTTTTACCTGCTCAAAGCCGTAGTCAAGCATTTTTCGGTGATCTTCCCAGTCGTCGGGAGCGTTGAGTGTAACGCAGATAAGCTTTACCCCTTTGCGCTCCGCCGCCGAGACAAGACAGCGGCGGGCGTTGTCGGTGAATCCGGTCTTAACTCCGTAACAGCCTTCGTATTGCCACAGCATTTTATTTGAGTTGGCGAGACGGCGGAGATAAGGGGGATTCCCGAATTCCACCTGAGCGTCGGCACAGCGGCATATTTCCGCGAAAACGGGGTTTTCGAGAGCGGTTTTGGTCAATATTGCCAGATCATAGGCGGTGGTGAAGTGTCCCTGTGCGTCAAGTCCGGATGGATTGGCAAAATGAGTGTTGACAAGCCCCAGTTCCTCCGCTTTTTTGTTCATAAGCTCCACGAATTTTCCCATGGATCCGCTTACGCTTACCGCGGCGGCATTGGCCGCGTCGTTTCCGGAGGGGAGGAGAATACCGTAAAGAAGGGCACGTCTGGTGACTATATCCCCCTGACTTAAGCCCATGGATGTGCCTTCTACCTGAATGGCGTAGCTGTCCACGGTAAATTTTTTATCCAAATCGCCCGCCTCTATCGTTAAAAGAGCCGTCATTATTTTTGTGGTGCTTGCCATGGCGCGTTGGGCTAAAGCGCTTTTTTCGTACACGATATTCCCCGTGTCGGCGTTAATCACCACCGCGCTCAGAGCGGATACGGAGAAGTCCGGCGAAACTGCGGATACCTCGGCGGACAGCATAGTCGGTACAGACAGTGCAACCAAAAAAAACAAAGCGAATCGGAAAAGCTTTTTCACGGTATCAGTTCCTTTCTCTGTGGGTTCCCTTTATTATGTTTGTACAGCATATGAGCAAGAAAGGGATTTGTTGTCCTAAAAAAAACCGCTTTTTTTGATTTTTTGGAACAAAATATTACAAAAAGGAATTTTATATATGGAAAAAAGACTTCAGAAAATACTTTCCGACAGCGGTTATTGTTCGAGGCGCAAGGCGGAGGAGCTGATAGAAAAGGGTCTGGTAAAAGTAAACGGCAGGGCGGTGAAATTGGGTGACAAGGCCGATCCCGAAAAGGATTCCGTAACCGTTTGCGGAGAAAAGATAAATACCGAGGGGATTGAGCTAAGGTATATAAAGCTATACAAGCCGAGGGGATATCTTACCTCGATGGAGGACGCTCACTCGGAGAAGCTTATAACTGACCTTCTCGGCGGTATAAAAGAGAGGATTTATCCTATCGGACGGTTGGATAAAAACAGCGAAGGACTTATACTGCTTACCAATGACGGAAAATTTGCCAATGATATAATGCATCCGAAGAAGCATGTGGCGAAAACTTACAGGGTAACGATCCCCAATAAGGTCACAGACGAACAAATCGCGCTGATGTCGGTGGGAATGGAGATTGACAGCGGGGTTATCACTCAGCCCTGCGTTATAAACGTTCTTACGTTGGAGAGTAGCAGAACGGTGCTGGAATTTATTATAAAAGAGGGAAAAAACAGGCAGATCAGGAAGATGTGCGAGAAGGCGGGACTGACCGTTTCGAGACTGAAGAGGACAAGCGTCGGAGGAGTTAAGTTAGGTATGCTTAAACCGGGAGAGTACAGGGATCTGACTCCGGATGAAATGAGAATGCTCCGAACCGCGATAGGTAAAGCGGAGCCGCCTAAAAATAAAAGAAAAAAATATTATAGTAAATGACAATAAAAATTTCGTTTACTATAATATATTATGGGCGTATCCGAAAACCCGCATTTTTCATTGTTTCTCGGTTTTCGGATACGCCCTAATCCCTCTTAAAACTGTTGGATTAGTGTTTTGGGTGCAACCCTTTTTAAACTATGGATAGAATTCATAGTTTAAAAAGGGTTTGGTATTAATTAATACTAATAACCATTTTGACACAGGATAAAATCATAGTCAAAATGGTTATTACACCCAAAACACTGTTAACCAATTAAAAACCATTTTTCCAATTTTTAATTGGTTAACAGTATAAAGATTGGTATAACAACATGTACATCCGGCAGCGGTTATAAAGTAATACTGTAAATTTCCGCGTTCCCTTTTTTTCCGATTTTATCCGCCGCCCCCACATACAGCAGTATTTCAAGCAAAAGCTTAGCGTCGGTAGTTTTGGTATATTTCTGAAGCTCCTTTACCGTAAATTCTTCGGGAATATCTTCGGGAAGCAGGGTAAGGTAATCGGAGGGCTTTTCAAGATATATTTCCCGCCTAAGCGCGAGAGGAGTTTTGGTAAACGCTCCTCTTTTCCGCCTTTTTCCCGTCTTTGCGGAAATATAGTTTACGCGTTCCACATCCAGCTCGGCAATACATATGGTAAGATTGGGGTTTGTGAGAAAGCTTTTTATACGGTACAGCTCAAGAAGAAAATCGGTCAGGCTGTTGTTGTATCTGAATCGACCTTCCCGCAGAAGTTCTCCGCTCCTGTCGTCGGCGGAGATAACCCTTGTGCGCTTTTCGTAAGGGTAAACCACCGTTACATGGCAAACCGAAAGCATTACCTCAAGCTTTTTATTCAGTTTGCCGAAATTGCCGGTCTGTATTTCATAAATTCCGTTTTCGGTGACGATGTCGGCGTAAAAGCTGCCTATTTTGGCTTCCTGATCGTACTCGTTGGAAAAATAGTTTTTCAGGACGGAGTGGATTCTTTTTTCGTTAAGGGTTCCTATTCCTCTTTCCGAGTCCGTTTCAGCTCCTGTTTCCGTGCCCGTTCCCGCCTTTTGTCCATTTTCCGCCCGCGCCTTCGCGGCTTCGGCGGATTTTGCCATGGCCTTTTCAAAACGCGCGGTATTCGGCTCGTTTATGACGTTTTCATGGGGGGAGTAAGCGAAAACTTCGGTTTGCTCGGCCTCTATAAAACGGGGGACGCTTATTTGCTCGTTGCTGCCTATGATTCCATCGGCCGTTTTCTTAAGCTCTTCGGCGGCATTAGACACGGCATAGGCGCGGTCGGCGGCGTAAAACATGGAAAGGTCGTTGAGATTGTCCCCGAATACAACCACCTCGTCGGGGTTAAGCATTTCTCTCAGCTTTTTTACCGCGTTCGCCTTTGAGGCGTTTACGGAAAAAACCTCCAGCCATAGCTCGTTTTTTCGGTAGAAGTCAAAGTACTCTGTATAAGCAAAGCCTTTTTCGGCGCCAAAAAGCTCCTTTTTTACCTCGTCGGTAAAGGAGGGATTTAAAAAGGTAAGATAGTGGACGTTGCCCTCAAACAATTCATCGTAGCTTGAACAGGATCGTATGGAGCTGTCGCCCTTTCGATCGTCGAGATAGCTTTTAACACGGCTTTTTTTGCTTTCAAGATAGCTCGCTTTCTGGCTCCCGTCTATAAATGAATATACTATGGGCGCTTCGCCGTATTGTTCCGCAGTTTTCTTTATTCGGGAAAGATCGGCTTGCTCCAATCCGTTTAACGATATAATTTCGCCTGTTTTTCCATCGGCTATAATAACCCCGTTCATAAGTATGACGGGCAGCTTTATTTCCGCTTTTTTCATACGAAAGCCGGCGGAACCGAAACGTCGGGCGGTGGCGTAGGTGAACATTGTTCCGTTTTCCGCAAGGCGTTTCAGAAGCTCGGCGGCGCGGTCTTTTAAGCCGGATTTATTGGTCAGAAGGGTGCCGTCAAGGTCGGATATGTATAAAGTTTTTTTGCTTGGCATTTTTTAGGCTCCTTGTAACTTTTTGGACGAACAACTTTATTTTATCTCACCGTACCGAATTTGTCAACCCCGTTTTCCCTTGACTTTTTTTCTCCGTAGTATTATAATTTAATATGGATTTTGTGTGGAATTTTACGATTTAACTTCAGATAATTTTATATTATCGGAAGTTAAGGGATAAAGATTTGCCGCAACTGGAGTTATGGAGGTTTTTCGGTGAACAATACAGAAATAGTGGCAAAGCTGTGGAGACTGTGCGATGTGCTTCGAGATGACGGAATAACTTATCAGCAGTATGTCAATGAACTTACATACATACTTTTTCTTAAAATGTGCAAGGAAAGAGAGCGGGAAGTGCCTATTCCGGAGCAGTACCGCTGGGACAAGCTTGTAAATAAGCGGGGACGGGAACTTAAAGACTTTTACGCAGAATTGCTAAAGTATCTTGGAGAAAAATGCCCCAAGCCTTTATGCGAAATTTACCGTGAAGCGAGGAGCAATATAGACGAGCCGAAAAATCTGGAAAAAATTATTGCTACCATAGATAAATTCGATTGGTACAGCGTTAAGGAGGAGGGACTCGGAAATCTTTACGAAGGACTTCTGGAAAAGAACGCTACCGAAAAAAAGTCCGGAGCGGGACAATATTTTACTCCGCGGGTACTGATAAACGTTATGACAAGGCTTATCAATCCAAAAGCGGGAGAACGCTGCTGCGATCCCGCGTGCGGCACCTTCGGATTTATGATAGCCGCCGACCGTCATGTGAAAAGCCGTACAGATGATTTAAAGGACTTGTCCGAGCCGATGAAGGAATTTCAAAGAACAGAGGCTTTTACGGGCTGCGAATTGGTTGGCGATACCTATCGCCTTGCCCTGATGAACGCCATGCTGCACGATGTTGAGGGAAGAATATATTTAGGTGACACTTTGTCGGATTTCGGAAAGGCAATTTGCGGTTATGACGTTGTACTGACAAATCCCCCTTTTGGCACCAAAAGAGGGGGTGAAAGAGCCGCAAGGCAGGATTTTACCTTTTTGACCAACAACAAGCAGTTAAATTTTTTGCAGCATATTTACAAAAGCCTTAATCGAAGCGGCAATGCAAGGGCGGCGGTAATACTTCCGGATAACGTGCTTTTTTCGGACGGCGACGGGGAGAGAATACGCCGCGAGTTAATGGAAAAGTGTGAGCTTCACACTATTTTAAGACTGCCGGCGGGAATTTTTTACGCCCCAAGCATAAAGACCAATATTGTGTTTTTCAGGAGAGGACAGGAGGACATAGGCAACACGAAAGAGGTATGGATATACGATCTGCGTTCGCAGCTACCTTCCTTTGGAAAAACCAATCCTTTAAAGGAAGAACACTTCGCGGAATTTATTGATCTTTATAAAGAAGGGGATATTTCACGCAGGAAGGAAACCTATTCTCCGGAAAATCCCGTGGGAAGGTGGAGAAAATTCACCTATGAGGAAATACTCGCAAGAGACAGGACAAGTCTCGATATAATCTGGCTTGACGAAAGGAAGCGGGGTGACGACCTCAGCTTAGGCGAGCTGTTGAGTCAAATAAAGGAAAAGTCCGTCAATATCTCTCTTGCGGTTTCGGAATTGGAGCAGCTTATTGGCAGCGTGGAGGAGTGGGAGGATTTATGAACACCGATATATTTACCGAAAAGGCACTGGAGTTGGCGGTCAGAGGAAGACTGACAAATAAAAGCAACGGCGGTGTTCAGTGCTGCTCAAATGCTCCCCAAAAAGAAAAAACAGACGAGGCGGAGGAATACGAGCCGGCAAGCGCAATAGTGGAGCGGATAAGGGACGAAAGGCAGCGTATGCTTACGGAAGGCACGCTCAGAATGAAAAATATTAAGGTTAATACCGTTATTTACAAGGGCGAGGACGGACTTTACTACGAAAAAGCGCAGGGCAGTGTAAATTGCATTCAAGAGGAGATACCCTACGACCTGCCCGAAGATTGGGAATGGTGCCGATTAGGCTCATTGTTCAGAACGGTTACCGGGAACACGCCTCCCACCGGAGACGCTGAGCTTTACGGCGGGGAATATCCTTTTTATAAGCCTTCCGATTTGGATAAAGGCTTCGCTGTGGATTCCGCTGCCGAAACGGTTACAGAAAGAGGTTTTGAGCGGGGACATACGGCGCCTTTAAACTCGGTGCTGGTGACATGTATAGGTACGGTGGGAAAAACGGGGTATATCAGAAAGCAGGGGATTTTTAACCAGCAGATGAATGCCATATTGCCCAACCGTATGATTTCTCCCGAGTACACTTATTTTTCCATGTGCGCGGACTATATGCAAAAGCAGATAAGGGCAAATTCCTCCTCGGCCACAATGCCGATACTTAATAAGACAAAATTTGACAACCTGCTGTTTATTCTGCCGCCGCTGAATACTCAGAAGAAAATTGCGGAAAAGCTTAAAAGGATAGTTTTCGTTTCGGAAAAAATACGCGGTGAAAGGGAAGAGTTGGAGCTGCTTATTTCGAGAACCAAAGAAAAGGTTCTGGATATGGCGGTAAGGGGAAAACTGGTGCCGCAGGAGGACGGTGACGAACCTGCGGAAGCGCTTCTGAAAAGGATTGGGAAGGAACGCGGGAGTGATAAGAGGGACATGGAGGTTGGTTGTGATAATTCTTATTATGGCAATTTCCCTCAAAACTGGGCGGCAACGACTCTTGAGGCGATTGCCGACGCCTGCTCTCTTTCAAACGGATACCAAATATTGAACAGCCATATGACAGAACACAGCGGAATAAAACTGATACAGCCAAGCAATATAGGGAAAATGAAGTTTTTGAATACGGAATGCAAGTATGTTTCAGAAGAAGCGTTTGAAAAATTAGGCTGTACGGAAATACACGGCAGATATCTTTTGATAAACAGGATACTGAGCGACGGCATGAAAGCCTGCATACTTCCCTCCGCCAAAGAAAAAATGATTACCTCCGCGGACGTTTGCAGTATTTCCCCTTCGGAATTTTACAGCATTGAATATCTTCTTTTAGCGCTATCATCACCGGATTTTCAAAAGGCGGTGTATGAAAATTCGAGCGGAACAATGCTGAAAAGAATAAACAAGAGCCGTCTGGTGAAAATTCCTTTTGGCTTGCCGCCGATTAAGGAACAGGAGCGTATCGTTTCGGCGGTTTATTCGATATTTGAACAGTTGGATAATATGCAATACTGATATTGATTTTCAATTACTGCGTATCTGATACTGTTAATCGATTAACAGTGCTTCGGGTGTAATAACCATTTTGACTATGATTTTATCCTATGTCAAAATGGTTATTAGTATAAATCGGCGAAGCCTCCGCTTCGGCAGCGGAAATAAACCTCAGCCAAACGGACTGTGTTTATTATCCGACCACGAAGCGGAGGCTTTGCGATTTTTTACCAGGTAACTATTTGATCAATAAGCTCCTGCTGTTCCCCCGATGTGCGTCTCAGATAAATACGGGTTGTTTCAATGCTTTCATGCCCCATAAGGTCGGCTAAAAGTGAAAGATCACCGCACCTTTCAAGGAAGTTTTTTGCGTAACGATGCCTAAAGGAATGCGGATAAACCACCTTCGTGTCCAATCCGTATTTTTCCGCGTAGGTTTTTAGCTGATGGGATATACCTCTGGTAGTTATTCTTTCGCCGTATCGGTTTAAAAACAGATATCCCGAATCCCTTCCTATTTCCTTAAGCCACTTCAGCGTTTCTTCTTTCAATGTTTTAGGTATGTAAAGCCTTCTGAGCTTTCCGCCTTTGGCATAGAGATCAAAATATCCGGTTTTTACGTGCTCGATCTTTATTTGAATCAGTTCGCTTACCCTTGAACCCGTAGCCGCAAGGTACCATACCACAAAATACCACTCGTAATTGCCGTCCTGTTTAAGCCGGTTTTTGAGAAAGCTGTAATCCGCGTTGCTTATTACGTTTTCCAAAAAGTTTTTTTCCTGTACCTTTACGGCTCTGAGCTGCAATTTGTCCTTATGCAGGTATTCAAGGTACTTATTTATCGCCTGAATACGCAGATTCACCGTTTTCGGCTTAAAAAATTCCATTAAATACCCTTTGTAGGCCAACAAGTTTTCCTTGTTTATTTCGTCATAATGGGAGGAGAAAAAATCCACCGTCCACAAATATGACGTGATGGTGTTTTCCGAAAGGTTGCTTTTTTTCAAAAACTCTTCAAATGTTGTCTGTGCTGTCATTTTAAAATGCCTCCGTAAAAATATATTTGCGAAAAATGTCGCAAATATATTATACAATAATTCGATTGCAAAACGCAGCATTGTCTTTCGGCCGGAAATATTTTAAAGCGTTTTATTTTGTTGATGATCTCATTATTCCAAACATTTTAAAATTTTATCAAGCGCTGTAAAAATCTCTTTTATTTTAGAGCTTATTCTTTCCTGCTCTTTTTTCGGCGGCAGAGGCAGAACCGTAGCTCCGAGTTCCGCCGCCGAAATCTCCTTAAAGCTTGCTCCAGAAGCGTTTTTGACTATGTTTTCGGTGAAAGCTTTAAGACAAAAATATATGTATTCCGACGATATTTCCGAGTACGGTATAAAGGCTTTTATTCCCTGACTCGTGGCAAGGGGATTTTCTGCAATGGCGGCATAGCCTATCGGAGCGCGGCAGGAATAAAGCACCGCGCCTTCAGGCACGATCCGCGCAGTGGAGGAATCCAATCCCTTTCGGGAAATACTTCTTTCGCCCTTTGCTATCACGTTTACCGCTGTTTTTTCTTTCCCCCCCAGATCCGAGGGGGTAACCCACGGAATGTCACCGTTCCAATATTCCGAAACCGAGGTTTTCGGAGTTCCTCCGCCCACTATTCTCCCTATCCGACGTAAGCTTGTAAACTTCCACGAACGGGGGATTTCAAAGGCTTTTTCCTTCAGCTTCTCATAATAAGAATTATCACTATTTCTTGTATTTTTAACATTAATACTAATACTGTTAACCAATTAAAAATTGGAAAAATGTTTTTTAATTGGTTAACAGTGTTTCGGGTGTAATAACCATTTTGACTATGATTTTATCCTGTGTCAAAATGGTTATTAGTATAATATCGGTTTAAAAAGCGGATAAAATGGCTTTTTAAACCGATATTAGTGTTTAGGGTGTAACTCTGTTTTGACTGTAGGCTTTGTTATATTTTGTCTACAGTCAAAACAGATAGTAGTATAAGTGAAAATCACATTTTTATTATTATCATGATCATCATGCTCCGATTTCATTGCCGGTGTAAAGCTGGTAATATTTGCCCTTTTGTTCGATCAGATGCTCATGGGTGCCTCTTTCGATTATGCGGCCTTGTTCCATAACCATTATGCAGTCGGCGTTGCGTACCGTGGAAAGACGGTGGGCTATCACAAAGGAGGTGCGGCCTGTCATCAGGGCGTCCATTCCACGCTGTACGAGGGCTTCGGTGCGCGTGTCTATGGAGGAAGTGGCTTCGTCAAGGATAAGCACCGGCGGATCGGCTACCGCGGTACGGGCGATGGCTAAAAGCTGTCTTTGTCCTTGACTCAGGTTCGCACCGTCGCCTGTTATAACAGTTTGATACCCTTCGGGGAGACGTCTTATAAATCCGTCGGCGTTAGCCAGCTTGGCGGCGGCTATACACTCCTCGTCGCAGGCGTCCGTCTTTCCGTAGCGAATATTATCCATAACGGTTCCCGTAAACAGGTGGGTATCCTGGAGCACAATGCCTAAGCTGTGGCGAAGATCGTCCTTTTTTATTTTGTTGATATTGATTCCGTCGTAGCGTATTTTACCGTCCTGTATATCGTAAAAACGGTTGATAAGGTTGGTAATGGTGGTTTTGCCGGCGCCTGTGCTTCCTACCAAGGCTATTTTCTGTCCGGGGTGAGCGATCATTTCTATGTCATGGAGGACGGTTTTATCATCGCTGTATCCGAAATCCACTTTATCAAAAACAACCTCGCCGTTAAGTCTGGTATACGTTACGGCGCCGTCGGCGGTATGACGGTGTTTCCATGCCCAGACGCCCATATTTTCGTTGGTTTCGGTAAGCGTGCCGTCTGGGTTTTCCTTGGCCGTAACAAGCTCCACATAACCCTCGTCGGTTTCGGGTTTTTCGTCGGACATATCAAACACACGCTGGGCGCCCGCCGTTGCCATTACCACGCTGTTTACCTGCTGACTTATCTGGGTGATGGGCTGGGAGAAGTTTTTGTTAAGTGTGAGGAATGTAACCAGAGTGCCCACGGTAAGCCCCCAATTACCGCTTAATGCCAATATCGCGCCGAATATTGCGCAGAGCACATAGCTTATATTTCCGATATTTCCGTTGACAGGCATTATTATATTGGCAATTCTGTTGGCGTTGTCGGCGCTGTCGCGAAGCTGCTCGTTAAGTCCCTTAAACTGTTCGAGAGCCTTTTCTTCATGACAGAACACCTTGATTACCTTCTGCCCCTCGGTCATTTCCTCAATATACCCGTTAAGCTTTCCCAAGTCCTTTTGCTGCTTCACAAAGTACTTGGCTGAAAGTCCGCTGAATTTAAACGTTACCAGAACCATAACCGCCGCCATTATCACCGCCATTACAGTAAGCGGAACACTTAACACGATCATGCTGACAAAGGTTGAAACAAAGGTGATTACTGAATTTATAAGCTGCGGGAAGCTCTGACTGATAACCTGACGCAGTGTGTCGATATCGTTAGTGTATACGGACATAATATCGCCGTGAGCGTGGGTGTCAAAATATTTTATGGGAAGAGATTCCATATTGCCGAAAAGCTCGGCACGGAGTCTTTTAAGCGTACCCTGTGAAACGTTTACCATTATCCGGTTATATCCGTAAGATGCGATTATGCCCACAACAAGCACCGCCGCCAAGGTAATCAATGCTTCCGCCAGCGGGGAAAAATCCGGTATAGACGCTTCGGTGAGAGGTTTTATGTAATCGTCTATAAGCGATTTTGTGAACAGCGTGGAAACAAGAGTCGCCGCCGCTGAAACAATTATTCCGATTACTACCGTAAGACAGGAAAATTTATAGTTTTTAAGCACATAAGAAAAAATGCGTTTTAATGTCAGAGCGGGATTTTTGCTTTTTGCTCCGCCTCTTCTTTGTGGTGGCATTACTGTCAGTCCTTTCACATTTTATTTTGTATTCTATATTTTAGAATACGTTATATCGGTTAGGCAGGCTTGTCAAAATCGCCGCCGCTTTGAATCTGCGCTTCATAAATTTCTTTGTATATCTCATTGGTTTTTAAAAGGTTTTCATGAGTGTCAAAGCCGCTTATCCTCCCTTCGTCAAGTACCAGTATCCTGTCGGCGTTTTGTATGCCGGAAATACGCTGGGAGATTATAAGCTTAGTGGTATCGGGGATATGTTCGGCAAAAGCTTTTCTGATTTTGCTGTCGGTGGCGGTATCCACCGCGCTGGTGGAATCGTCCAGGATAAGTATTTTCGGCTTTTTCAGAAGAGCGCGGGCGATGCAAAGACGCTGCTTCTGACCGCCTGACACATTGCTTCCACCCTGTTCTATCCATGTGTTGTATCTGTCGGGCATACGCTCTATAAATTCGTCGGCGCAGGCCTGCTTGCAGGCTTCCGCGCACTCCTCTTCCGTGGCATTTTCATTGCCCCAGCGGAGATTGTCAAGGATTGTTCCCGAAAAAAGCACGTTTTTTTGCAATACTACCGATACCTGATTTCTCAGGGATTCCGTTTCGTATTCGCGAACATCTTTTCCGCCTACCAGTACCTGTCCGCCGTCAGCATCGTACAGACGGCTTATCAGGCTTACAAAGCTGGATTTTCCGCATCCGGTGCCCCCTATTATGCCAATGGTTTCACCGGAGTTTATTTTCAGAGAAATATTGTGGAGAGTATCTTCTCCGCTTCCTTGTTCGCTTCCGTTTTTATAGGAAAAACAAACGTTTCTGAACTCAATGCTTCCGTTTTCGATATCCGTATAGGGGTGAATCGGGTCGGTAAGGTCGGGTTCCTCATTAAGCACCTCGCTTATTCGTCTTGCGCTGGCAAGGCTCATGGTGATCATTACAAATATCATTGAAAGCATCATAAGGGACATGAGCATACTCATTACATAGCTGAAAAGCGAGGTCAGGTTTCCGGTAGTCATTGCTCCGTCCACTATATAGTGCGCTCCCAGCCATGACAAAGCTATGACGCAGCCATATACCGAAAGCATCATCACAGGCCCGTTAAATGCAAGAACGGACTCGGCCTTTATAAAAAGAGCGCAGAGCTTTTCCGCAGCGCCGGAGAATTTCTTCTTTTCATAATCTTCCATTACAAAGGCTTTCACCACTCGGATTCCGGAGACGTTTTCCTGCACCCCCGCGTTTAAGGCGTCATATTTTGCAAAAACCTCGGTAAAAACAGGCATCACTTTTTTCATTATCAACATAAGTACCGCTCCCAGAAAAACAAGAACGGTCAAAAAAACGAGACTAAGGTTGAAGTTAATGGTAAAGCTCATTATAATGCTGCAAATAAGCATTAGAGGAGCGCGCACCGCTATTCTCAATATCATCTGATAAGCGTTCTGAAGGTTTGTGACGTCGGTGGTCATACGGGTAATCAGACCGGCGGTGCTGAATTTATCTATGTTGGAAAAGGAAAATTTCTGTATTTTTTCATACATTCCTTCCCTTAAATTCGCGGCAAAGCCGGTGGATGCCATTGATCCGTACCGACCCGCCTGTATTCCGAACAGCAGGCTCAGAAAGGCAAGGCCTATCATTATGCCGCCGTAGACAAGCACGTTTTTCATATTGCCCGCCTCTATTCCCTTATCTATTATGGAAGCGGTGACGTACGGAATCAGTATTTCCATAAATACTTCCAGAGCGGTGAATACGGGAGTAAGAACAGAGACCTTTTTGTACTTGCCTATAAATTTGCCTAAGGTTTTCAACATTCTTCAATCAATCCTTTCTTTGTAATAATTTATACCAATCTTTTCTCATCCGGATATTTGTCTGTATCTTGATCAAAGATTAGCATTAGGCGCGGAAGTGCATATGTTTTCGATTTCAATTGGTATTATTCGATATTTTTCAAAAGCTTCCGAAGCAGACGTTCAAGCTCCGATCGTTCATTCCCGTCAAAACCGCAGAGAGCTTTTTCGCTTTGCTTCTTCATGCTTCTTACCGCGCTTTCACAGATACTTTTTCCTTTGTCGGTAGTTATTAAAACTTTAACCCGTTTGTCCTCGGCGTCTGCAACGTTTTCAACCAAGCCCTTTTTTTCAAGGCGCTGAATTATTCCCGCCGCCGTGGACTGAGCCACTCCGAAACGGCGTTCAAGCTCTTTCAGCGGTATAACTCCCTTTTTGGGAGAGCTTTCCGCGTTCAGAATTGTAAAAAGCATTTTAACCTGCGACAAGGTAATATTATAGGACTGTAAATTTGAATTGGCGTTTTTCTCAATTGTGTCGTTAATTCTTTTAAACAGTTCCAAAACATGAAAATTATCTGTTTCCATTGTATTTTTTCCTTCCCCTTTCCCTCTTTTTTCGGAGTGAAACGGCTTTTGTTTTCCGAAATTTTTGTTGGGAGCTGTTACATCTTCTATTTTATTATAACGCATTCAACAGCACGCTGTCAATAGCATGCTGTTGAATTGATAAATGTTTATTACAACTATAAAAATTTTAACAAATTGTTGAAATTTTATGTTAAATATGTTATAATTACTGTATACACCCGGAAATAAAAAAAGGACTGGTGATAATATGACTGTCAACGATGTAAAAGAGCTGTTGGACGCGAGTGTGATAACGGGGGAGGCCATGCTGTCAAGAGAAGTGCGCACTGCCTGCGGTTCCGACCTTATGAGCGATGTGCTGGCTTACATAAAGGACAATGCCGTTTTGCTGACTGGGCTTACTAATCCGCAGGTTGTCAGTACCGCCGACATAATGGGGATAGTGTGTATAGTATTTGTAAGAGGGAAAACTCCAGACGAAAGCATCATTAATCTTGCGTCGGAGGTGAATTTGCCTGTTCTTGCAACTAATTTAAGAATGTTCGAGGCGTGCGGAAGGCTTTATGAAGCTGGACTTGGCGGTAACGGATAGCCTTGATTTTTGAAAATTATGTAAAAAAAGCCGATACTCCTATATAAGGGGCGTCGGCTTTTTTGTTTTAAAACATATTCAATGTATATTCTTTATTGTTATCCTTATATAACCCGCTGAACGTCAGGCCGTCATCATTATACATAACGGTATTATTAACGCAATAAACCGAGAAAACGTCTTTGTCCGCGAGAGCGGATAACTTGCTTTCGTCAAAGCTATCCGAAATATAAATATCCTTTATTTCGAGAAGTACTTCTCCGCAGCTTTTTTCTTCGGAATAAGAAATCAAGGTATTTACGGAACTTTTGGGCAAACCATCAAAAATGTCCAGATAAACGGTTCTTATTTCTCCGTTTTGCATGACGTAATAACGGCGTCTTTCGCTGTCGTTTACCGGAAAGCTTCTCATGCTTACTATGGAGCGTTCGCCCCTGTAATTCATTGACGCGGCGAGAAATATGCCATCGTCCGTATCGTCAAAAACGTTAAGGGCGTAATATTCGCTTCCCGTGTCAAAATTTCTTATGAAGCCGTCGGCACTTGAAATTGCTCCGTGGGTAAAGCCGTTCCGTATCATCGTATCCGCGATATAGTCTATCTCGAATGCGTTTTTCAGCCAGCAAAGACCTATAAAGTTAGTTATTCCCTCTTTTTCGGCGTATGACAGATACTCGTCGGATACAAAAAGCTTTATCTTGTTATCTCCGAGCAGCTTTAAATCTATCATAGCGGGGTCGTTTGCGTAACTGGCGGTATTTTTGTATTCCGCCCTGATTTCGCCGTTTAATATCGGGTCAAAATCGAAGAGCATCGAATCGTCCGCGCAGTAAAACAGGTTTTCGTATCTTGAATATATGGGTGCCGCGTAAAGATAACGGGAATTGTAACGGGAAAAAACGGAAAAGACTTCGTAAAGTACTTCGTCAATTTCAAGCTCGGTATTTGGGCTGTCGTTTATGGTGTGAATACTGACAATACCGTCAAAATCCCTGACGTCATCAAAAAGCCGGCTTACTTTTTCCGCCGACTGATTATACAGCGCGGTTACCGTTCTGTTTTCCGCTCTTGTGTCGCCGCCTTCGGCTCCTAAGTAATACTGAAATACGAAATCGTAGCTGTCGTTTTCGGTACTGTTTGCTTCAATGATTGTCCATCCCTTTTCAGGGGTTATAAAAACCACAAAGCAGTACACCAAAAGCGCAGCCCCGATAATCAGAAACAGCACCGCGGCTATCGCTCTTTTCTTTTTGTTCTCATCCGACAGCTCTATTCTCTGAACAGGGCGCGGCTCGTATCCTTTCCTTCTCCCTTTTACGGTACGTCCCAAGCTATATCACCGCAAACAGAAGCATAATCAGGAACAGCACCACAATTGCTCCCAACACCGCAAATCCCGCGATTGCGCCCTTTTTCAGCATTTTAAAATTTCGTATATAATTTTTCTTTTTGCACACATACGCTATGGGAAGTCCCAATACGGGCAGCAAAAACGCAAGCACAGCCAAAAGGAATGAGCCTGTGTCTCCCGCAGGGTGAGCCATTATCTCTTTTTCGGATATTTCGTCCGCTTTTATCTCGTCATGAATCACCTTTTCGTGACTCTTAACCTCGTCAATGGTTATTGCCTTTACGGGAACGCCCGCTTCACGAAGCTTTTTATATTCCTCAATTTCCTTTTTGTTGCCGTATACATAGTGATCGTGACCTATGTTGACGAATTCGGGCTTATCGGTTGTATAATCGTGTACTGATGGGTCGTAGGTATATAGTACCTTATTTTTTTCAAGCTGCGGATCGGGTATCGGGATAGCGGAAATAAGCGAGTGAGTATAGGGGTGAAGGGGATAATTGAACAGCTCCTCCGCCTCCGCGACTTCCACTATATTGCCCTTATATATAACTCCGATACGGTCGGAAATAAATCTTACTATGGAAAGGTCATGGGCTATAAACAGGTAAGTTAGCTGCTTTTCGTTCTGGAACTTTTTCATAAGGTTGAGAACCTGCGCCCTTATGGATACGTCCAAGGCGGAAATAGGTTCGTCGGCAACTACCAGCTCCGGTTCCATAACCATGGCGCGGGCAAGTCCGATTCTCTGGCGCTGTCCTCCCGAAAATTCGTGAGGATAACGGGTAAGATGTTCGGGAAGCAAACCTACTTCGTTGATGATCTTTTCAACCTTCCGCACTCTGTCCGCTTCATTTTCAAAAAGGCGGAAGTTATAAAGACCTTCGGAAATGATGTAGTCCACCGTTGCACGTTCGTTAAGAGAAGCAGCGGGATCCTGGAATACCATCTGTATATTTCTGATGACCTCACGATCGAGTGAATGGGGTATCTTTCCCGAAATACGAACGCCCTTATATTGAATTTCACCGCCCGCAAGGGGATTTACACGTATTACCGCGCGGCCGACGGTGGTTTTGCCGGATCCCGACTCGCCTACAAGAGAAAAGGTTTCGCCCTTATAAATGTCGAAGGAAGCGTTCTTTACCGCTTTTACCGCACTGTCACCCTTACCGAAGGTAATGTCCACATTTTTAAGGGACAGGAGTATTTCCCTGCCGTCCTTATCCTTTGGGCCGTGCTCGGGAAAATGCGCGACACGTCCCTTTTTTTCCTTTTCTTGATTTATATTAGCCACTGTACTTTACGCTCCTATATATTAAATGCTTTTATCAGCTTTTCGTGGATATTGTGAATACCCTCCGGTTTTTCGATTTTCGGAGAACGCGGGTCTAAAAGCCATGTTTTGGCAAAATGGGTTTCCGTTACCTTAAACATGGGAGGTTCAAAAAGAGTGTCCACTCTGAGGCAATAGGGATTTCGGGGAGCAAAGGCGTCGCCCGTAATGGTGTTATAAAGAGAAGGTGGGGTACCGGTGATGGAATAAAGGACGGTATTTTTCTGAGCAAGCTGCGGCAAAGAGGATAACAGCGCCCATGTATACGGGTGACGGGGATCGTAGAACACGTCCTCTACCGTTCCAAGCTCCACAATTTGCCCCGCATACAGCACCGCCACGCGGTCGGCAATATTTGCCACCACTCCCAGGTCGTGAGTAATGAACACGATGGTGTAGCCAAATTCCTTTTGCAAATCCTTTATAAGCTGTAAAATCTGCGCCTGAATGGTAACGTCGAGAGCGGTTGTGGGTTCGTCACAGATAAGGATTTTAGGCTGACAGGACAGAGCGATGGCAATAACTATCCTCTGTCTCATACCGCCGGAATACTGGAACGGATAATCATCAAAACGCGCTTCGGCGTTAGGGATTCCCACCTTTCTCATAAGATCCAAGGCTCTGCGTCTCGCTTCCGCTTCGCTGCAGTTCTGGTGCTTGAGAATTACGGAGGTAATCTGCTTGCCTATGGTGATTATAGGGTTCAGAGAGGTCATGGGGTCTTGGAAAACGGTGGCGATCCTGTTACCTCTTATCTGTGTCCAGTCCCTGGAATCCTTAATTCGCGCAAGATCAAGAACACATACGCCGTGAAGCTTTTCGGGAGTCTCGTCAAGGTATTTTACGCGGAAAATAACGTTATTGAAAACGCCGTTTCTCTCGTCTTCGTTATCTAAGTCAATACCCATTGAATAAGCTTTTTTAAACGCTTTTAAAAGACCGGAAATCATTTTTTTGCGTTTAAAAAAGTCGTATCTTCCTACTGAAAGATAAATTTCCTTGGCAATTATTCTGTTTCTTTTTACGGCTTCGGCCGGGGCGGGCTTTGTTATCTCTTCGGTGCGCTGTGCCTTAAGCTTGTTCACTTTTTCGTGATACTGTCTGAGATATTCGCCGTCCGCGTCCGCATTTTGTTTTTTCTTGGTTTTATAATCCTTAGCGGCTTTTTCCTTTTCTTTTATCTTAATATCAAAGCCGTCAATCTGCTCGGAGATTTTCTTGATTTTTTCCTTGTCGGTTTTTGAAGAAAGGGTCTGTTTGGCGTTAAAAAGCTCAGTTTTATCATGAATAAGAGCCTTAAGCTCGGATTCGAGCTTTTCCCTTTCCTCGTCGGTAAGCTCGTATCTTGCTTTATTTTCGGATTCAAGCTCCAATATTTTATTGTAGGAATCCGCGCCGTTCTGAAGCCTCGCGTATTCGTTAAGCCTCTTTTCAATGGATTCAATATCGGCTTTTGCGGAAGCGTTCAGATTTACCACCGTGTCGGCAAGAAGATCGTCGTTGAAAACGATTTCGCCGTTATCAATAAAGCCGTTGGAATCCAGCATTCCCGCGAAAGTCTTTGTGAAAACGGATTTTCCGGAGCCCGATTCACCCACTATTGCGATGGATTCGTTTTCGTAGATGTCGAGAGAAATATTTCTTATGGCGGTCAGTATTCTTCCTCTTACGTGGAATTTCACATCAAGATTTTTGACCGACAGCAGTATATTTTTGTTATCTTTATTATCCATAGGTATCATTCCTTTTCTGTCGTTTATATCAAAGATCGGTTACATATGTGTTCTCGGATCGGAAGCGTCGCCGAGATTCTGACCCACCACATAAAGCACTACCGTGATAATTGACGCGATAGCCACGGGGCTCCAGAACTCGAATCCCCAGCCGGGGGTTACCATGGCGGTTTCGGAGGCGTAAATCAAACGTCCCAGTGACATTTCCGAAAGTCCCATGCCTATATAAGAGAGGAACACTTCATAAGAAATATAAGAGGGGATTTCCGTAGCGAGAAGAGTAACTATAACCGACGTCATAAAAGGAAGAATATTTTTTAATGCAATTTTTACCGTTGGAGTGCCGAGACATCTTGAAGCGAGATTGTATTCTCTGTCACGGATAATTACGACCTGAGTACGTATAAAGTAGGCTATACCTAACCAGCCGGTCACGGTAAGGGCAAACACCATTGTCCAGAAGGTGGCGGTGAACAGCATGACCATAACCGAAATAAAAAGTATATAAGGTACGTTGCCTATAATGTTGTAAACTTCCATCATAATTATGTCAACTTTTTTGGAGAAGCCCCAAACAGCGCCTACTATTACGCCCATGGTCATATTGATGGCCGCGCATATAAACGCTAAAGAAATGGAAATTCTCGAACCGTACCAGATAGCGTCGAAAGTTGACTGTCCCGCACCGCCGGTACCCAAAATCCAGTGAATGTCAAAACCGAATTTATCTATTGCGGCAGCAGGCGTAAGATGTTTTGCGGAAGCATTGGTCAGATTGCCAAACTCATCGTAATGTGAAACGGCGGGATAGATATATGCAAATAGTATAACGAAAGCCAAAATTGCCAGAATGACAATATTTATCTTTTTCCTGAAAAATACACGAAAAACAGAATGCCAATAGGAATAACGCGGCGCCGTAATCTTTTCCGATTCGAGGTCGTTGTGGTCGACTCTCGAAAAAAGCTCTTCTTCGGTGTAGCCGCAGCCGGTGAAATTATAATCCATAATTTTGCCTTACCTTTCCTGAAATTTTGAGCTTGTATTCATAGGGTTTGTGCGTGGATTTCAAGCGGGTTTTCTCGCTGACAAAGCAAAATTTGCCGAAAAGACACGTGCAGTATCCTATGAATACATGCTCTTACCTTGCCTTATCCGAGAAGGAGATCCGAGGGTCAACCATTGCCATAAACAGGTCGCCCAAAATAATTGACACTACCGAAAGTACGGCATAAAACAGCGTAACACCTACGATAACACCGTTATCATACTTGTTTATGGCTTCGGTAAGCAGATTACCGGCACCGGGCACCACATAAACACGCTCTGTAATAATGGCGCCGGTAAGAGAGGCAAGAACGCTGCCGGGAATACCGTGAACAATGGGAATGATTGCGTTTTTCAAAATGTGTTTGGTGAATATTTCACCTTCACTCAATCCGCCGGAACGGGCAAACTTAACGTAATCCGAATTCATCTGATCAATCATATATCGCCTTATCCATTTCATCAAATTTGCAACGGACGGCAACGCAAGGGAAATGATGGGAAGAATATACATAAGAGTTGTGGGTGCGTTGATATCAAATGTGGTAGGAAGTCCCGCCGCACCGCCTATCTGCTTAAAGAGAAAGATATAGGCAAGAGAGGGAACGGCTATAATGAAAACAATATAAACGGTTCCCAGTTTATCAATAAGCTTATCCTTTTTTCTTGCCATAATTATTCCCAAAGGAACGCCTAACAGATAAGCCAAGGCAACGGAGATAATACCGATAACAAAAGAGTAGCCTATTTTTGAAAATCCGCCGCGCACAACATCTACGTTTGTGTAATCGGAATCAAAGCGGTCGGAATTTATCTTACTGGATTCTCTCGAATCGGCGATATAGGTAGCCGTGTGTAAGTCGTCGGCACTCAGTTCCGTAAGTCCGGTGGGGTAAGTAACCTGTGATTTGTAGAATCCGCCCTGTGTGTTAGTCATTGTTTTAAACACATCTATGCCTTGGTTTACGGAATAGGACGTGCCTAAGTTTAATGTAACCAAATTCTGGTGGATAAAAGGAAAAGTGCCGTCAAAATACAGAAGATACCTATGATTGGTACCGTTACCCATAATGGCGGGAGAAAACTTTTCACCGCCGTAAACAGGATCGTACAAAGTGAACTCAAGACCGCGCTCTCCCACATCCTCTTGTACATAATTTATATTGTCAAAGCTGAAAAGGCTCGTGAAGTATTTCCATGCGCGTACTATAAGAGGGGTATCTTTATACGCAAAAAGAATAGCCTGTCCGCCGTCGGCTACTTTTTTTGGAGTAGCCATTATGGCGTCGCGTCTTTCAATAGTATAGCCCATATTCTTATAATGCTCGGTGAATTTTGCGATGTATTCTTTTGCTTTCTCGGTGTCCTTGTTGGGAGTACGTCCCATACCGGCGGCGGCCGACCGTTCCTCCTCGGTTATCTCGCCGGAGTTGGCAAGCTCGTACAGATAATCCTGATAAGTAACGTAATCAAGATAACCGTACTTTTCCCATCTTGAATAGCGGTAAGACACTTTGGTATTGTTCTTGAGTCGATTGTACTGAGAATCAAGAGCGAATATCTGCATCTTGTCCAGCAGCGAGTAGATCAAAACCATTACGATGCCAACCACGACGATTATCGAGAAAAACCCGTGAAGCAAACGCTTTAATAAATACTTCGTCATAAACGCTTTTCCTTTCAATAGTCGATTCCTTTCGGAGGTTAGAGGACAAATCACAATCCGAAAAGATCATTTAAAAAAATTATCCTCTAACCTCCGAAAGGACAGCACAAAAAGTGCCGCCCCTTCGGAGAAATTATAGATATTGCAGGGGAACGGGGTGACATTCTCCTGCAATACGCTTAAATAGAATTATAAACGCTTTGCCCTTAATAAATACCCACATACTTGGTGCAGTCGCCGTTGTAATCGGGGAGCATTGTATTAAGGAAGGACATGGGATCGCCGTAATCAGGACCCCAACCGGCGGCGTCCATAAAGTCAAAGTTCATTTCCAAACCTGTTTCGGGATAGAACATAGCATAGTTACGGTCGTCATAACTACTGCCTTCAATGACATTGATAATAACGCATCCGTCAAGCGCTTCTTCCACAGACTGCTTAATAACATACGCGCCCTGCTTGAACTGAGGAACCTGAGCCGCTACGGGGTAATCAAGATAAATGGGGTTTTCCTTGGAAATCTCAAGACCCTGTGCCTTAAGCTCTTCAATGGCAATCGCGAGTTCTGCCTTAGCGTTTTCGGGATTGTACCAACCGTCAAATCCGTCGGTGGAATCGGTTGCTTCGTCGTAAACCTTAGCTTTGAAGCCGTCGGCGGTAAGCTGCGCCTGAACGATTTTGCCGTAGTTGGTGCCTGCCTCAAAGGTTGTGTCGGTACCGTTAATGGAGATAGTGGTATCCTCGAGAAGCATTACCATATTTCCGGGAGTATAGGTATTTCTGAGGGAGTTGTACTTAAGATCCTCGCCTCTGAGCTGAGCATTCTGATTTCCTCTGTCAAGAGCGAAGTATACCGCAAGACGGAAGTGAACGTTCTGAGCGGCGGTTATATAATCAACCTTCTGCTGCTCAGTCTTTTGGGAAGGCATTTTAACCTGGTCGTTGGGATTTACAAACTGCTGTCTGTTCAGGTTAAGGAATCCGCCGTATGTTGTGGAGTCTGTAAGGCTGGTGTAGTGATACTTATCGAATATATTGCTTCCGTCATCGGTAGCAGCTTCCTTGGCCATTGTAATGGTAGACTCATCTAATCCCACGCCGTCAACAAAGCCGTTGATAGCGTCGTCATATGAAGTCTTGGGGTCGGTGGATTCGGTGTATCTCCAGTTCTGCTTATGAATATTGAGGGCGTCCTTATTCCAGTAGGAAGGATTTGCCTCAAGTGTCATAGAGTTCTTGGAAGTGGCATTGGTTACAAGGAAGGGACCGCAGTAAGCGATGGAGTTCTGATCCTTGCCGTACTTATAAGCGTCGGTGTCCTTAACCTGCTCAAATTCGGCGCCTAACTTGCCGCCCTGAGATTCAAAATAGCTTCTGCTCATGGGAGCAAAGATACCGTAGCCGGTCATGGAAGCAAAATAGGGAGCAACCTGCTGAAGAGTATATTCAACCGTGTACTCGTCGACAGCCTTAACGCCCACCTTCCCGAAATCAAGATCTTTACCGTCAATATATTCGCCGGCGCCTACGATAAGATCTCTCAAAAGTCCTTCAGTACCGCTCTTTGCATCAAAAGCGTGCTGCATACTCGCAACAAAGTCATCGGCGGTAAGATCGGCAACTTCGCGTCCCTGAGAATCTACCCATTTAACGCCCTGACGAAGGTGGAAGGTATAGGTAAGACCGTCTTCCGAAACTTCATAGCTTTCGGCAAGAGCGGGCTGCTGTACATTTTCACAGTCGAACTCAAGAAGTCCGTCGTATGTCTGCACCAAAAGCTCGGAGTTGTCCGCCTCGTTGGTTGCAAGAACGTCCCAAGTGGTAAGATCGGCGGAGTAATAAACGCTCTTTTCGTCCTTAAGCTCATACCCCTTGTCGATAAGGTACTGCTTTGCCCAAGCAAGATATTCGCCGCTTCCCTTTAACTCGTTGTACTTTACCTTCATCTCATCTCTGTCGGCCGCAGTGATGAAATCGGTGGTAATAAGGTTTTGGTAGAATCTGTAATTATCGGTGCCCCACATAACGGGAGAGTTGGTGTAGCTTGCAAGACGGTTAATGGCGTAAGCGCCTCCGTTTGCCTTAAGAGGAATGAAAACGCCCGCTTCAAGGAGCTTTGCTTCCGCTACGGCCATGAGAGCATATCTTTTGGAAAGATCGTCAACCTCGGCGGTTGCGATATCCAAAGCCGCCTTAAAATCTCCGAGGTTATCGTTGTAGATCTTTGTGGAAGCCTCGGAATAAGTCATATCCGCAAAAGGTCCTATCATCTCGATAGGCTCGCTGTCTCCGCCATTCGGATCTTCTTCGCCGCCGGTGGTATCGTCGCCGGTGTTTTCGCTTGTGCTTTCGCCGCCGTTATTGTCGGTATCGGCCGCCTGAGAAGTGGTAGACGTGCCGTCATTGCCGCTGTCGTTATTCTGAGAACAGCCGGCAACGCTTAAAAGCATGGCGCAGGTAAGAGCTATTGCAATTATCTTCTTCATTTTCTTTTATTTGCCTCCTGTAAAAATTATTTTAACCCGCGAAGCCTTTCTGTTATGCGCGGCTCCGTCGCGGTTAAAAATCGGTATTAAAACACTAAATGAATTAAATAAATTAAAAATTTCACGGACGATTTATGCCTTTAGCGCTTTAAATTTAATTGATTAGCGGAGGAAAGCGCTTCTTTGGATACCACGGAAAAATATTACGACAAATCTATGAATTTTTAATTATCTTAACTTGCATTTAATATTTTAGTACATTTTATCATATAAATGCCGGTTTGTCAATGACAAAAGCAAAAAAAACCATAAGCGCCAAAAGCAGGTTAAATATTTGTCAAATCCTTTTACAAAGCAAAAAAATAATGTTTTTTGCGGTTTTGTGGGGAGTAAGTGTAAAAGTTAAAAATATTGTGAAAATTTTTACCTGTTTTGGTACAATCTGACGAAAAAGTTAAATTTTATTCATTTCGTATACATTTGGGGTTTGAAATACATTATAACCAATCAGGTCTTAATTAAACAGATATATTTTTCCTTTTAATAAATGTAATACTGTTAACCAATTAAAAATTGGAAAAATGGTTTTTAATTGGTTAACAGT